>NZ_VCCF02000001.1:6218475-6525632 GCF_005938045.2 Pseudomonas sp. KBS0710 | reverse complement strand
AGATATAAAACGCCGTCAACACCTCATTTCAGTTTTATTCGGCTTTGAGCGTAATACGCGCAAATGCCTTCTTCCCAGCCTGGCAAACGTGGGTAGCGCCCAGCTCGTATATAAAGGTGCGATCGACAACCTCACCATCTATACGCACACCACCGGAACCCAGCAGGTCGCGCGCAACCGCGGAGTTCTTAACCAGGCCCGCCTTATTAAGTACCGCAGCAATCGGCATTGCTTCAGTCGCAGTCAATTCGATCTCTGGCAGATCATCCGGCAGCTCGCCATCCTTCATACGGTTACCAGCCGCGCGGTGAGCACTGGCCGCAGCCTCTTCACCATGGAAGCGCGCAACGATCTCTTCCGCCAATTTGATCTTCACGTCACGAGGATTCGCACCCGCCTCAACTTCAGCGCGCAACGCATTGATCTCGTCCATCGACCGGAAGCTCAACAGCTCGAAGTAACGCCACATCAGCGCATCAGGAATCGAAACCAGTTTGCCGTACATAACACCCGGCGCTTCCTGGATACCGACGTAGTTGCCAAGCGACTTGGACATCTTCTTGACGCCATCCAACCCCTCCAGCAAAGGCATGGTCAGAATGCACTGAGCTTCTTGCCCATACGCACGCTGCAACTCGCGCCCCATCAGCAGGTTGAACTTCTGATCAGTACCGCCCAACTCAACGTCCGCGCGCAAGGCTACCGAGTCATAGCCCTGCACCAGCGGGTAGAGGAACTCGTGAATCGCGATCGGCTGATTGGTGGAGTAGCGCTTGTCAAAGTCGTCACGCTCAAGCATGCGCGCCACGGTGTATTGGGAAGTCAGGCGAATAAAGTCGGCCGGCCCCATCTGGTCCATCCAGGTGGAGTTGAATGCCACCTCGGTCTTGGCCGGATCGAGAATCTTGAACACTTGGGTTTTGTAGGTCTCGGCATTGTCGAGAACCTGCTCGCGGGTCAGCGGCGGGCGCGTTGCGCTCTTGCCGCTCGGATCACCGATCATCCCGGTGAAGTCACCTATAAGGAAGATGACCTGATGCCCCAGCTCTTGGAACTGGCGCAGCTTATTAATAAGCACGGTATGACCCAGGTGCAGATCCGGCGCGGTCGGATCGAAGCCAGCCTTAATCCGCAGGGGTTGGCCACGCTTGAGCTTTTCGATCAGCTCGGCCTCGACCAACAGTTCTTCCGCACCACGTTTTATCAGCGCTAGCTGCTCTTCAACCGACTTCATAACAGACCCGCAAGGCTCAGATTCAAAAGGGAACCAACCATACAAGATCAGGGACTAATTACAAGTTTTGTCCCGCGCACGGACACCGTTCAGCAAGCCCAGCGTTCGCGAGCTTGCGCCACAGATGATTTGGTTATATTTTATACAGTTATTTCATCTTCATCATGTCATTCATCTTTTCCATTTCATCTTCAAAGTCAAAATTACTTATGACCACAGAACCGTCTAAAGCGCCGCCGCTTTACCCGAAGACCCACCTGCTCGCCGCAAGTGGTATCGCCGCCCTTCTCAGCCTGGCACTCCTGGTATTCCCTTCCAGTGACGTAGAAGCCAAACGAACATCCCTGAGCCTTGACCTGGAAAGTCCAGTTGAACAACTGACACAAGATCAAGACGCTTCCGACGCGCAACAAGCCACAAACGCACCGATAGAATCTCCATTTGCACAGATAGAAAGCAGCCCGGAAGACACCCAGCAGGCCACTCAAGAGCCGCCTGCGCCAGCCACTCCAAAAAATCCGCTGCACCGCGAAGTGACCGTCGCCAAAGGCGACACCCTTTCAACACTGTTTGAAAAGGTCGGCCTGCCCGCCTCTACGGTTAATGAGGTGCTGGCCAGCGATAAACAAGCCAAGCAATTCACCCAGCTCAAACACGGCCAGAAGCTAGAGTTCGAATTGGCTGCCGACGGCCAGCTGAAAAACCTGCATAGCAATGTCAACGACCTCGAAAGCATTGCCCTGACCAAAGGCGCCAAAGGCTTTGCGTTCAACCGCATCACCACCAAGCCGGTGACGCGCTCCGCCTACGTGCATGGCGTGATCAACAGTTCGCTGTCACAGTCGGCCGCCCGCGCTGGCTTGTCCCACAGCATGACCATGGACATGGCCAGCGTGTTTGGCTACGACATCGACTTCGCCCAGGACATTCGTCAGGGTGACGAATTTGACGTGATCTACGAGCAGAAAGTCGCCAACGGCAAAGTCGTCGGGACCGGCGCGATTCTTTCTGCGCGGTTTACCAACCGTGGCAAGACCTACACCGCAGTGCGTTACACCAACAAACAAGGCAACACCAGCTACTACACCGCCGATGGCAACAGTATGCGCAAGGCCTTCATCCGTACGCCGGTGGACTTTGCCCGCATCAGTTCGCGCTTTTCCATGGGCCGCAAGCACCCGATCCTCAACAAGATCCGCGCCCACAAAGGCGTTGACTATGCCGCCCCGCGCGGCACGCCCATCAAGGCTGCCGGTGACGGCAAGGTGCTGCTGGCCGGCCGTCGCGGTGGCTACGGCAATACCGTGATCATCCAGCACGGCAATACCTACCGCACCCTTTATGGCCACATGCAAGGGTTCGCCAAAGGCGTGTCGACCGGCAGCAACGTGAAGCAGGGCCAGGTTATCGGCTATATCGGCACCACCGGCCTGTCCACCGGCCCGCATTTGCACTATGAGTTCCAGGTGAATGGCGTTCACGTCGACCCACTTGGCCAAAAGCTGCCAATGGCCGATCCGATCGCCAAAGCCGAGCGCGCACGCTTCCTGCAACAGAGCCAGCCACTGATGGCACGCATGGACCAGGAGCGCTCCACCCTGCTGGCCTCGGCGAAGCGCTAAGGTATGCCGCTCTATATAGGTGTGATGTCCGGGACCAGCCTCGATGGCCTGGACATCGCCCTGATCGAACAGAACCCGGCGATCAACTTGATCGCCACTCACTACATCCCCATGCCGGACGATCTGCGTACCCAGCTATTAAGCCTCTGCGCCAGCGGCCCGGATGAGATCGCCCGTTCGGCTGTCGCCCAGCAACACTGGGTGACACTGGCGGCCAAAGGCATCCATGCCTTACTGGAACAACAGAACCTCAAGCCTCAGGACATACGCGCGATCGGCAGCCACGGCCAGACGATCCGCCATGAACCTGCTCGAGGTTTTACCGTACAAATCGGCAACCCTGCCCTGCTCACTGAGCTGACGGGCATTACCGTCGTCAGTGATTTCCGCAGCCGCGATGTGGCCGCAGGCGGTCAAGGCGCGCCCTTGGTGCCCGCCTTTCATGAAGCCTTGTTCGGTGAACGTACCGGCAACCGCGCCGTATTGAATATCGGCGGCTTCAGCAACCTCAGCCTGATCGAGACCGACAAGCCCGTAGCCGGCTTCGATTGCGGCCCGGGCAACGTGCTGCTGGATGCATGGATTCACGATCAGCGCGGCGAGCACTTCGATCGCGATGGCCAATGGGCAGCCGGTGGCCAGGTCGAGCCTGCGCTACTCAACGCGCTACTCAGTGACCCGTTCTTCCTGACCAAAGGCCCGAAAAGCACTGGGCGCGAAGTATTCAACCTGGGATGGCTGCAACACCACCTCGGCAGATTGCCAGCGTTCCAGCCAGAGGATGTGCAAGCAACCCTGCTTGAACTGACCGCACTGACCATCGTCGAGTCCCTGCAAGCCGCACAAGCCGACACCGAAACCCTGCTGGTCTGTGGTGGCGGCGCGCATAACACCACGCTGATGAACCGCCTTGCGGCGCTGTTGCCGTCCACTCAGGTCAGCAGCACCGCCACTTACGGCGTGGACCCCGATTGGGTGGAAGCCATGGCCTTCGCCTGGCTGGCCCATTGCTGCCTGGAGGGCATTGCCGCCAACCGCCCAAGTGTCACTGGCGCACGCGGGCTTCGGGTATTAGGTGCAATCTACCCAGCCTAAACCTGCAGACAGCAAAACGCCGCTTGGCCTATCAAAGCCAAGCGGCGTTTTTTTATTTGCTGAAGATCAGGCTGCTGATCAGATCGAGAACGAAGACCCGCAACCACAGGTCGTGGTGGCATTCGGGTTCTTGATCACGAAACGCGAGCCTTCCAGACCTTCCTGGTAATCCACCTCGGCACCTGCCAGGTATTGGAAGCTCATCGGGTCCACGACCAGGCTGACGCCCTCGCGCTCGACGATGGTGTCATCGTCGGCCACATCTTCATCGAAGGTAAAACCGTACTGAAACCCTGAACAACCGCCGCCCGTAACGAATACGCGCAGCTTCAAGCGATCATTACCCTCTTCATCGACCAGGCTCTTCACCTTGTGCGCAGCACCGTGGGTGAATTGCAAAGCCGTGGGGGTGAAGGATTCAACGCTCATGCTGATAATCTCCCGGCGTAGCGCCGCCATATGCGTAATGGCGGGCATTATCCGCTTCTCCTAGAAAAGCGGTCAACTATTGTTACGGTATATCAATCTGCGCTGCAGCCATTAAAAACACAAAAGGCCCGATAGACGGGCCTTTTGCAATCAACGGTAAAACCTTAAGGCAGCATGCCCGCGTGGGACAGACCCAGCTTCTCATCCAGGCCAAACAGAATGTTCAGGTTCTGCACCGCCTGGCCCGACGCGCCCTTGACCAGGTTATCGATCACCGACAACACCACCACCAAATCGCCATCCTGTGGACGGTGCACGGCAATGCGGCATACGTTGGCACCGCGCACGCTACGGGTTTCCGGGTGGCTGCCAGCCGGCATCACGTCGACAAACGGTTCATTGGCATAACGCTTTTCAAACAGCGCCTGCAGGTCTACCGAACGGTCGACAACGGTTGCATAGAGCGTGGAGTGAATGCCACGAATCATCGGCGTCAGGTGCGGCACGAAGGTCAGGCCCACGTCTTTACCGGCCGCACGACGCAGCCCCTGGCGAATTTCCGGCAAGTGCCGATGCCCTTTTACCGCGTAGGCCTTCATGCTTTCCGACGTCTCGGAGTACAGCGAACCTACAGCTGCACCACGGCCGGCGCCGCTCACACCCGACTTGCAGTCGGCGATCAAACGCGAAGTGTCGGCCAGACCCGCTTCCAGCAACGGCAGGAAACCCAGCTGCGTCGCGGTCGGATAGCAACCCGGCACGGCAATCAGGCGTGCTTGCTTGATTTGCTCACGATTGACTTCCGGCAGACCGTACACCGCCTCTTCCAGCAACTCAGGCGCGCCGTGTGGCTGGCCGTACCACTTGGCCCACTCATCGGCGTCCTGCAAGCGGAAGTCGGCCGACAGATCGATAACCTTGGTACCCGCCGCCAGCAGTTCGCCGGCCAGTGCATGCGCCACCCCGTGAGGCGTGGCGAAGAACACCACATCGCACGCGCCCAGGGTCTTGATGTCCGGCACGCTGAACGCCAGGCCGTCATAGTGGCCTCGCAGGTTCGGGTACATATCGGCCACGGCCAAGCCGGCCTCGGATCGGGAAGTGATGACCACCACCTCAGCTTGCGGATGCTGAGCCAACAGACGCAGCAATTCGACACCGGTGTAACCCGTGCCGCCGACGATACCGACCTTGACCATAAACCTGCCCTCAACGAACCCACTGGAAAGCCGTCGATAATAGGGGCCGTATCGTCCTGCGACAACCGTCAACGTGACGTACAGGCGCATGAGCCACTACTATCTTCAGTTACCGTGAACCTGGGAATAACTAGAAATGCTCTATCTATGGATCAAAGCCTTCCATATCGTCAGTATCGTCTGCTGGTTTGCCGGGCTGTTTTACCTGCCACGCCTGTTCGTCTATCACGCACAAAGTGAGGACACCGTCAGCAAAGAACGCTTCAGCCTCATGGAGCGCAAGCTGTACCGCGGCATCATGGGGCCAGCGATGATCGCCACCCTGGTCTTCGGCGGCTGGCTGATCTACCTCAACCCGGCCATCTTTCAATCCGGTGCCTGGATCCACGCCAAACTTACCTTGGTGGTACTGCTGATCGGCTACCACCATATGTGCGGCGCCCAGGTAAAACGCTTCGCCCGTGGCGAAAACACCCGCAGCCATGTCTTTTATCGCTGGTTCAATGAAGTGCCGGTTCTGATATTGCTGGCTATCGTAATTTTGGTCGTGGTCAAACCGTTCTAATTTCAATTACTCGGGGAACCTCCAATGTCACTGCCCGCTTCGCTCGAACAAAGTCTGCGCCTGCCCGTGGTGGCTGCGCCGATGTTCCTGATTTCCAACCCGCAATTGGTCCTGGCGTGCTGTCGCAATGGCGTGGTCGGGAGTTTCCCGGCACTCAACCAGCGCGAAAGCAGCGGTTTCAAGGCCTGGCTGGAGGAAATCGAAGCGGGCCTGGCGCAGTTGGACAACCCCGCGCCCTATGCCGTCAACCTGATCGTGCATAACAGCAACCCAAGGCTTGAAGCCGACCTGGCGATCTGCGTCGAGCACAAGGTGCCGATCGTTATCACCAGCCTGGGCGCGGTCAAGGAACTGGTGGACGCGGTTCACAGCTACGGTGGCCTGGTGTTTCACGACGTCACCACCCGCCGGCATGCCGAGAAAGCCGCAGAAGCCGGGGTTGACGGCCTGATCGCCGTGGCGGCGGGCGCCGGTGGCCACGCCGGCACCTGGAGCCCGTTCGCGCTGATCGCCGAAATTCGCCAGTTCTTTGATAAAACCCTGCTGCTGGCCGGCTGCCTCAACCAAGGGCATGAGATACTCGCCGCGCAACTGCTGGGCGCAGACCTGGCGTATTTCGGCACGCGCTTTATCGGCACCACCGAAAGCCACGCCCCGGACGCGTATAAAGAGATGCTGCTCACATCGCGCGCCGCCGACATCGTGCACACTCCTGCGGTGTCCGGCGTACCCGCAAGCTTCATGCGCCAGAGCCTGGAAAACGCCGGATTCGACCTCGCCGCCCTGCAGGGCAAAGGCGAAGTCAACTTCGGCTCCAAGCTCAAGCCGTTGAGCGATGAGGCCAAGGCCTGGAAAACCGTATGGTCAGCCGGCCAAGGTGTTGGCCAGATTGATGATTTGCCCAGCGTCGATGAACTGATTGCCCGCCTGGATGCCGAATACCGCAAGGCACGCGAGCAGGCAGCGCAACTGCGCTGGCCCCGTTGAACTCAATAGCAGGCCTGCCCCTTGGTGCTGGCCTGAACCCCTTCCCTGAACCAGTGACAAGGATGCCCGCATGAGCGACAGCCGTTTCAAGATCGTGTTTGACGGAGCCCTGCTCCCGGGTGTCGAAAGCACCACCGCCAAGCTGAACCTCGCCGAGCTGTTCAAGAGCGATGTGGCAGCCATCGAAAAGCTTTTCACCGGCCGCCCGGTCGCACTCAAGCGCGACCTTTCCCGCGCCGATGCCGAAACCTACCTTACTGCGCTGAAAAACGCCGGCGTCGATGCCCGTATCGAACCCGAGCAGCCGGTAACCTTCAACCTGGCCGAAACCCATGAGACCGATGCCAGCGCCGCTGACTTCTCGCGCCCTGCGGCTTCGCCCTATGCACCACCGCGTGCTGCCGTGGGTGAGTACACCGAGGAATACTCAACCCTTAAAGTGTTCACCATCCACGGGCGCATCGGCCGCCTGCGTTATCTGGCCTGGACGCTGGTGTTGACCCTGGCACTGCTGGTGGCCGGTGGCATCATCAGTACCGCTAGCTTCGCCGTGGCAACCGCCTCGCCGACTGCCGGCACCATCCTCGGGGTGCTGCTGGGCTTGGCCTTGTTTGTTGCACTGGTGTGGGTGAGCGTGCAAATCGGTGTGCAACGCCTGCACGACCTGGGCTGGTCCGGCTGGCTGTACTTCCTCAACCTGGTGCCACTGGTCAACAGCGTCTTCCCGATCCTGCTGCTGGTACTGCCGGGCAACGCAGGCGCCAACCAATATGGCCCGCCGCCGCCGCGCAACTCCACGGCAGTCAAAGTGCTGGCGACCCTGTGGCTGGCGTTTATCCCAGTGATGCTCGCCATTGTGGTGACGCTGGGCATGAACGGCTACTTGAACCAGCTCGAAGCCAATATGGACAGCAGCTACGAAAGCAGCTCCATTACCGCCGATGACGCCACCGATCAAAGCGTCACCGTAGATGAAGAAGACAGCGTGCAAAGTGCTGAGGACGCAGCCGAACCTGTAGACTCTCCAGAACAGTGAAGAAACGCCCGCCGCCTGTGATGCCTCTGTCACAGGCTTGGCGGCGTTGCGATGGAGAAAGGCATGACCCGTTACGCTCTGATCACCGGCGCCTCCAGCGGCATCGGCCTGGCTTTGGCCGAAGCACTGGCCCGTCGCGGCCGCAGCTTGATTCTGGTGGCCCGTCAGCGTGATCAGTTGGAAAGCATTGCAATTGAATTGACTCAGCGCTTCGGCGTCGAGGTGCTGTTTCGTGCCTGCGACCTCGGCGAACCCCTGCGCTTGTCGGGGTTCCTGCTGGAACTTGA
This sequence comes from Pseudomonas sp. KBS0710, assembly GCF_005938045.2. Taxonomy (GTDB): domain Bacteria; phylum Pseudomonadota; class Gammaproteobacteria; order Pseudomonadales; family Pseudomonadaceae; genus Aquipseudomonas. The sequence goes on along the minus strand of NZ_VCCF02000001.1, from coordinate 6,517,178 downwards.
AGAAGGCGAGCGGCAGATCGACCTGTTGGTCAACTGCGCTGGCATGGGCACCAGCGGGCCGTTCCTCGCCCAGGATTGGATGACCGAGCAAGACCTGATCGAAGTCAACATCCTGGCCCTCACCCGCATGTGCCACGCCCTAGGCAACGCCATGGCGCTGCATGGCGGCGGGCAGATTCTCAACGTAGCCTCGGTCGCAGCCTTCCAACCCGGGCCCTGGATGAGCAGCTATTACGCCAGCAAGGCGTATGTGCTGCACTTCTCCGAGGGCCTGCGCGAAGAGTTGAAGACTTGCGGTATCAAGGTCTCGGTGCTGTGCCCCGGGCCCACGCGCACGGCGTTTTTCGGCACCGCGCAAATGGACACCGCCAAGCTCGACCGCAGCAATCAACTGATGAGCCCGGAAGAAGTGGCGCTCTACACCGTGCGTGCGCTGGAAAAAAACAAAGCCATCATTATTCCCGGGCGACGCAACCGCTGGCTGGCCTTCAGCCCGCGCTTGAGCCCACGCTGGCTGACCCGCAAGATTGCCGGCGCCATCAACAAGGCCTATTGCCCGCGCTGACGACCTCGGTACACTCGTTATGCACTTTCATAATGGAGAAACAGCTGTGGATACTCTGTTCACCAAGATCATCAACAGAGAAATACCTGCGAAGATCATCTATGAAGATGACCAAGTCCTCGCCTTCCACGATATTGCCCCAATGGCACCCGTGCATTTTCTGGTCATTCCGAAAAAGCCGATCCGCACCCTCAACGACCTCACCGAAGAAGACAAAGCCCTCGCTGGCCATATTCTGTTCACCGCTCAACGGCTGGCGGTAGAGCAAGGCTGCGAGAAGGGCTTTCGCGTGGTGATGAACTGCAACGAGGATGGCGGGCAGACTGTTTATCACATCCATATGCATGTGCTGGGTCAGCGCCAGATGAACTGGCCGCCGGGCTGATTATCCATGGCGCACAGGTCGCGGCTCAAAGCTGCGACCCTATGCCCTTGATGCAGCGCAAACGCTTCGCCCTCTCTTGCGGTAAACTGGCCGCCGAGATTCTTCCCGGAGGTCAGCATGACTACCCAACGTCACTACTCGCCGATTGACCGTCTGTTGCTGCAAGCCGACATGGCCATGCGCACACTGCTGCCCTTCAGCGGCCAACCGTACCGGCCTTCGCCCGCCATCGTGCAGCCCGATACGCAGATGAGCGAGACCGACACCCGCCACGTCGCCGGCCTGATGCGCATCAACCACACCGGTGAAGTCTGTGCCCAGGCGCTGTACCAAGGCCAGGCGCTGACCGCCAAGCTGCCGCAAGTACGCGCAGCGATGGAACATGCCGCCGAAGAAGAAATCGACCACCTGGCCTGGTGCGAGCAGCGCATTCGCCAACTCGGTAGCCATCCCAGCGTGCTCAACCCACTGTTTTACGGCTTGTCGTTCGGTATCGGCGCCGCCGCCGGCCTGATCAGCGACAAGGTCAGCCTCGGTTTTGTCGCCGCAACCGAGCATCAAGTGTGCAAACACCTGGATGAACACCTGGAGCAACTGCCGGCCGAAGACGAAAAGTCCCGGGCGATTCTTGAGCAAATGCGCATTGATGAAGAACACCACGCAGAAAGCGCACTGGATGCAGGCGGCTTCCGCTTCCCGGCGCCCGTGCGGTTTGGCATGAGCGTATTGGCCAAGGTCATGACCAAAAGCACCTATCGAATCTAAAAAGCCGCACAAAAAAGGGCGCCCTCAAGGGCGCCCTTTTTTTTGCCGACTCGCAATCAACCCAGCTCGATAATCTCGTAGTCATGGGTGATGGCCACACCGGCTGCGCCAAGCATGATCGATGCCGAGCAGTACTTCTCGGCCGACAGCTCGATAGCACGTTTAACCTGAGCTTCCTTCAACGCCCGGCCTTTGACCACGAAGTGCATGTGGATCTTGGTAAACACCTTGGGGTCTTCAGTGGCGCGCTCCGCTTCCAGGAAAGCTTCGCAGCTTTCGACGGCCTGGCGGGACTTCTTCAGGATGCTGACCACGTCGAAATTGCTGCAACCGCCAACACCGAGCAGGAGCATTTCCATCGGGCGTACACCCAGGTTACGGCCACCGGCGTCCGGCGGGCCATCCATAACTACTACATGGCCACTGCCCGACTCACCGAGGAACATGGCCTCGCCCGCCCATTGGATGCGTGCCTTCATCGCCCAGACTCCACTGCTAAAAAAGGGTCGCCAGCTTAGCACAGGGTCTTGAAACCGCAGCGCCCGGCATGAAAACGATCAATGACGACGTTTGCCCGCTAAATTCCCTAATCGAGGCAGAATGTGTCTGTTAAGCTGGCGCCAATTCAATGGCGCATTGCCACCCTTTGTACAGCGTGTATCAATGCGGTTACCGCTGGATAAAAATAATTCCAACCACACCGTGCAGTCTTTTCGGGATACAACCATGGTTGCTCTTGCTCCCACACCCAAGATCAAGAACCTCGACAAATTGTTGATGCACTGCCAGCGCCGGCGTTACCCGGTCAAGCACAACATCATTTGCGCGGGCGAACGCTCCGAAACACTGTTCTTCATTATTAAGGGTTCGGTCACCATCCTGATCGAAGATGAAGACGGCCGTGAGATGATCATCGCGTACCTCAATACCGGCGATTTTTTCGGCGAGCTGGGGCTGTTTGAACAAGCCGGCAAAGAGCAGGAGCGCAGTGCCTGGGTGCGGGCCAAGGTCGAGTGCGAAGTCGCCGAGATCAGCTATGCAAAGTTTCGCGAACTGGCCCAACACGATCCCGACATCCTCTACGCCTTGAGCGGTCAAATTGCCCAGCGCCTGCGCGACACCACACGCAAGGTGGGCGACCTGGCTTTCTTCGATGTCACCGGCCGCGTGGCCCGCTGCTTGCTGGAACTGTGCAAACAGCCCGACGCCATGACTCACCCCGACGGCATGCAGATCAAGGTCACGCGCCAGGAGATCGGACGTATTGTCGGGTGCTCACGGGAAATGGTCGGTCGTGTCCTCAAGGACCTGGAAGAACGCAACCTGGTACACGTCAAAGGCAAGACGATGGTGGTGTTCGGTACGCGTTAACCTGGCAGGAACCCGGCCAGCATCTGCCGGTACAACGCGTCCAACCGGGTGATCGCATCCGGAGCGGAGAAAGCTTCGTGCAACGCGATATGGCTGTCGGCCCGCACCCGCTGATCGATCCCGCAAGCCTGGTTGAAGCGATTGACCGCCGCAATCAGCTCATCGCGGTCGTTATCCAGCAACAACGCGCCGTGCACCAAACCCACCGGGCGGCCAGCGCTTTGCCGCCAGCGCTGGGCAGTGCCGACCATCTTGCGGCCGTTGAGGTTGACGTTGTAGCGACCGTCGCAGAAGGCGCCTTCAATTTCGCCAACAGAAGCGTCACCGCCCAACTCAATCAGCAAGTCGCAGATCGGCTGGCACAAACGCTGATAACCGGTTTCGATACGCCCCTGATCACCTTCGCTGCGTGGCGGCGCGTAAACCAGTGCGATATTGACCGTGGCGGCCGACTGCGGCACCGGCTCTCCGCCGGTTTCGCGCAGTAGCACCGGCCAACCGGCAGCTGCCGAAACCTGGCTGGCAGCGTCAAAAGCCGGCAAGCGGCTCAAACGGCGCGGCATCACCAAAGCCTGGTCATTTGGCTGCCAGAACAGTAGCCCGAATTCCTGTTCACCGGCGCAAACGGCCGCCAGCAAGTCTTGCTCGGCGGCAAGCCCTGCTTCAACTGTCATCGACACCGGCTCAATCATCGAACACCTATCATCTGAACCAACACAAAACCAAATGTGGGAGCTGGCTTGCCTGCGATAAAGGCACCGCGGTCTTCCAGAAACACCGAGGTGATGCTATCGCAGGCAAGCCAGCTCCCACACAAGCCCGCTCCCACATTTTTGACCGTATTTCAAATCAGTCGAGGGTCGAACCGCTCACCGCCACGCCACGCTCCGGGAAGAACAGCCGCTGCAATTCCGCCCCTGGGTTCTCGGCGCGCATGAACGTCTCGCCCACCAGGAATGAATACACACCGCTGATTTCCATCAGTTCCACGTCGGCGCGGTTGACGATGCCGCTCTCGGTAATCACCAAACGGTCACGCGGAATACGCGGCAACAGGTCCAGGGTATTTTCCAGGCTGACTTCAAAGGTGTGCAGATTACGGTTGTTAACCCCCACCAGCGGCGTGTCGAGGGTTTTCAGCGCACGCTCCAGCTCATCACCGTCGTGTACTTCCACCAGCACGTCCAGGCCGACGCTTTTGGCCACGGCCGCCAGCTCAGCCATCTTCACATCATCCAGCGCGGAGACGATCAGTAGCACGCAATCGGCGCCCAAGGCGCGGGCTTCGACGATCTGGTACGGGTCAACCATGAAGTCCTTGCGGATCACCGGCAACTTGCACGCAGCGCGGGCTTGTTGCAGGAACAGGTCGGAACCCTGGAAGAAGTCGATATCGGTCAACACGGACAAGCAAGTTGCGCCGCCCTTCTCATAGCTCTTGGCAATGTCTTCAGGAATGAAAACTTCGCGAATCACGCCCTTGCTGGGCGAAGCTTTTTTGATCTCGGCAATGACGGCCGGCTGCTTTTCCTTCGCCTGCTTGATCAGCGCATCGGCAAAACCACGCGGCGCGTCAGCGCTCTTTGCCAACCCCTCCAGCTCAGCCAGGCTCACACGGGCACGGCGCTCGGCGACTTCTTCAGCTTTGCGCGCGAGGATTTTTTCCAGAACGGTCGGGACACTCATCCTTCATTCTCCATTTTGAACACAGCGGTGAATGCTCCCAGCTCTTCGAGCTTTTCGCGAGCCAGACCGGTGTGCAACGCATCGTGGGCCAAGGCGACACCTTCCTTAAGACTATAGGCGTGGTCCGCCGCGTAAAGTGCCGCGCCAGCATTCAGAACAATCATTTCTGCGGCTTTCTGGCCGTTTTCTGTCTTGCGGCGCCCCAAGGCATCACGGATCAACTCCAGCGAGGCCGCCGGGCTTTCCACCGCCAAGCCATGCAGGCTTTGGCTTTTCATACCGAGGTCTTCGGGCTCGACCCAATATTCAGTGACCTGGTCATTCTTCAGCTCCGCCACGAAAGTCGGCGCTGCCAGGCTGAACTCATCCAGGCCATCTTTGGAATGCACCACCAGCACGTGCTTGCTGCCAAGACGTTGCAACACTTCGGCCAATGGCCGGCACAGCGCCTGACTGAACACACCGACCACCTGATGTTTCACGCCGGCCGGATTCGTAAGCGGGCCGAGCATGTTGAACAGGGTGCGCAGGCCAAGGTCCTTGCGCGGGCCGGCGGCGTGCTTCATGGCGCCGTGATGGGATTGGGCAAACATAAAGCCAATGCCCACGCTATCGATACAGCGTGCCACCTGCACCGGCGTCAGGTTCAGATAAATCCCGGCCGCCTCCAGCAAGTCGGCGCTGCCGCTTTTGCCCGACACCGCACGGTTACCGTGTTTGGCCACCGTGCAACCGGCAGCCGCCACCACAAAAGAAGAAGCCGTCGACACGTTGAAAATATTCGCACCGTCGCCGCCGGTGCCGACCACATCGACCACGCCGTCGAGGGTCTTGAGCTCAACCTTGTCGGCCAGCTCACGCATCACTGACACGGCACCGACGATTTCGTCGATGCTTTCGCTCTTCATGCGCATCGCCATCATGAACGCGCCGATCTGTGCGTCGGTGCATTGACCGGTCATGATCTCGCGCATCACATCGCTCATTTCAGCGGTGCTCAGGTCCAGATGGCCGACGATACGGCTCAGGGCAGTCTTGATATCCATGGAAAGTCCTTAGCGCGTGCCGCCGCTCTGCTTGAGAAAGTTGGCGAACAGCTCGTAGCCCTGCTCGGTCAGGATTGATTCGGGGTGAAATTGCACCCCTTCGATATTCAGTGTCTTGTGGCGCAGGCCCATGATCTCGTCGACCGAGCCGTCTTCCAGCTGGGTCCAGGCGGTCAGCTCCAGGCACTCGGGCAGGGTTTCACGCTTGACCACCAACGAGTGGTAGCGCGTGACGGTCACTGGCAGGTTGAGGCCGTGGAAAACGCCAAGGTGTTTATGGAACACCGGGCTGGTCTTGCCGTGCATCACTTGGCGCGCACGCACCACGTCACCACCAAACGCCTGGCCGATGGACTGGTGGCCCAGGCACACGCCCAGGATCGGCAATTTACCGGCGAAATATTTGATCGCTTCGAGGGATATGCCCGCTTCGGTCGGCGTACACGGGCCAGGCGAAACCACGATGCGCTCAGGGTTCAGAGCGGCGATTTCGGCGACCGTCAGTTCGTCGTTGCGCACCACTTTTACCTCGGCACCGAGCTCGCCCAAGTACTGCACAACGTTGTAGGTAAAGGAATCGTAGTTATCAATCATCAGCAACATGTGGGTTCAAACCTCTTGAATTCACTGATTTCGAATGACCGCCTTCCAAGAGAGTGTCCCGCTGCCAGACGCACGTTCCGGTTGCCAGGGTGAGCCGGCAAGGGGCGTCAAACAAAGGGTAAAGAAGGCAAATCGGTACAGGTCCGGCCAAGCCGGCAGAGAAAAATGTCAGGCGCGCCAACGCCAACGGGCGTGTGCCTTGACTACTCGCATCAAGAGTTTGCTGATGATCAACACGGGGAGGGTCTCATTCATACGTTCAGGCACAGTAACGTAGCCTCGCCAGCGGTGCAATATGGAGCAGCGATTCCGGGGGTCACCACCGAGTATTTGTAAGAAAAAACTGTTTTCTTCGAAGAAAACCCTAACTACATTGCTAGTGTTTCGCTTCCGACACAAAAACAACTAAATGGAATTTTGCATGCTCAGACCACCGTTTTTCGCGCCCCTTGCCGGCTGCCTCCTGTCACTGGCCTGCGCGCAGGCGTTTGCAGCACCTTCACCTTACTCAACCATGGTCGTGTTCGGCGACAGCCTGGCCGACGCCGGCCAGTTCCCCGATGGCTCGGCCGGTGCCACCTTGCGCTTTACCAACCGCACCGGGCCGACATTCCAGGGCGATTATGGCCTGGTGTCATCAACGCTATTGGGCTCCAAGCTGGGAGTGGCCCCCAACGACCTGAATGCCTCCACCTCGCCCGTGCGTGCCGCCCAGGGTTTACCCGATGGCAATAACTGGGCGGTCGGCGGCTACCGTACCGACAACATCCTGGACTCCATCACTTCGGTCTCCAATGCGGCGATCCCGCCCGGCAACGCCGGAGGTGGCACGGTGCTGCGCAGCCGCCAGGGTTATCTGCCGGCCAACGGCGGGCGGGCCGACCCGAACGCGCTGTACTTCCTGTCTGGCGGTGGCAATGACTTCCTGCAAGGGCGCGTCCTCAGCCCAGGCCAGGCCGTTGCCGCCGGCGGGCGTTTGGCCGACAGCGCCCAAGCGCTGCAACAGGCTGGCGCGCGCTACATCATGGTGTGGATGCTGCCTGACCTGGGCCTGACGCCCGCCATCAACGGCACGCCCGCGCAAGGCGCCAGCTCGGCCCTCAGTAACATTTTCAACCAGGCGCTGGTGCAGCGCCTGTCGCAGATCGACGCCCAGGTCATCCCACTGAACATCCCGTTACTGCTCAATGAAACCTTCGCCAACCCTGCGCGCTTTGGCCTGGCCACCGGGCAAAACCTCACCGGCACCTGCTTCAGCGGCAACGGCTGCACCGCCAACCCGGTCTATGGCATTGGCGGCACTAACCCGGACCCGACCAAGCTGATCTACAACGACTCGGTACACCCCACCATTGCCGGGCAACAGTTGATCGCCGACTACGCCTACTCGCTGCTCGCCGCGCCGTGGGAAGTGACCTTGCTGCCGGAGATGGCCCAAGGCACCTTGCGCGCCCATCAGGATGAACTGCGCAACCAGTGGCAAGCCGACAATGGCAACTGGCAGGCCGTCGGCCAATGGCGCGCGATTGTCGCCGGTGGTGGCCAGCATTTGGACTTTGATGACCAACGCAGTTCGGCCAGCGGCGACGGCAGTGGCTACAACGTGAACGTCGGCGGCAGCTATCGCCTCGACGAAAACTGGCGCGTAGGCGTGGCCGCCGGCTTGTATCGCCAGACACTCGAAGCCGGCGCCCGCGATTCGGACTACAAGCTCAACAGCTACATGGGCACCGCCTTCGCGCAATATCAGCAAAACCACTGGTGGGCCGATGCGGCGCTGACCGGCGGCAAGCTGGACTTCGACAGTCTCAAGCGCAAGTTCGCCCTGGGCGTCAGCGAAGGCGGCGAAAAAGGCGACACCGACGGTTGGCTCTGGGCCTTGAGCGGCCGCTTGGGCTACGACATTGCCGGCGCCGGCAGCGACTGGCACCTGTCACCGTTCATCAGCGCCGACTACTCGCGGGTCGAAGTCGATGGCTATTCGGAAAAGGACAACCGCTCCACCGCGCTGACGTTCGATGACCAGCAACGCGACTCCAAGCGCCTCGGCATGGGCTTGCAAGGCAGCTACCGGATTACGCCGCAGACCCAAGTGTTTGGCGAAGTGGCCCACGAGCATGAGTTCGAAAACGACACCCAGAAGGTAAAGATTTCGCTCAACAGCGTGCCAGGCATCGACTTCAAGCTGGACGGTTACACGCCACGCAGCAATTCGGATCGGTTGAGCTTGGGGGTGAGCCACAAGCTGACTCAGGAGCTGGCGCTACGGGCGGCGTATAACGTGAGGAAGGATGACAGCTTTACCCAGCAAGGCGTCAATGTTGGGGTGAGTCTGGACTTCTAAGCGGATCCTAAACGCCCCACAAAACAACTGTGGGAGCGGGCTTGCTCGCGAATGCGGTCTATCAGTTACACATTCAGTGACTGACACTCCTCATTCGCGAGCAAGCCCGCTCCCACATTTTGATCTACATCTAATCTCAAGCTTGCGGCGTTTGCTCAGCCAACGCCACCGCCCGGAACATCGCGCGGCGTTTGTTCAGGGTTTCTTCCCATTCCAGGGCCGGCACCGAGTCAGCCACAATCCCGCCACCGGCCTGCACATGCAGCTCGCCGTCCTTGATCACGGCGGTGCGGATCGCAATCGCGGTGTCCATATTGCCGTTCCAGGCAAAATAACCCACGGCGCCGCCATACACACCACGCTTGACCGGCTCCAGTTCGTCGATGATCTCCATCGCGCGAATCTTCGGTGCGCCCGACAAGGTGCCCGCCGGCAGAATCGCCCGCAACGCGTCCATCGCGGTCAACCCGGCTTTCAGCTCGCCGGTGACGTTGGACACAATGTGCATCACGTTGGAATACCGCTCGATGACCATCTTCTCGGTGAGCTTCACTGAGCCGATTTCCGACACCCGCCCGGTGTCGTTGCGGCCCAGGTCGATCAGCATCAAGTGCTCGGCAATTTCCTTGTCGTCACTCAGCAGGTCTTCTTCCAGCGCCAGGTCGGCTTCTTCGGTCGCGCCACGCGGGCGTGTACCGGCGATCGGGCGCACGGTGATCAGGTTGTCTTCGACCCGCACCAGCACTTCCGGCGAACTGCCCACCACGTGGAAGTCGCCGAAGTTGAAAAAGTACATGTACGGCGTCGGGTTGAAGCAACGCAGCGCGCGGTACAGATCGATCGGCGCGGCCTTGAAGTCAATGGACATGCGTTGCGACGGCACCACCTGCATGCAGTCACCGGCAAGGATGTATTCCTTGATGGTGTCGACTGCGCGCTCGTAGTCATCCTGGGTAAAGCTTGAACGAAAGATCGGGTCGGCAGCTGGCGGACGGCTGAGGTCCAGGCCACGACGTGGGGTGATCGGCTGACGCAGTTTTTCCAGCAATGCCTCAAGGCTGGCCTGGCCTTGCTCAAAGGCATCGGCCTGGGACGGGTCGGCGAGGACAATCGCGTGCATCTTGCCGGCGAGGTTGTCGAACACCACCACCGCGTCGGAGACCATCAGCAGAATGTCCGGCACGCCCAGCGGGTCCGGGTTCGGGCATTTGCCCAGGCGTTTTTCCACGTAGCGCACGCAGTCGTAGCCGAAATACCCCACCAGGCCACCGTTAAAACGCGGCAGGCCGGGAATGGTCGGCACGTTGTAGCGCGCCTTGAAGGTTTCGACGAAGGCCAGTGGGTCTTCTACGTCATGGCTTTCGATCTCGACGCCATCATGGGTGATGCTCACATGATGGTCATGCACACGCAGCACGGTGCGGCACGGCAGGCCGATGATCGAGTAACGGCCCCACTTCTCGCCGCCCTGTACCGATTCGAGCAGGTAAGAGTTGGGTTCGTCGGCCAGTTTGAGGTAGATCGACAGCGGCGTATCGAAGTCGGCCAGGGTTTCGCAGGCCAAGGGGATACGGTTGTAGCCGGCAGCGGCCAAACGCAGGAATTCTTCGCGGGTCATGAGGTGCCTCGTGGCTTGAGGGTCAAACGGTCAGGTGTGCAAACGTGCCGCAGCGCGGCCAGGATCAGTCAGGCGCGCCAACGCCAGCGGGCAAGGGCCTTGATGACTTTCATCCAGAGTTTGCGAGTGACCACCACGATGGAGTTTCCAGAAGGGGTTGATTCGATGTCGGGCAACGTTATCTCAGCGCCCGCTCCCAAGCAACCGGGGATTAACAGTCGCAGATCATCAATCACCAGCGCCGGCGATTCTTCGGCGATCGGCCGGCCATGGTTATAACCGTAGCTCAGCGCCACACACTGCACGCCAGCGGCTTTGGCGGCCAGCACATCACTGCGCGAATCACCGACAAACAGCGATTGCGAGGCCGGAATATTGGCCATTTTCATCACAAAGAACAGCGCCGCCGGGTCAGGCTTTTTCTGCGGCAAGGTGTCGCCACCGATGATCCAGCGGAAATACCGGCCGATTTTCATCTGGTCCAACAGCGGCGCGACAAAACGCTCCGGCTTGTTGGTGATCAGCGCCATCTCCACGCCTTGCTTATGCAGCCACTTGAGCGTGTCGCGCACGCCGGGGTAGACCACGGTCAGCTCATGGCTGCTTTCATAGGCGACATTGAAGAGTTCCAGGGCGTGCTCGGCCTCGACCTCATCCACACCATCGGCATCGATGTGGTTGGCCAAGGCCCGGCGCACCAGCATCTGCGCGCCATTGCCGACCCACTCACGCACCGATTCGACGCCTGCCGGCTTGCGCCCCAGCTTGAGCAGCATCTCGTCCACCGCCGCCGCCAGGTCTGGCACCGAATCGATCAACGTACCGTCCAGATCGAACATCACCAGCCGTGGCAGTTTGCCGGGGAACAACTGCTCAAAACCGCTCATGGACGCGCCAGCGCCAGTTCGGCCCGCATCTTGTCGATGACTTCCTGGTAGTTGGGGGCGTTGAAGATCGCCGAGCCGGCCACAAAGGTGTCAGCGCCAGCAGCGGCGATTTCGCGGATATTGTTGACGTTAACCCCGCCGTCGATTTCCAGGCGGATATCACGGCCCGACGCATCGATCAGCGCGCGGGCTTCGCGCAGCTTGTTCAGGGTGCCGGGGATAAATTTCTGTCCACCGAAGCCCGGGTTGACGCTCATCAGCAAGACCATGTCGACCTTGTCCATCACGTACTCCAGCACGCTCAACGGCGTGGCCGGGTTGAACACCAGGCCCGCCTTGCAACCACCTTCACGGATCAGTTGCAGGGTGCGGTCGACGTGCAGCGTGGCTTCCGGGTGGAAGGTGATGTAGGTAGCGCCGGCCTCGATGAAGTCACCGACGATGCGGTCCACCGGGCTGACCATCAGGTGCGCATCGATCGGCGCAGTAATGCCGTACTTGCGCAGTGCCGCGCAAACCATCGGGCCGATAGTCAGGTTGGGCACGTAGTGGTTGTCCATGACGTCGAAGTGCACGAAGTCGGCACCGGCGGCCAATACCTTGTCCACTTCTTCACCCAGGCGGGCGAAATCGGCGGAGAGAATCGATGGAGCGATAACGAAGGGCTGCATGACGCACCTTTTTTGAGCTAAATCACGATGGCGCGCATTGTATACCTCATGCTTTACCCTGCGCACCGTGACCTAACTCAATGGTCAGTAAGCCGCCCGGTAGATTTTCTCGATATCCGCCGCGCTGAGCTTGCGCGGGTTGTTGCGCATCAGGCGCTCGATACCCGCCGCTTCCGTCGCCATGGCGGGGATCGCGTCTTCCGGCACACCAAAGCTGCTCAGCCCCACCGGGATCTCCACGGCAGCACACAGTCGCGTCATCGCCTCGACCGCCTGGTCGGCAGCATCGTTGACGCTGAGTCCGATGATATTCACACCCATGGCTTGGGCAATGTCCTGCATGCGCTCCACACAGGCCAGCTTGTTCCAGTGCATTACATAAGGCAGCAACAGCGCATTGCTCACACCATGGGCAATATTAAATCGCCCGCCCAACGGGTACGCCAAGGCATGCACCGCGCCGACGCCGGCATTGCCGAACGCCATACCGGCCATCAGGCTGGCGGTGGCCATATCATCACGGGCCTGCAGGTTGGTCGGGTTGGCATAGGCCTTGGGCAGCGCATTGGCGATCAGCTTGATCGCGCCGATGGCCAGCGCGTCAGTGATCGGCGAGGCATTCAGCGACAGGTAGGACTCGATGGCATGCACCAGCGCATCCACGCCACTGGCGGCGGTGACACTGCGCGGGCAGGTGAGGGTCATTTGCGGGCTGATCAGCGCGACGTCCGGCAGCAGGTAATCACTGACGATGCCCTTTTTCAGCTGTGCGGCCTTGTCGGAGAGGATCGCCACGTTGGTCACCTCTGAGCCGGTGCCAGCGGTGGTCGGGATGGCGATCAGCGGCGGGCCTTTGCGCGGCACCTGGTCGACGCCGAACAAGTCCGCCAGCGCGCCGTGGTAACCAGCATAGGCCGCGACACTCTTGGCAATGTCGATGGCACTGCCGCCGCCCACGCCGATCAAGCCATCATGCCCGCCTTCGCGGTACACGCGCATGCAGTCCTCGACGATGGCGATTTCCGGGTCGGGCAGCACACGGTCGAAAATCTCATAGGTGCGCTCGCCCAAGTGCTCAAGCGCCAACGCGACGGTACCGGACTTGACCAGCGCGGCATCGGTGACGATCAGCGGGTTATCCACATCCAGGCGCGTGAGTTCGGCGGCCAGTTGTTCGATGGCGCCAGCGCCGGTCAGCAGTTTGTGGGCGATCTTGAATGAGGAAGTACTCATGTGCGCGGCCTCTTGTTAATGATGGGCTGGCACAAGAGTAGCTCGGGATTTTCGGTTGCCCAGCATTCACAGACCAAATGGCGCCGCCATCAAGGCCCGGCACACACCGCCGATACACTGACAAATACCGACCAACCCATTAGGCTGCTGGAATTACTTCTGGCCGGGAACCCACCATGCCCTTTCACCACCGTTCGGCACTGTCAGCCTTGTGCCTGTCGCTGCTATTGACCAGCGCCTTCACTGTCCAGGCCGCCGATGCACCTGCGCCCGCCGCCGAAAAACCGGCTGAACGCCAGCCGCTGCCCGAGCGCAGCCAGGAAGAAGCCAGCGCCCTGGAGCGTCAACTGCCACCCCAGGAACAGCAACAATTGCAGGCCGGCAGCGATTCATTCCTGGCCTTGTGGAAACCGGCCAACAGCGCCGAACCTGAAGGTGTGGTGATTATTGTGCCGGGCGCCGGGGAAAGCGCCGATTGGCCACAGGCAATCGCGCCCTTGCGCCGCAAATTACCCGACGCCGACTGGGGCACCTTGAGCCTGTCGTTGCCGGATGTGAACCTCGACACCTTGCCGCCACGGGTCATGGAGTCGCCTAAAGCTGCGGTCGACACCAGCAGCAAAGACGGCAGTACGGCCGCCAAACCGATCGAACAAGCCGCCAGCGCTGAAGCCGAAGGCACTGACCCGGCCGTGGTGCCGGGCGCCGATGAACAGGACAAGACCGACGCCAAGCGCATCTTTGATCGCATCGACGCCGCCGTTGCCTTTGCCCAAACCCAAAGCGCGCGCAGCGTGGTGCTGCTCGGCCACGGCACCGGCGCTTGGTGGGCTGCGCGCTACCTGAGCGAGAAGCAACCGTCCCAAGTGCAGAAGTTGGTGATGGTGGCCGGCAAGACGCCTGCGGCCAGGCAGCCGGACCTGCAAAAACTGGCGCCGGCGCTGAAAGTGCCGACGGCGGATGTGTATTACCAGGACGGCGCCCAAGAGCGCAAAAACGCCCTGGAACGCAGCCAGGCTGCCAAGCGGGCGAAGAATGACGGCTATAAACAGGTGTCGCTCAAGACCCTGCCGGGCAACAGTGCGGCTGAGCAAGAGCAGCTGTATCGGCGGATTCGTGGGTGGTTGAGCCCGGAGCCGAAAGAAGGCTGACACGCTATTTCAAGAACACTGCAGACCTGATGTGGGAGCGGGCTTGCTCGCGAATACGCAGTGTCAGTCACTGAAGATGTCGACTGATGCACCGCATTCGCGAGCAAGCCCGCTCCCACACTCGATTGAGTTATCAAGCTAAGGGGTGGCAGCTACCTGAAATCGCGCCGCTCACGAATCAACGCATACGCATTATGCAGCTCGCGGGTGCGCTCGGTGGCCTCACGCACTTGCGCCAGGCTTGCTCCCGTGCCAGCGATTTTGTCCGGGTGATGGCGACTGAGCAGGCGGCGATAAGCGCGTTTGATGGCGGCCGGTTCGCTGGTGGACGTCACCCCCAGAATCCGCAGTGCCTCCTGATACGCCCCGCCACGATTGGCCAACGGCTTGCGTTCGGGGGCGTAATCAGAGGCCAGCGCCTGCAGCTGTTGTGGCGTCCACCCGAGCCACTTGCCCCACAGGTCGATCAGGTCGCGCTCGGCGTCGTCGGCCCTGCCGTCCGCCCAGGCCATGCGCCAGCATGCACGCAACACACCTTCCGCCGCATGGGGCTGAGCCTTGAGCACACGCAGGTAATTGCGCACCCGGTCGGAACCGGACTTGCCACGATTGAACGCTGTAATCGCCCGGCGTTGGGCCGGCTCGCTCATGTCCAGCGCGCGCATTTCCTGGCGCGCCTGCTGAATATGCCCATCCACCACCCGGCCATTACTCTTGGCCAGGCGCCCCAACAACACGAACAGCAACTCGTCGTTGCGCAACGCCGGGCGCCCGCCCAGGCGCTCGCGCAATTGCGCCCAGCTGTGCAACTGCAGGCGGCGATCCAGTGCCTGCCCCAGCAATGCGCCCAACAAGGCCCCCGGAATACTGGCAATGGCAAAGCCAGCCCCGGCACCGATCAGTGTCCCTGGCCACAACATCTTATTGCCCCGCAGTCAGCAAGGTTTCAACCTGCGCCAGACGCTCCAGCGTGCCGACATCAATCCAGCGTCCCGTCATGTGCTCTCCCGTTACCAGACCTTTGGCCATGGCCTCCCGCAACAGCGGCGCCAGTTTGAAGGCACCGGCGCTGCAACCCGCGAACAACTGTGGGTCGAGCACTGAAATGCCACTGAAGGTCAGGTTATCGGCACCGGGCGCGGCATCATGAAGCAGGCCGTTGTCCAAATAGAAGTCGCCTCCCGTTGGCGCATGGGCAGGCATGTCGACCATGACCAGGTGGGCAAGCCCTTCCAGCGCCTTGTTGTGCAGACTGGCAAAGTCGAAGTCCGTCCAGATATCGCCATTGACCAGCAGGAATGGCTCGTCGCCCAACAACGGCAGCGCCTTGAAAATACCGCCACCGGTTTCCAGCGGCTCGCCCTCGGGCGAGTACTGAATGCGCAAGCCAAACTGCGCGCCATCACCCAGGTAGCTTTCAATCTGCTGGCCGAGCCAGGCATGGTTGATCACGATTTCGCTGAAGCCGGCCTTGGCCAGCGCTTCAAGGTGATACTCGATCAAACGCTTGCCGCCCGCTTGCACCAGTGGTTTGGGCGTGTGCAACGTGAGCGGGCGCATCCGCTCACCTTTGCCCGCCGCCAGGATCATCGCCTTCATACGTGCGCCTCGGTCGGTTCACGCAGGCTGGCGAGCAACTCACCCAACTCGCCCAGCTCCGGACGATCGGCCAGTACCGCTTCTATATAAGCAAAGAAGCGCGGCACGTCGGCCAGGTAGCGCGGCTTGCCGTCGCGATGGCAGATGCGTGCAAAAATGCCGATGACCTTGAGGTGGCGCTGCACGCCCATCACGTCGCTCGCGCGCAGGAACTCGTCAAAATCAGCCTGCACCGGGATGCCCAACGCACCTGCACGCTCCCAGTAGCCGCGCTGCCACTCGCGCACACGCGCCTTCGGCCAACTGAGGAACGCATCCTTGAACAAGCAGGTGATGTCATAGGTAACCGGGCCATAGACCGCGTCCTGGAAGTCCAGCACGCCGGGGTTCGGCTCGCTGATCATCAGGTTGCGCGGCATATAGTCGCGATGCACCAGCACTTTGGGCTGGGCCAGAGCGCTATCGATCAAATGATCACTGACGCGCTGCCATAAGGCCAACTGCTGGGTGTCGAATTCGATACCCAAATGTTGGCGCACGTACCATTGCGGAAACAATTCCAGCTCACGACGCAACAAGGCGACGTCATAGCTGGGCAGCGGTGCGTCCATCGGCAATTGCTGAAAAGCCAGCAACGCGTCGATGGCATCGGCAAACAATTGATCGGCGTTTTGCGCGTCAATCACGTCCAGATAGGTTTTTTGGCCCAGGTCATTCAGCAAAAGAAAGCCGCGCGGCAAATCTTCTGCATAAATTTTTGGCACATTTATTCCCGATTTCGCGAGTAAATCAGCGATATCGACGAAAGGTTTGCAGTTTTCCTGGGGCGGTGGAGCGTCCATGACGACGAACGAACGACCGCCGCCCTCCCAGCGGAAATAACGCCTGAAACTCGCGTCGCTGCTGGCCGCGGTCAATGTGGCCGGAGGTACGACACCCCAGTCCTGAGCGTTGAAAAGGATCGGCAACTGCTCATCCAGCCAAACTTTCAGCTGTTGTAAACGTAGATCTTGCTCGGGCATTACAAGGGTCTCCGACGGCGCTAGCCGTCAAGCGGGTCATGCTTTATTATCACGCATCTTTTTCAGACCATCGAGAGGCGTGCGGCCCAAACCGCGGGCAGATGGCACGCAGGAAGCCCGGACTAATAAGATGGCATTGAAATCCCCCGCGTTTCGTAGAAAATTTCCGTTGCTGGTAACCGGCAGTCTGCTGGCCATGCAACCTTTCGCCACCTCATTCGTGGTCGCCGCGGAACAGTATGACTGCTCAGTCTCTGCTTCGGGTGCCTGGGATTGCGCGCCAAAAACCGCCGCAGCCCCATTACCACCGCGCCCGGTGCACGACGGCGCAGCCGTCAGCGCCGCTGGCAGCACGGCGCAAGCCGATGCTGGCGGCACCGCTGCGGCCGAGCCGAAGACCACTCTGGTCACCGAGGCCAAGGGCCGTGGCCTGCGTTCGCGCAGCGCCGACTACAGCCACCTGGACTGGGTGCCTCGCGATAAGCTGACCGCAGCCCAACTGGCTGAGACCGGCCCGTATTGCTCCGGCGCGTACATCGAGCCGACCCGTCCTGGCATGAACGACAAGACGGACAAAAGCGATTCGCCGACCTTCATCGGTGCCAAGGTGTCTCGCTACGAGCAGGAACAGCAGGTTGCGACCCTGGCCGGTGACGTCGTCATGCGCCAGGGCAGCATGCAGCTGGAGGCTCAGGAAGCCAACCTGTACCAGGCCGAGAACCGTGGCGAGCTGAACGGCGATGTGCGCCTGCGTGACAACGGTGCCCTGATCGTCGGCGACCACGCCGAAGTCCAGCTCGATACCGGCGCGGCCCAGATCGACAATGCCGAGTACGTGCTGCACAAGTCGCGCATTCGCGGTAACGCGCTGTACGCCAAGCGTGCCGAAAACGCGATCATCCGTCTCAAGGACGGTACGTACACCACCTGCGAGCCGGACAGCAACGCCTGGCAGCTCAAGGGCAACAACATCACGTTGAACCCGGCCACCGGTTTCGGTACGGCCACCAACGCGACGTTGCGGATCAAGAACATCCCGATCCTCTACACCCCGTACATCTACTTCCCGATCGACGACCGTCGTCAATCCGGCTTCCTGCCGCCAAGCTTCAGCACCGGCAGCGAAACCGGCTTTACACTGGTTACGCCGTACTACTTCAACCTGGCGCCAAACTACGACGCCACGTTGTACCCGCAATACATGACCAAGCGCGGCATGATGGTGGAAGGCGAATTCCGCTACCTCACCAAGTCCAGCGAAGGTCAGTTCGGCGGCGCGTACCTGAACGACGACAGCGACGAGCGCAAGAAACAGACTGATTACGAAAAAACCCGTTACATGCTCAATTGGCAGCATAAAGGCGGGCTTGATTCGCGTCTGACCAGCATGGTCGACTACACCAACATCAGCGATCCTTACTTCTTCCAGGACCTGAAGACTTACCAGGAAGGTATTCAAGCTCAGGACTTTGTGAACCAACAAGGTGCCTTGACCTATCGCGGCGACTCCTATCAGGCACGCTTGAACGTCCAGGCTTATCAGCTGGCGACCGTGTCGCAGATCACCCCGTATGACCGTCTGCCGCAACTGACCTTCAACGGTACGCTGCCTTACCATCCAGGCGGCGTAGACCTCGCTTATGAAACCGAGGCTGTAAGGTTTGATCGGGATCTCGAAACCGGCAACTACACGGAAAAAGACGGCGGCCCATTCAATCCGTTCCCCCAGGCAAATGGCACGCCTCGTCTGGACACTTACGTATTGGGCTTGAACCGTGCGAACGGTACGCGTCTGAACCTGGCTCCAAGCATTTCGCTGCCGTTGACTGCGACCTATGGTTACATCACGCCGAAGCTCAAGTACGTCTACACCAAGTACGATCTTGACCTGGACGGCACTGGCAAAAATGACCTGCTGACCAACCGTCTCGGCGCCTCGGCACTGGGTGAGAGCTTCAACAGCTCACAGGATCGCGCAGTTCCAATCGCCAGCATCGACAGCGGCCTGTATTTCGACCGCAATACCCAATGGTTCGGTGAAAACTATCGCCAGACCCTTGAACCGCGCATGTTCTATCTCTACGTCCCAGAGAAAGACCAGAAAGACATTCCGGTATTCGATACCAGCGAAAACGTGTTCAGCTACTCCTCGCTGTTCCGCGATAACCGCTTCTCCGGTTCGGACCGTATCGGCGACGAGAACAAGCTGTCGTTTGGCTTGACCAGCCGCTGGATTCAAGAGAACGGCTTTGAGCGTCAACGTGCATCCATCGGCCAGGCGGTCTACTTCAAGGATCGTGAAGTTCAATTGCCGGGTATTGATGCCAAGACGCGTGATGACGCTCATTCGAATGTCTCGCCAATCGCCTTGGAATACGAGTTCCGCTTCAACCGCGACTGGCGCGCCACTGCCGATTACAACTGGGACACTGAAAGCCACAGTCCTCGTTCCGGCAGCGCGATGTTCCACTACCAGCCGGAAGACAACCCGAACAAGGTTGTCAACCTCGGCTATCGCTATCGCAACGACCAAGTGGTCTACAACCAACTGACCGGCAAATGGCAGTTCGGTGGCGACTTCGGCACCGAAGGCCAACCTGGTTTCGTGAAGGATTACTACAAAATCCAGCAACACGACTTCTCGATGATGTGGCCGATCATTCCGCAGTGGAACCTGATCACCCGCTGGCAGTATGACTATGCCCGCAACCGCACTCTGGAAGCCTTCGGTGGTTTCGAGTACGACAACTGCTGCTGGAAACTGCGCGTCATCAACCGATACTGGGTTTCCAACGACGAATATACGCAGATCGCCCCTCAGAACGAAAAGGGTGACCACGGGCTCTTCTTCCAGATCGTCCTCAAAGGACTCGGCGGCCTGACCGGCGCCAAGGTAGAGAGCTTCCTCGACAAAGGCATTGAAGGTTATCGTGAACGTGAAGACCAAGCTTTCTGATTGCTTGCGCCCGCTAGTGCTGGGCGCGCTGTTCCTGGGGGCCGCATCGGCGCACGCTGCGGTTCAACAGCTGGATAAGGTAGTGGCCATCGTCGATAACGACGTGATCATGCAGAGCCAACTCGACCAACGAGTCAAGGAAGTTCAGCAAACCATCGCCAAACGTGGCGGCGGCGTACCGCCTACCAGCGTGCTGGACCCACAGGTACTGGAGCGCCTGATCGTCGAAAACCTGCAACTGCAGATCGGCGAGCGTTCCGGCATCCGTATTTCGGACGAAGAACTGAACCAGGCCGTCGGCACCATCGCTCAACGCAATAACATGAGCGTTGACCAGTTCAAGGCTGCCCTGGCCCACGATGGTTTGTCTTATGAAGACGCCCGTGACCAGATCAAGCGTGAAATGATCATCAGCCGTGTGCGTCAGCGCCGTGTAGCGGAGCGGGTTCAGGTGTCTGAACAGGAAGTGAAGAACTTCCTGGCCTCGGACCTCGGCAAGATGCAGCTCTCCGAAGAACTGCACTTGGCCAACATCCTGGTTCCAACCCCGGACAGCGCCAACTCCGAGCAGCTCAATGCCGCTGCGGCGAAAACCAAGGCTATCTATGATCGCCTGAAAGCCGGTGCTGACTTTGCCCAAACGGCCATTGCCATGTCCGGCAGCGATAACGCCCTGGACGGCGGTGACATGGGCTGGCGTAAAGCCGCTCAACTGCCACCTCCATTCGACCGTGAGCTGAGCGCCATGAGCGTGGGTGAAATTACCCAGCCAGCCCGCACGCCGGGCGGTTTCATCATTCTCAAGTTGCTGGGCAAACGCGGCGGCGAGACCTCGCTGAAAGACGAAGTGCATGTTCGTCACATCCTGGTCAAACCTAGCGAAATCCGTACCGAGGCACAAACCAAGGAACTGGCCCAGAAGATCTATGACCGCATTGAAGGCGGTGAAGACTTCGCCACCCTGGCCAAGAGCTTCTCGGAAGACCCGGGTTCAGCCCTTAACGGTGGCGACCTCAACTGGATCGACCCGAAAGGCCTGGTGCCCGAGTTCCAGGACGTCATGGCCAAGACCCCACAAGGTGTTCTGTCCAAGCCGTTCCGCACTCAATATGGCTGGCACGTCCTGGAAGTCCTTGGCCGTCGCGCTACCGACAACACCACCCAGGCTCGCGAGCAACAAGCCCTCACCGTACTGCGGAACCGCAAGTACGACGAAGAGCTGCAAACCTGGTTGCGTCAGATCCGTGACGAAGCCTACGTAGAGAACAAGCTGCCAGGTGCCGAGCAAACAGGCACCGACCAGGCAGCACAGTGAAACCCCAGCGTTTCGCGGTAACACCCGGTGAGCCGGCCGGCATTGGTCCAGACCTGTGCCTGCTGCTCGCCTCGCACCCTCAGCCACACCCCCTGATTGCCATTACCAGCCGCGACCTGCTCCTTGAGCGGGCCGCGCAACTGGGTGTGGCTGTCACCTTGCTGGACGTGGCGCCGGGCAACTGGCCCGACCTGCCCGCCCCCGCTGGCAGCCTGTATGTGTGGCACACCCCGCTCGCAGCCAAGGTGGTTGCCGGGCAACTGGACAAGGCCAATGCGGCGTTTGTGCTGGAAACCCTGACGCGCGCAGGCCAAGGCTGCATCGACGGCGACTTCGCCGGCATGATCACCGCCCCGGTGCACAAGGGCGTGATCAACGAGTCCGGCATTGCCTTTTCCGGCCATACCGAATTCCTCGCCGAGCTGACCCATACCGAACAAGTGGTGATGATGCTGGCCACTCGCGGCCTGCGGGTTGCGCTGGTGACCACGCACCTGCCGTTGCGCGATATCGCCGATGCCATCACTGCCGAGCGTGTAGAGCGTGTCACACGTATCCTGCACGCCGACCTGCAACAGAAATTCGGCATTGCCCAACCGCGCATCCTGGTCTGTGGGCTCAACCCGCACGCCGGTGAAGGCGGTCATTTGGGCCATGAAGAAATCGACATCATTGAACCGACATTAGAGCGCCTGCGCCAAGAAGGCATGGACCTGCGTGGCCCATTGCCTGCAGACACTCTGTTTACCCCCAAATATCTGGAGCACTGCGACGCAGTGCTGGCGATGTACCATGACCAGGGGCTGCCCGTGCTGAAGTACAAAGGTTTCGGCGCCGCAGTCAACGTGACACTGGGCCTGCCGATCATCCGCACCTCCGTCGACCATGGCACTGCCCTGGACCTGGCGGGCAGCGGCAAGATCGATACCGGCAGCCTGCACGTGGCCCTGGAAACCGCCTATCAGATGGCCGAGACCCGTATATGACTGAGCATTACCAACACCGGGCGCGCAAGCGCTTCGGGCAAAACTTCCTGCACGACGCTGGCGTGATCGACCGTATCCTGCGCTCCATCCATGCCAAGCCAGAAGACCGCCTGCTGGAAATCGGCCCGGGCCAGGGCGCCTTGACCCAAGGCCTGCTCAACAGTGGCGGCCAGTTGGACGTGGTTGAGCTGGATAAGGACCTGATTCCGATCCTCAACCAGCAATTCGCCGGCATGCCCAACTTCAACCTGCACCAGGGCGATGCGCTGAAGTTCGACTTCAACAGCCTCAACGCTGCGCCCAACAGCCTGCGGGTGGTCGGCAACCTGCCGTACAACATCTCTACGCCGCTGATTTTTCACCTGCTGAACAATGCCGGGATCATCCGCGACATGCACTTCATGTTGCAAAAGGAAGTGGTAGAGCGTTTGGCCGCAGGCCCAGGTGGCGGCGATTGGGGCCGCCTGTCGATCATGGTTCAGTACCACTGCCGCGTGGAGCACCTGTTCAACGTCGGCCCTGGCGCCTTCAACCCGCCGCCGAAGGTCGACTCGGCCATCGTGCGCCTGGTGCCGCACGCGGTGCTGCCGCACCCGGCCAAGGACCACAAGCTGCTGGAGCGCGTGGTACGTGAAGCGTTCAACCAACGCCGCAAGACCCTGCGCAACACGCTCAAGGCGCTGCTGAGCAACGCCGAGATCGAAGCCGCCGGCGTCGACGGCGGCCTGCGCCCCGAGCAGCTGGACCTGGCCGCATTTGTACGCCTGGCCGATCAGCTTGCGATCCAGCCCACGCCGATCGTGGAATAAGCTGCAACTCGATACCCATGTGGGAGCGGGCTTGCTCGCGAATGCGCAGTGTCAGTCACCGAATGTGTAACTGATGCAACGCCTTCGCGAGCAAGCCCACTCCCACAGTTGCTGCGCGTTATACCCATAGCGCTTGCCGGCTGCCCGACACATGTCTGGCCTAGTGCCCCGCACATGGCCTAGACTGATCCGCATCTGCTGTCCTCCGCTTTTGCTCTTAAGGCCTCTTGCATGTCCGATCCTCGCTACCAGATCGACGTCAGCGTCGTCACCCGCTTCCTCGCGGACCAATCACACCCCGAAGACAACCGTTTCGCCTTTGCCTACACCATCACGGTGAAGAACAACGGGCAAGTGCCGGCCAAACTGCTGTCGCGCCACTGGGTGATCACCGACGGTGACGGCCAGGTCGAGGAAGTGCGCGGTGCCGGCGTGGTTGGCCAGCAGCCATTGATCGACATCGGCGCCAGCCATACCTACAGCAGCGGCACGGTGATGACCTCCAAGGTCGGCACCATGCAGGGCTCGTATCAGATGAAAGCCACCGACGGAAAACTGTTCGACGCCATCATCGCGCCGTTTCGCCTGGCGGTGCCCGGGGCCCTGCACTGATGACGACGTACGCGGTCGGTGACCTGCAAGGCTGCCTGGAACCCCTCAAGTGCCTGCTGGAGCGCGTAGCCTTCAACCCGGCGAGCGACCGCTTGTGGCTGGTCGGTGACCTGGTCAACCGCGGCCCCGAGTCCCTGGAGACCCTGCGCTTTCTTTATAAGATGCGTGACTCCTTGGTGTGCGTGCTGGGCAACCATGACCTGCACCTGCTGGCGGCTGGCAATAACATTGAGCGCCTGAAAAAGGGCGACACCCTGCGCGAGATCCTCGAAGCGCCGGACCGCACCGAGCTGCTGGACTGGCTGCGCCGCCAGAAGCTTATGCATTACGACGAAGGCCGCAACATGGCCTTGGTACACGCCGGCATCCCGCCCCAGTGGACGCTGAAGAAAGCCCTCAAGTGCGCCGCCGAAGTCGAAAGCGCCCTGGCCGATGACAACCTGTACACCGCCTACCTCGACGGCATGTACGGCAACGAGCCGGTCAAGTGGGACAACGACCTCACCGGCGTGGCCCGCCTGCGCGTGATCACCAATTACTTCACACGCATGCGCTTCTGTACCGCCGAAGGCAAACTGGACCTCAAGAGCAAGGAAGGCGCCGACACCGCACTGCCTGGCTACAAGCCGTGGTTCGAGCATAAAGAACGCAAGACCCGTGACACCAAGATCGTTTTCGGCCACTGGGCCGCCCTTGAAGGCCAGTGCAACGAACCCGGCGTATTCGCCCTCGACACCGGCTGCGTGTGGGGTGGCAGCATGACCTTGATGAACATCGACACCGGCGAGCGCCTGAGCTGCCAGTGCGAATCTCCCCTTTCTGTAACACTGCCGGGCGCCAAGCCCTAGGAGCCCGCCATGAGCGAATTCAAACGTATCCCTCCCGAAAAGGCCCAGGCCCTGCGCGAGCAAGGCGCCGTGGTGGTCGACATCCGCGATCAGCCGACCTATGCAGCGGCTCACATCAGCGGTGCGCAGCATCTGGACAACCACAACATCCAGGACTTCATCCGTGCCGCCGACCTCGACGCGCCGGTGATCGTGGCTTGCTACCACGGCAATTCCAGCCAGAGCGCAGCGGCCTATCTGATCAGCCAGGGCTTCTCCGACGTCTATAGCCTGGACGGCGGCTTCGAACTGTGGCGTACGACCTATCCTGCAGAAATTGCCTCCGACAATTCGCAATAATTTTTTTCACACCCCGCCACCCCGCGTGACGCTTGGGCTTGCGCCGTTTCTGACGAACGGCGCAGCCAAACTAATTGCGCATCGCGCCTTGACCTCCCGGATTCCGAACTATCCTTAAGCGCAGGCCATCCGAATCAGGGGAGAGCCGGTACACCGGCGTGCGGGTCATCGGTAGCGTTTCAGGGTGTTCTGGGGGGAAAACAGCCAGTGGCGATCGCCAATGGCTGCCAGCATCGACTGATTGATCCGGCGTCGGCTCCACGTATCGAGCGAGGTGACGACGTCATGAGTATCTTTAGCCACTTCCAACAACGCTTCGAGTCCACCCAGCAGGAAGAACTTACCCTGCAGGAGTATCTCGAGCTGTGCAAAAAGGACCGCAGCACCTACGCATCTGCCGCCGAGCGCCTGCTGTTGGCGATTGGTGAGCCGGAGCTGGTAGACACCTCGAATAATTCGCGCCTGTCGCGAATATTCTCCAACAAGGTGATCCGCCGCTACCCGGCCTTTGAAGACTTCCATGGCATGGAAGAATGCATCGACCAGATCGTCTCCTACTTCCGGCATGCAGCCCAAGGCCTGGAAGAGAAGAAACAAATCCTCTACCTGCTCGGCCCGGTCGGCGGCGGTAAATCGTCCCTGGCGGAAAAGCTCAAACAACTGATCGAGAAGGTGCCCTTCTACGCGATCAAGGGCTCGCCGGTGTTCGAGTCGCCTTTGGGGTTGTTCAACGCCACGGAAGATGGCGCGATCCTCGAAGAAGACTTCGGCATCCCGCGCCGCTACCTCAATACCATCATGTCGCCGTGGGCCACCAAGCGCCTGTCGGAGTTTGGCGGCGATATCAGCCAGTTCCGCGTGGTGAAACTCTACCCGTCGATCCTCAACCAGATCGGCGTGGCCAAGACCGAGCCCGGCGACGAGAACAACCAGGACATCTCGGCGCTGGTGGGCAAGGTCGATATCCGCAAACTGGAAGAATTCCCACAGAACGACGCCGACGCCTACAGCTATTCGGGAGCGCTGTGCCGGGCCAACCAGGGCTTGATGGAGTTCGTGGAGATGTTCAAGGCACCGATCAAGGTGCTGCACCCACTGCTCACCGCCACCCAGGAAGGTAACTACAACAGTACCGAAGGCCTGGGCGCGATTCCGTTTACCGGGATCCTGCTGGCCCACTCCAACGAATCGGAATGGCACACCTTCCGCAACAACAAGAACAACGAAGCCTTCATCGACCGGATCTACATCGTCAAGGTGCCGTACTGCCTGCGGGTCAGCGATGAAATCAAGATTTACGACAAGCTGCTGTTCAACAGCTCCCTGGCCAAGGCGCATTGCGCGCCGGACACCTTGAAGATGCTCGCCCAGTTCACCGTGCTCTCACGTCTCAAGGAGCCGGAAAACTCGAACATCTACTCCAAGATGCGCGTGTATGACGGCGAAAACCTCAAGGACACCGACCCGAAAGCCAAGTCGATCCAGGAGTACCGCGATACCGCGGGCGTGGACGAGGGCATGAACGGTCTGTCGACACGCTTTGCATTCAAAATCCTCTCCAAAGTCTTCAACTTCGACCCGCACGAGATCGCTGCCAACCCGGTGCACCTGCTCTATGTGCTGGAACAGCAGATCGAACAGGAACAATTCCAGGCCGAAACCCGCGAACGCTACCTGCGCTTCCTCAAGGAGTACCTGGCGCCGCGCTATATCGAGTTTATCGGCAAGGAAATCCAGACTGCGTACCTGGAGTCCTACAGCGAGTACGGCCAGAACATTTTCGACCGCTACGTGCTGTACGCCGACTTCTGGATTCAGGACCAAGAGTATCGCGACCCGGAAACCGGCGAGATCCTCAACCGCGTGGCCCTCAACGAGGAACTGGAGAAGATCGAAAAACCCGCCGGCATCAGCAATCCGAAGGATTTCCGCAACGAAATCGTCAACTTCGTGCTGCGCGCCCGTGCCAACAACAACGGCAAGAACCCTACCTGGCTCAGCTACGAGAAGCTGCGGGTGGTTATCGAAAAGAAAATGTTCTCCAACACCGAAGACCTGCTGCCGGTCATCAGCTTCAATGCCAAGGCCAGCAAAGAGGATCAGCAAAAACACAACGACTTTGTTACACGCATGGTCGAGCGCGGCTACACCGACAAACAGGTACGCCTGCTTTCCGAATGGTACCTGCGGGTGCGTAAATCACAGTAAGGCAGCGACAGGCGCGTGCTGCCGGGCTTCTGGCCCGGCGGTCGACCGCTTGTCTCTAAGCTTCCAGCTCGCGGCTTGAAGCTTGTAACGTGAAGCTGCCCGGAGGGCTCCCCATGAGCTATGTGATCGACCGACGCCTCAATGGCAAGAACAAGAGCACGGTAAACCGTCAGCGTTTCCTGCGGCGTTACCGTGACCACATCAAAAAGGCCGTTGAAGAGGCCGTCAGCCGCCGCTCCATCACCGACATGGAGCATGGCGAACAAATCAGTATTCCCGGACGCGACATCGACGAACCGGTGCTGCACCACGGCCGGGGCGGCAAACAGACGGTCGTACACCCAGGCAACAAGGAATTCACCACCGGCGAGCATATCCAGCGCCCGCAAGGCGGTGGCGGCGGTAAAGGCCCGGGCAAAGCCGGCAATTCCGGCGAGGGCATGGATGAGTTCGTGTTCCAAATCACCCAGGAAGAATTCCTGGAGTTCATGTTCGAAGACCTGGAACTGCCCAACCTAGTCAAACGCAACCTGACCGGTACCGACACCTTCAAGACCGTGCGCGCGGGGATCAGCAACGAAGGCAACCCGTCCCGCATCAATATCATTCGTACCCTGCGCTCAGCCCATGCACGACGTATTGCATTGTCGGGCAGCAGCCGCGCCAAACTGAAGGAAGCCAAGGAAGAACTGGCGCGCTTGAAGCGCGAAGAGCCGGATAACTTCGGCGACATTCAGCAAATCGAGGCGGAAATCGAGAAACTCAGCGCGCGCATTCACCGTGTGCCGTTCCTCGACACCTTCGACTTGAAATACAACTTGCTGGTGAAGCAACCCAACCCCAGCTCCAAGGCGGTGATGTTCTGCCTGATGGACGTGTCCGGCTCCATGACCCAGGCCACCAAGGACATTGCCAAGCGCTTTTTCATCCTGCTGTACCTGTTCCTGAAGCGTAATTACGACAAGATCGACGTGGTGTTCATCCGCCATCACACCAGCGCCCGGGAAGTGGACGAAGAAGAGTTCTTCTATTCGCGGGAAACCGGCGGCACCATCGTGTCCAGCGCCTTGAAGCTGATGCAGGAGATCATGGCCGAGCGCTACCCTGCCAACGAGTGGAACATCTACGCCGCGCAAGCCTCCGACGGCGACAACTGGAACGACGACTCGCCGATCTGCCGCGACATCCTGATCAACCAGATCATGCCGTTTGTGCAGTACTACACCTACGTTGAAATCACCCCTCGTGAGCACCAGGCCCTGTGGTTTGAATACGAGCGCATCGGTGAAGCCTTTGCCGATACGTTCGCCCAGCAGCAACTGGTCTCGGCCGGCGATATCTACCCGGTCTTCCGTGAACTCTTCCAGCGCAGGTTAGTGACATGACCGCCAAAAAAGAGCATAAGCGCCAACCCATTTCCACTGGCTCCGAGTGGACCTTTGAACTGATCCAGGCCTATGACCGGGAAATCAGCCGCATCGCGGCGGGTTATGCGCTGGACACCTACCCCAACCAGATCGAAGTGATCACCGCCGAACAGATGATGGATGCCTACGCCTCGGTCGGCATGCCCCTGGGCTACCACCATTGGTCCTACGGCAAACACTTCCTCAGCACCGAGAAGTCCTACACCCGTGGCCAGATGGGCCTGGCCTACGAGATCGTGATCAACTCCGACCCGTGTATCGCCTACCTGATGGAAGAAAACACGATCTGCATGCAGGCGCTGGTGGTGGCGCACGCGTGCTACGGGCATAACAGCTTCTTCAAAGGCAACTACCTGTTCCGCACCTGGACCGATGCCAGTTCGATCATCGATTACCTGGTGTTTGCCAAGCAGTACATCATGCAATGCGAGGAGCGCCATGGCATCGACGCGGTAGAGGACTTGCTCGATTCCTGCCACGCCCTGATGAACTACGGCGTCGACCGCTACAAACGTCCGTATCCGATTTCTGCCGAAGAAGAACGCCTGCGCCAGAAGGAGCGCGAGGAGCACCTGCAAAAGCAGATCAACGACCTGTGGCGCACGATTCCTAAAAAAGCCGGCAAAAACAGCGACAAGGACAATGCACGCTTCCCCGCCGAACCTCAGGAAAACATCCTGTATTTCCTGGAAAAACACGCGCCGCTGCTGGAGCCATGGCAGCGCGAAATCGTGCGCATTGTGCGCAAGATCGCCCAGTACTTTTATCCACAGCGCCAGACCCAGGTGATGAACGAAGGTTGGGCAACGTTCTGGCACTACACCTTGATGAATGACCTGTACGACGAAGGCCTGGTCACCGACGGTTTCATGATGGAGTTCCTCACCTCCCATACCAGCGTGGTGTTCCAGCCGGGCTTTGACAGCCCGTACTACAGCGGCATCAACCCCTACGCACTGGGTTTTGCCATGTACCGCGACATTCGGCGCATGTGTGAACACCCCACCGAAGAAGACCGCCGCTGGTTCCCGGAAATCGCCGGCAGCGACTGGTTGTCGACCATCAAGTTCGCCATGAGCAGCTTCAAGGATGAGAGTTTCATCCTGCAGTACCTGTCACCCCAGGTGATTCGCGACCTCAAGCTGTTCAGCATTCTCGATGACGACCTCAAGGATGATCTGGTGGTGCCTGCCATTCACGATGAGCCCGGCTACCGCACCATCCGTGAAACCCTGGCGGCGCAGTACAACCTCGGCAACCGTGAGCCCAACGTGCAGATCTACAGCATTGATGTACGTGGCGACCGCTCGCTGACCTTGCGTCACCAGCAGCACGACCGCAAACCACTGGGCGAATCCACAGAGGAAGTGCTCAAACACCTGCACCGGCTGTGGGGCTTCGACATTCACCTGGAAACCCTGCAGGGCGATCAGGTGATGAAAACCCACCACGTGCCGCCACGCACCGACCACAACGATAACGACTACGGCCGCCTGGACCTGGCCGTCGTACACCTCTGAAACAGCAAAGCCTCCATTGGTCCGGCACAGGCGGTATCCTGTGCCGCTAATGGAGGCTTTTTCATGAAAATCTACACAGTCGGCGGTGCGGTGCGTGATCGCCTGCTCGGCCTCAAGGTCACCGATATCGACCGCGTCGTTGTGGGTGCGACCACTGAAGAAATGCTCGCCAAAGGCTACAAGCCAGTCGGCGCTGACTTCCCGGTATTCCTGGACCCCAAGAACGGCGATGAATACGCCCTCGCCCGCACCGAACGCAAAAGCGGTCGGGGTTATGGCGGCTTTGTGTTTCACGCCAGCCCCGAGGTCACGCTGGAAGAAGACCTGATTCGCCGCGACCTGACCATCAATGCCATGGCCGAAGATGATGACGGTAGCCTGACCGATCCTTATGGCGGCCAGAGCGACCTTAACGCCCGCATTCTGCGTCACGTTTCCCCCGCGTTCGCCGAAGATCCCTTGCGAGTGCTGCGTGTTGCGCGCTTTGCTGCGCGTTATGCCCACCTGGGTTTTACCGTCGCCCCGCAAACCCTGGAATTGATGCGCCAACTCAGCGAGTCCGGCGAACTGCAAGCCTTGACCCCGGAGCGCAGCTGGAAAGAGATTTCCCGAGCGCTGATGGAGGATCAGCCGCAGGTGTTCATTCAGGTATTGCGCGACTGCGACGCGCTGAAAACCCTGATGCCCGAAGTGAATGCGCTGTTTGGGGTGCCACAACCCGAAGCCCATCACCCCGAAATAGACACCGGCCTCCATACCTTGGGCGTGCTGGAACAGGCCGCCTTGCATCAGCAGCCGCTGACCGTGCGCTGGGCCTGCCTGCTGCACGACCTGGGCAAAGGTTTGACGCCTGTGGATAAGTTGCCACAGCACATTGCCCACGAACACACGGGCTTGAAGCTGATCAAGGCCGTCAATGAACGCTTCAAGGTGCCGAAGGATTGCCAGGAACTGGCCCTGCTGGTCGGCCAATATCACACCCATGGCCACCGTGCGCTGGAGCTCAAAGCCTCGACGTTGCTGGAGCTTCTGCAAAGTTTTGACGTGTATCGCCGGCCACAGCGCTTTGAAGAGTTTGTGGTGAGTTGCGAAATGGACGCCCGTGGCCGCAAGGGCCTGGAACACAGAAGTTATCCACAAGCGGATTATTTACGCGGCGCAGCCAAGGCGGCTCGCGAAGTACCGGTGGCGCCCTTGCTGGAAAGAGGGTTCAAAGGCCCGGAGCTGGGCGAGGCGCTCAAGCGTGAGCGGCTTAAAGTGCTCAAAACCTACAAAGAACAACAAAACCAGTAGTCGTTGCTCTTTGTAAGATCTTGGGGGCGCTGCGCCCCCCCAGCGGGAGCAAGCTCCCTCGCCACAGGAAGCTCGCCGCCTAAAGGAGCGTGCTCGGCGTCAGTTGCTGGCCCTGCCACTCAAAGCCAACAGGCGCCAGCACTTGGTCGATCTGCGCATCGCGCCATAACTCGGCCATTGTCTTATCGACTTGCGGATGCACACGATCCGGCGCCATCAACGACAACGGCCATAACACAAAAGCATTCTTCAGGATCTCTGCACGCGGCAGGATCAAACCATCGAAATTCCCCACCAGGTCACCGTACAGCAGCACGTCGATGTCCAACGGCAGCCCTTTGCGGTCCGGGGCATAACGGCCATTGTCGGCCTCGATGAATTTCAAACGGCGGTCCAGTTCCATCAACGGCAAGTCGGTGTACGCCGACACGACGAGGTTGAAAAATGGCCCGCTTTTGATGCCCACCGGCTGGCTTTCGAACACCGCAGAGCAGCGTACATCCGTCAGGAAGCTCGCCAACGCGTCCAAACCGGCACGCAGGTGCGACTCGCGCTCGATATTGCTGCCAAGGCCAAGGTAAACCTGAGTTAGCGACATCCGCGCTCGATCTCCACGCCCACGCCCTTGGCAGCCGGTACGGCACCGGGCTTGGTCAGTTTGAGGTGCAGCCAGGGAATCTGGAATTCGCTCATAAGCACTTCGGCCAGCCGCTCGGCAAAGGTTTCCACCAGTTGGTACTGGGATTGCTCGGCAAAAGCCTGGATGCGCGTGGAGACACTGGCGTAGTCCAGCGCCAGGGACAGGTCGTCACCGGCAGCCGCCGGGCGATTGTCCCAGGCGAAGCTCAGGTCCAGGCGCAGGCATTGTTTGATGCCGCGCTCCCAGTCGTAGGCCCCGATCACGGTGTCGACTTCCAGGCCTTCGATAAACACTCTGTCCAAGCTCTTCTCCGCAGCACGACAAGGGCGCAATGCCCCGTTAGAATCAGGGCGTCCTCGCCCGGAATAGTTAGCATGTTTTGGTTACTGGCGATTCTCGCCTACCTG
This sequence comes from Pseudomonas sp. KBS0710, assembly GCF_005938045.2. Classification (GTDB taxonomy): domain Bacteria; phylum Pseudomonadota; class Gammaproteobacteria; order Pseudomonadales; family Pseudomonadaceae; genus Aquipseudomonas. The sequence goes on along the minus strand of NZ_VCCF02000001.1, from coordinate 6,484,872 downwards.
CTCGGCTCGCTGTCCTTCGCCATTTTGCTCAGCCGCCTGACGGGAAATCCCGACCCGCGAATGAGTGGCTCAGGCAATGCCGGCGCCACCAATATGTTGCGCCTGGCCGGCAAAAAACTCGCCGTACTGACGCTGCTGGGCGACCTCTGCAAGGGCTTGTTGCCCGTACTGATCGCCAGCTTCGCCGGTCTTACCTTGCAACAGCAGGCCTGGGTGGGCGTGTGCGCCGTCCTGGGCCATCTGTTTCCACTGTACTTTCGTTTTCGCGGCGGCAAAGGCGTCGCGACCGCGGCCGGCATGCTGCTGGGGGTTTACCCTCCGGCAGCGCTGCTGGCCGTGCTGGCCTGGCTGCTGACGTTCTACCTGACCCGCACCAGCTCGCTGGCCGCCCTGATCGCCACGCCACTCACCCTGCCGTTGCTGGCCTGGCAGGCACCGGCGGCGTTACTGCCGATGAGCGTGCTGACACTGCTGATCGTATGGCGCCACCGCGGCAATTTACGCGACCTGTTTGCCGGGCGCGAACGGCATTTTTAAATACCGTTGATGAGTCCGGCTCAGGCCAATCCGCTTACAACGGCGAAAGCTGCTCCATCGGCCAGCGTGCCTGCACGCTGATCGCCAGGCTTTCGTGCTGCCCGGCCTGCAAGCGCTGGCAACCGGCGTAGGCAATCATTGCGCCATTGTCGGTGCAGAACTCAGGGCGTGCGTAAAACACATCCCCGTTCATGTCGCCGAGCATTTTTTCCAGCGAGGTGCGCAACGCCTTGTTGGCGCTGACGCCGCCTGCGATCACCAGGCGCTGCATGCCTGCCTGTTTCAGGGCGCGCTTGCACTTGATGGTCAAAGTCTCCACCACGGCCTGCTGGAACGCCAGCGCGATGTCGCAACGGGCTTGTTCACTGTCGTCCCCGGCGCTGACGCTTTGCTGCCAGGTGTTCAGCGCTGAGGTTTTCAAGCCGCTGAAGCTGAACATCAGGCCTGGGCGGTCGCACATCGGGCGCGGGAAGGTATAGCGGCCCGGCACGCCTTTTTCGGCCAGCCGCGCGATTTCCGGGCCACCGGGATAATTGAGGCCCATCATCTTCGCGGTCTTGTCGAAAGCTTCGCCGGCGGCGTCGTCCAGCGACTCACCCAAAAGCGTGTATTGGCCGATTCCATCCACTTGAACCAACTGCGTATGACCACCGGAAACCAACAAAGCGACGAACGGGAACTGCGGCGGTGTTTTTTCCAGCATCGGCGCCAGTAAATGGCCTTCCATATGGTGCACACCAAGGGCTGGAATGCCCCAGGCAAATGCCAGCGCCTGGGCGCAAGAGGCCCCAACCAGAAGGGCTCCGACCAATCCGGGGCCTGCGGTGTAGGCGATCGCGTCGATCTCGGTCGGCACGCAGCCGGCCTCGTCCAACACCTGGCGAATCAAGGGCAGCATGCGCTTGACATGATCGCGGCTGGCCAGCTCCGGCACCACCCCGCCATAGGCGCGGTGCAGGTCGATCTGACTGAACAGCGCATCGGCCAAAAGCCCGCGTTCACTGTCGTAAAGTGCGACACCGGTTTCGTCGCAGGAGGTTTCAAGTCCCAGTACTAGCATGGGTTTGCGCCTTGTAGAGGCTGAATTCGAAGGCGCGCATAATAGTCGCCACTCCCCCTCCCGACTAGCGGTTTTCGATCAGAGGCTTTGCATTCCGGTCAATGAGGGGTTAACATCCGCAACCCTTAAAAACCGACGACCTCAGCCGCGAATTTTTTGCGACGAGAACGTTGATTCCCGGTAATGAAAGAAGGTAGCTCTGGATGCCAGCCGTCAAAGTAAAAGAGAACGAACCCTTCGACGTAGCTCTGCGTCGTTTCAAGCGCTCCTGCGAAAAAGCCGGTGTTCTGGCTGAAGTTCGTAGCCGCGAATTTTATGAGAAGCCAACTTCTGAGCGTAAGCGTAAAGCAGCAGCCGCTGTTAAGCGTCACGCCAAGAAAGTTCAGCGCGAACAGCGCCGCGCCGTTCGTCTGTACTAATACACAGACTTACGTAGCAAGCTTCTGCCAAGCCCGGCCCTCAGCCGGGCTGTTGGCATTTGCGGATATCGCTTGATGCTTCACCGTCGACGCCGCACACGCGACCGAGACACTGCTTCACACGTCAGGACTGGCTCTTCTGCCAGCGGTGCGCGTCTCTTCTGACGAGCCTAACAAGGCTACTGACGAGCACACCCCTTTTTCTTGCAACACAGATTTCTACAAACAGACGATCAACTGTGTCGGCTGTGCCCATCAAGGCGTTTCCGCGGCCACTATTGGCCAACACCGGACGCACGGGCAACATTCCAAGCCGAAGACTGATAGAAATTAACGTCAGTGAATGCTCGGCAGATACACTCCCCATATAAACGACAGATGTTCGAGCACTCGATACGTGCGCTTGATCACTTCACGGGCCCTCATTTACACGCAGTGATGACGAGAACGCCATGGCCGGGCTGATTCCCCAGAGTTTTATTGACGACCTTCTTAACCGCACCGACATCGTCGACGTTGTCAGCTCGCGCGTGCAAATGAAGAAGGCCGGCAAGAACTACACCGCCTGTTGCCCGTTCCACAAAGAAAAAACCCCGTCATTCAGCGTCAGCCCCGACAAGCAGTTCTACTACTGCTTCGGTTGTGGCGCAGGCGGCAACGCCCTCGGCTTTATCATGGACCACGACAACCTGGACTTCCCCCAGGCCGTCGAGGAACTGGCCAAAGCCGCCGGCATGGAAATCCCCCGCGAAGAAAGTGGCCGCCCACACAAGCCGCGCCAACCCACCGATTCGCCGCTGTACCCGCTGCTGACAGCCGCTGCCGACTTCTACCGTCAGGCGCTTAAAAGCCATCCGCAGCGCAAGGCCGCCGTCGAGTACCTCAAGGGCCGTGGCCTCACCGGCGAGATCGCCCGGGATTTTGGCCTGGGTTTCGCCCCGCCAGGCTGGGACAACCTTTACAAACACTTGAGCAGCGACACACTGCAGCAGAAGGCCATGATCGATGCCGGCCTGCTGGTGGAAAACGCCGAGACCGGCAAGCGTTATGACCGCTTCCGCGACCGCGTGATGTTTCCGATCCGCGACAGCCGTGGCCGCATCATCGCTTTTGGTGGTCGCGTATTGGGTGACGACAAGCCCAAGTACCTGAACTCCCCGGAAACACCGGTGTTTCATAAGGGCCAGGAACTCTACGGCCTGTTTGAAGCACGCAAGAACAATCGCAACCTCGATGAAATCATCGTGGTGGAAGGCTACATGGACGTGATTGCCCTGGCCCAGCAGGGCCTGCGCAATGCCGTCGCTACACTGGGCACCGCCACCAGCGAAGAACACATGAAGCGCCTGTTTCGCGTAGTGCCCAGCGTGCTGTTCTGTTTCGACGGCGACCAGGCTGGCCGCAACGCCGCGTGGCGTGCGCTCGAAGCCACGTTGTCGAGCCTGCAGGACGGGCGCCGCGCGCGCTTTCTGTTCCTGCCCGAAGGCGAAGACCCGGACACCCTGGTGCGCTCCGAAGGCACCGATGCCTTCCGCGCCCGCATCAATCAACACGCGCAGCCGCTGGCGGACTATTTCTTCCAGCAATTGACCGAAGAAGCCGACCCGCGCTCCCTCGAAGGCAAGGCCCACATGGCCACCCTCGCAGCGCCGCTGATCGATAAAGTGCCGGGCGCCAACCTGAAATCGCTGATGCGCATGCGCTTGCTGGAAATCACCGGCTTGAGTGGCGAGGCCGTCAGCCAGCTGGTGCACAGCGCGCCGCAGGAAGCACCGCCAGCCTACGACCCTGGCATGGATTACGACGCCATGCCGGATTATTCAGACTTCCACCAACCGCAGGAGGCCTACGCGCCCCAGCAGGAATGGACGCCGAAGAAACCCGGTGCCGGCGGCAAAAAATGGGACAAAAAACCCTGGAGCAAGAACGGCAAGCGCGGTGACCGTGACGAGGCTTACGCGCCGCGAACTCCTGTCGCTGTCGAAGCTCCAACGCTCATTGCGCTGCGCACACTTATTCACCACCCGCAATTGGCAAAAAAAGTTGAAAGCGCCGATCACTTTGCCAACGAGAGCAACACTTATGCTCAGGTACTGATCGCCTTGATCGAGGCGGTACAGAAAAATCCTAAGCTAAACTCAATTCAATTGATGGCTCGTTGGCATGGCACCGAACAAGGACGTTTGCTCAAAGCATTGGCGGAAAAGGAGTGGCTAATTGACGGCGACAACCTTGAACAACAGTTTTTAGACACCATTACTAGGTTATCCGCAGGTCAGCACACCCAGACCCTGGATGAGCTGATCAAGCGTGCAAGGCAGCCGGGATTGTCGGCTGAAGAGCAAATTCAGATAGCAAAACAGATGCGCGACCTCTTAAAACAGAATGTTTGCACATCAAACCCGACCTCAGCTGGCGTGTGAGGTCATAGCTCGGGTATAATCCTCGGCTTGTTTTTTGCCCGCCAAGACCTTCAGTGGATAGGGTGTTATGTCCGGAAAAGCGCAACAGCAGTCTCGTATCAAAGAGTTGATCACACTGGGTCGTGAGCAGGGTTACCTGACTTACGCGGAGGTCAACGACCACCTGCCTGAGGATATTTCAGATCCAGAGCAGGTGGAAGACATCATCCGCATGATTAACGACATGGGGATCAACGTATTCGAAACTGCGCCAGATAAGGATTCCCTTATGCTGGCCGACGCCGATACCGACGAAGCCGCCGCTGAAGAAGCCGCCGCCGCGTTGGCTGCGGTGGAGACCGATATCGGCCGCACGACGGACCCTGTGCGCATGTATATGCGTGAAATGGGTACCGTGGAGCTGCTGACACGCGAAGGCGAAATCGAAATCGCCAAGCGTATCGAAGAGGGCATCCGTGAAGTGATGGGCGCAATTGCGCACTTCCCAGGCACGGTTGACCATATTCTCTCCGAGTACACCCGCGTTACCACCGAAGGTGGTCGCCTGTCCGACGTTCTGAGTGGCTACATCGACCCGGACGACGGCATTGCGCCGCCTGCCGCCGAAGTGCCGCCGCCTGTCGATGCGAAAGCCGCGAAAGCCGACGACGAAGCCGAAGACGACGATGCTGAAGCCAGCAGCGACGACGAAGACGAAGTTGAAAGCGGTCCGGACCCGATCATCGCTGCCCAGCGTTTCGGTGCGGTTTCCGATCAAATGGAAATCACCCGCAAGGCTCTGAAAAAGCACGGTCGCGCCAACAAGCTGGTAATTGCCGAGCTGGTGGCCCTGGCTGAGCTGTTCATGCCGATCAAGCTGGTGCCTAAGCAATTTGAAGGCCTGGTTGAGCGTGTTCGCAGTGCCCTAGAGCGCCTGCGTGCTCAAGAGCGCGCAATCATGCAGCTGTGTGTGCGTGATGCACGCATGCCGCGTGCCGACTTCCTGCGCCAGTTCCCGGGCAACGAAGTAGACGAAAGCTGGTCCGACGGCCTCGCCAAGGGCAAAGGCAAATACGCCGAAGCCATTGGCCGCTTGCAACCGGACATCATTCGTTGCCAGCAAAAGCTGATCGCCCTGCAAAACGAAACCGGTCTGACGATTGCTGAAATCAAAGACATCAACCGTCGCATGTCGATCGGTGAGGCCAAGGCCCGCCGCGCGAAGAAAGAGATGGTTGAAGCGAACTTGCGTCTGGTGATCTCGATCGCCAAAAAGTACACCAACCGTGGCCTGCAATTCCTCGATCTGATCCAGGAAGGCAACATCGGCTTGATGAAGGCGGTGGACAAGTTCGAATACCGTCGCGGCTACAAGTTCTCGACTTATGCCACCTGGTGGATCCGTCAGGCGATCACTCGCTCGATCGCCGACCAGGCTCGCACCATCCGTATTCCGGTGCACATGATCGAGACGATCAACAAGCTCAACCGTATTTCCCGGCAGATGTTGCAGGAAATGGGTCGCGAACCGACCCCGGAAGAGCTGGGCGAACGCATGGAAATGCCTGAGGATAAAATCCGCAAGGTATTAAAGATCGCTAAAGAGCCGATCTCCATGGAAACGCCGATTGGTGATGACGAAGACTCCCATCTGGGTGACTTCATCGAAGACTCGACCATGCAGTCGCCAATCGATGTCGCCACTGTTGAGAGCCTTAAAGAAGCGACTCGCGACGTACTGTCCGGCCTCACTGCCCGTGAAGCCAAGGTACTGCGCATGCGTTTCGGCATCGACATGAATACCGACCACACCCTTGAGGAAGTCGGTAAGCAGTTTGACGTGACCCGCGAGCGGATCCGTCAGATCGAAGCCAAGGCGCTGCGCAAGTTGCGCCACCCGACGCGAAGCGAGCATCTGCGCTCCTTCCTCGACGAGTGATACCAGAACCCCCGGCCCAGGCCGGGGGTTTTGTTTTCTATAGATTAATTTCTACAGATTAACTTCCCCCGCAACCACCCTCCCCCGCAATGCCCGTCTACACTCGACACATTCCCCGTGCCATAACGAGACCGTTATGCCCAGACTGCCGACCGTGATACTGCTGTCGCTGCTGACCTGGACCGCAACGGCTGGCGCGTTGACTCTTACTGATGATGAGCGTGGCTGGCTGGCGGACCATCAGGAGCTGCGCCTGGGGGTGGACGCTTCTTGGCCGCCCTTCGAATACCGTGATGAAAATGGCCGTTATCAAGGCCTTGCTGCCGACTATGTACGCCTGATCCAGGACCGCCTGGGCGTACGGATCAAACTGATCGAGCCAGCAAACTGGACCGCCGTGCTCGAACAGGCGAAAAACAACCAGCTCGACCTGCTGCCCGGCATCATGTCGACGCCCGAGCGCCAGAACTACCTGGCCTTTACGCGCCCCTACCTGGACTTTCCCATCGTCATCCTCGCCCATGAGGGCGGCGCGAAACCGCGCAACCTCAAAGACCTGTACGGCCTGAAGATTGCCGTGGTGGAAAACTACGCGCCGCACGAATTACTGCGCACTCACCATCCCGACCTCAACCTGGTGGCCATGCCCAACGTCAGCTCGACGCTGCAAGCCCTGGCCACCGATGAGGTGGATGCGGTTGTCAGCGACCTCGCCTCCAGCGTCTGGAGCCTGCGCCAGCTCAAGCTGGATGGTTTGTACGTCAGCGGCGAAACGCCCTATCGCTACCAGCTGGCGATGGGCGTGCCGCGCGATCAGAAAATACTGGTGGGCATCCTGGACAAAGTCCTCGCCGACCTCAGCTCCGACGAAACCGACGCAATCCAGCAACACTGGGTCGGCAGCGTCACCGATCACCGCACCTTCTGGGCCGATTTGCTGATGTACGGCCTGCCGGCGGTCTTGCTGTTGAGCACAGTGTTGGCCATCGTGATTCGCATCAACCGCCGGCTCAGCTCGGAAATTGCCCGGCGGGTCGCCCTTGAGCAGGAATTGCGCAGCAGCGAATACCATTATCGTGGCCTGGTGGAGAGCCTGTCCGCGATTGCCTGGGAAGCCAGCATCACCGACTTCACCTACAGCTACGTGTCGCCCCATGCCGAGGACCTGCTGGGTTACCCCCGTGCCCATTGGCTGATTCCAGGCTTCTGGCGCAACATCATCCACCCCGCCGACCTGACGCGCGCAGAGGCATACTGCTACCGGGAAACCCGTGCCAACCGCGATCACAGCCTCGATTACCGGGTGATCACCGCCGACGGCCGTTGCTTATGGGTGCGCGATATCGTCAGCCTGATCGAGCACGGCCATGAGCCGGTGTTGCGCGGCTTGATGATCGATATCAGCGAAGCCAAGCGTACTGAAGAGGCATTGCAGCTTTCCGAAGAGAAGTTTGCCTCGGTGTTTCAGCAATGCCCGGACATTCTGGTGATCGCCCGCCTCTCTGATGGCTGCCTGCTGGAGGTGAACAAGGCCTTCGAGGACCAGATTGGGCTAAGCGCCGAACAAGTCGTGGGCAAAACCGCCACCGAGCTGAATATCTGGGGCGTTCAAGGCGTTGGCCCCGACCTGCTGCAACGTGTGCAGACCACCAGCATCCGCAACCTGGAAATGCCGTTTCTACGCAGCAATGGCCAAGCGTTTACCGGGCTGATCTCCGCCGAGCCGTTCCAACTCGACACCACCGAAGCCTTGGTGGTGGTGGTGCGGGACATCACCCAACTCAAGGAAACCCAGCAACTGCTGCAAACCTCCGAAGAGAAGTTCGCCAAGGCCTTCCACGCCTCACCCGACGGTTTGCTGCTCAGCCGCCAGCGCGATGGGCGTTTGATCGAAGTGAACGAAGGCTTCACCCGCCTGACGGGTTTCACCAGCGCCAGTTCGCTCGACCAGTCGACCCTGGACCTGGGCATCTGGGTCGACCTCAACGAACGCAAACACCTGCTGGAATTGATGCAACGCGACGGTTTTGTGCGCGACTTCGTCTGCCATATCCGCCGCGCCGACGGCTTGATTCGCCTGTGCGAAGTGTCCAGTCGCCCGCTGCCCATCGGCGAGGAAGACTGCATGTTGACCATCGCCCGCGACATCACCGAGCGCCAAGTGATGCAGGAAAAACTGCAGCAGGCCGCCACCGTATTCGAGAGCACCGCCGAGGGCGTATTGATCACCGACACCCGGCAGAACATCAGCGCCGTCAACCGTGCCTTCAGCGAAATCACCGGCTACAGCGAAGCCGAAGCCCTCGGCAGCACGCCGCGCCTGCTCGCTTCCGGCCTGCATGACAGCGCGTTCTATGCGGCGATGTGGCATCAATTGACGGCCCACGGTCATTGGCAGGGCGAGATTTCCAACCGCCGCAAAAACGGCGAGCTGTACCCCAGTTGGCTGACCATCAGCGCCGTGCGCAACCGCGACCAGTTGATCACGCACTTTGTTGCCGTGTTTGCCGATATCTCCAGCCTCAAGCACGCCCAGGCTCGCCTCGACTACCAAGCCCACCACGACCCACTGACCGGCCTGCCCAACCGCACCCTGTTTGAAAGCCGACTGCAAGCCGCCCTCAACAGCCAGGAAGAAACCGGTAATCAAGGCGCTGTATTGTTCCTCGACCTGGACCGCTTCAAACACATCAACGACAGCCTCGGCCACCCCGTCGGCGACCTGCTGCTCAAGGACATCGCCGTGCGCCTCAAGGAACAATTGCGCGACATCGACACCGTGGCACGCCTGGGTGGCGACGAATTCATCATCCTGCTGCCCGGCCTGCAACAAGCCAGCGATGCCGAACACCTGGCCAATAAACTGCTCGCCTGCTTCACCCCGCCATTCCAGGCCGGCGAGCATGAGTTTTTTATCAGCGCCAGTATCGGCACCAGCCTCTATCCACAGGACGGCATCGACGTCGCCACCCTGGTCAAAAACGCCGACGCCGCGATGTACCGCTCCAAGGCCAAAGGCCGCAACCGAGTCGAAAGCTACACCCAGGACCTCACCGCCCAGGCCAACGAACGCGTGGCACTCGAACACGAACTGCGCCGCGCCATCGAGCGTGAAGAGCTGTTTTTGTACTACCAACCCAAGCGCAGCCTGGTCACCCAGGAACTGATCGGCGCCGAAGCCTTGATTCGCTGGCACCACCCGACCTTTGGCGACGTGCCGCCGGAACACTTCATCGCCCTGGCCGAAGAGAACGGCATGATCCTGCAAATTGGCGACTGGGTACTGGAACAAGCCTGCCGGCAGATGCACACGTGGAAACACGCCTTCAACGACTTCGGCCCACTGTCAGTCAACCTCGCCGGCGCACAACTGCGTCACCCCAACCTGCTCGCGCGCATCGAACAACTGCTGCATGACTACCACCTGGAGCCCGGTTGCCTGCAACTGGAGATCACCGAAAACTTCATCATGAGCCAGGCCGAAGAAGCCCTCGAAGTGCTGCACCAACTCAAGCACCTGGGCGTGCAACTGGCCATCGATGACTTTGGCACCGGCTACTCATCCCTCAGCTACCTCAAGCGCCTGCCACTGGATTTCCTCAAGATCGACCAGTCCTTCGTGCGCGGCCTGCCCGACGACCCCCACGACGCCGCCATCGTGCGCGCCATCATCGCCCTGGGCCACAGCATGCAATTCACCATCATCGCCGAAGGCGTGGAAAACCCCGCACAACAGGCCTTCCTGGCCGCCGAAGGCTGCGAACAGATGCAAGGCTACATCGTCAGCCTGCCGCTGCCGCCGGAGCTTTTTGCCGAGACCTTTCTTCATATGCGGGTTTCAGACTTTTCGGATGGCACAGCACGGAAACCGTCGCTATAATCCGCGTCCTACTGAGGGCCTATAGCTCAGTTGGTTAGAGCAGGGGACTCATAATCCCTTGGTCGTAGGTTCGAGTCCTACTGGGCCCACCAAACAAGAAAGCCGCGCATTGCGCGGCTTTTTCGTGTCTGGAAGTCTGTAACATACCGCCTCATTGCCCCCCCGCACCGGAGCCCCACCCTTGCCCGCCCTCGACGAAATCGATCGCCAACTGATCGCCGCCTTGCAGATCAACGCCCGCGAAAGCGTAGCCATGCTAGCCCGGCAGTTGGGGATTGCGCGCACCACGGTGACCTCGCGCCTGGCGCGCCTGGAGAAAACCCAGGTGATCACCGGTTATGGCGTGCGCCTCGGGCAGCGTGTGGTCGATGGGGGTTTGCAGGCGTATGTCGGCATCACCGTTCAAGCGCGTTCGGGCAAGGAAGTGCTGCGCAGGCTGAGCGCCATGGCGCAGGTTCAGCAGTTGTGTGCGGTGAGTGGCGAGTTCGATTACGTGGCTTGGCTGCGCACTGATTCGCCGGAACAGTTGGACCAGTTGCTGGACCAGATCGGCAGCGTCGAGGGCGTGGAAAAAACCACCACGTCGATCATCCTCAGTAACAAATTGGACCGTGGCCAGCCAGTTTGACCAGTCACTTCGTCATTCTGACTAAAAACAATCCAATCCGACGACACATTGCGTCTTAATAACGAACGCTACGCTCCCTAAACTGGCTGCCATCTTTTCCTATACTCAACGGGCCGAACCCCGCCGAGTCATCAGTAAGGTCAGCCATGAGCATTCCGTCCAGCACCATCAGCAAGACCAATCGCCATCCCGCCGACGGTAAAAAACCTATCACCATCTTTGGCCCGGATTTCCCGTTTGCCTTTGATGACTGGATCGAACACCCGGCCGGCCTGGGTAGCATTCCTGCGGTCAACCATGGCGCGGAAGTGGCAATTGTGGGCGCCGGGATCGCGGGGTTGGTGGCGGCCTACGAGCTGATGAAGCTGGGCCTCAAGCCGGTGGTGTATGAGGCATCGAAGATGGGCGGGCGCTTGCGCTCCCAGGCCTTTGAAGGCGCCGAAGGCATCATCGCCGAGCTGGGCGGCATGCGTTTTCCGGTGTCGTCCACCGCGTTCTACCACTATGTGGACAAGTTGGGCCTGGAGACCAAACCTTTTCCCAACCCGCTGACACCTGCTTCCGGCAGCACAGTGGTCGACCTCGAAGGCCAGACCCACTACGCGCAGAAACTCTCGGACTTGCCCGTGCTGTTCCAGGAGGTGGCCGATGCCTGGGCGGATGCACTGGAGGCCGGCTCGCAGTTCGGTGATATCCAGCAAGCCATTCGCGACCGTGACGTGCCGCGCCTCAAAGCGCTGTGGAACAAGCTGGTACCGCTGTGGGACGACCGCACCTTCTATGACTTCGTCGCCACGTCCAAGGCGTTCGCCAAGCTGTCGTTCGCGCACCGCGAAGTGTTTGGCCAGGTGGGTTTCGGCACGGGTGGCTGGGACTCGGATTTCCCCAACTCGATGCTGGAAATCTTCCGAGTGGTGATGACCAACTGCGACGATCACCAACACCTGGTGGTTGGCGGCGTAGCGCAAGTGCCCATGGGCATCTGGCGCCATGTGCCGGAGCGTTGCGCGCATTGGCCTGCCGGCACCAGCCTCAGCTCCTTGCATCGCGGTGCGCCACGGGCGGGGGTAAAACGCATTGCCCACGCTACCGATGGCCGTTTTGCGGTCACCGACAACTACGGCGACACCCGCGAATACGCTGCCGTGCTCACCACCTGCCAAAGCTGGCTGCTGACCACTCAAATCGAATGCGACGAAACGCTGTTCTCGCAAAAGATGTGGATGGCCCTGGACCGCACGCGCTACATGCAATCGTCGAAAACCTTCGTGATGGTCGACCGCCCGTTCTGGAAAGACAAAGACCCGGAGACCGGCCGCGACCTGATGAGCATGACCCTCACCGACCGCCTCACCCGTGGCACCTATCTGTTCGACAACGGTGACGACAAGCCAGGCGTGATTTGCCTGTCGTATTCGTGGATGAGTGACGCGCTGAAAATGCTCCCGCAGCCCATCGACAAGCGCGTGAAACTGGCCCTCGACGCGCTGAAAAAGATCTACCCGAAAGTCGATATCAAGGCGCGCATCATCGGCGACCCGATCACCGTGTCCTGGGAAGCCGACCCGCATTTCCTCGGGGCCTTCAAAGGCGCATTGCCCGGCCACTATCGCTACAACCAGCGCATGTATGCGCACTTTATGCAGAAGGACATGCCCGCCGAACAGCGTGGGATTTTTATCGCCGGTGACGACGTATCCTGGACACCTGCGTGGGTCGAGGGCGCGGTGCAAACCTCGCTGAATGCGGTGTGGGGCATCATGACCCACTTCGGCGGCGGCACTCACCCCGAGAACCCGGGCCCAGGTGATGTCTTTGACGAAATCGGCCCGATCGCCCTGGCCGATTAAGGAGTTGCGCATGCGTGTCGCCCTGTACCAATGCCCACCGCTGCCGCTGGATGTGGCCGGCAACCTCAAGCGCCTGCATCAATTGGCCCATGAGGCCACCGGTGCCGACGTGCTGGTGCTGCCGGAGATGTTCCTCAGCGGTTACAACATCGGTGCCGAAGCGGTGGGCGCACTCGCCGAAGCCCAGGATGGGCCGTCGGCACAGGCGATTGCCGAGCTGGCCAAAAGCGCCGGTTTGGCAATCCTCTACGGTTACCCGGAGCGGGCTGAGGACGGGCAGATCTACAACGCCGTGCAGTTGATCGATGCCCACGGCCAGCGCCTGTGCAACTACCGCAAGACTCATCTGTTTGGCGACCTGGACCACTCGATGTTCAGTGCCGGGGAAGATGACTTCCCGCTGGTGGAGCTTAACGGCTGGAAGCTCGGGTTTCTGATCTGCTACGACCTGGAGTTCCCGGAAAACACCCGCCGCCTGGCCCTGGCCGGTGCCGAGGTGATCCTGGTGCCGACGGCCAATATGGTGCCGTTCGACTTTGTTGCCGACGTGACCGTGCGGGCGCGGGCCTTTGAAAACCAATGCTATGTGGCCTACGCCAACTACTGTGGGCACGAAGGCGAGATTCAGTATTGCGGGCAAAGCAGTATTGCTGGGCCCAATGGCCAGCGAATCGCCCAGGCGGGATTAGATGAAGCGCTGATCGTCGGTACGCTGGATCGCCAGTCGATCCTGGATGCACGCGCGGCCAATCACTACCTGCAAGACCGTCGCCCAGAGTTGTACGGCGCGCTGCACAAGCCCTGAACCGGCCGGTTTGTTAGCATAGGCACATTCTACGTTTCGGAAGTGCCCATGCCTGCGCCGGCCCACCCTCATTACCTTGACTTGACCCTGGCCAACGGCCTGCGGGTTTCCTTGCGCCATGCGCCACGCTTGAAGCGTTGCGCCGCGATGTTGCGCGTGGCCGCCGGCAGCCATGACGTGCCATTGGCGTGGCCGGGCTTGGCGCATTTTCTTGAGCATTTGCTGTTTCTCGGCACCGCGCGCTTTCCCACAAGCGAAGGCTTGATGGCTTACGTGCAGCGCCAGGGTGGGCAGGTCAACGCCAGCACCCGCGAACGCACCACGGACTTCTTCTTTGAGTTGCCAGTGCCAACCTTTGCCGGCGGACTCGAGCGGCTGGCGGATATGCTCACCCATCCGCGCCTGACGATTGAAGACCAGGTGCGTGAGCGCGAAGTGCTGCAGGCGGAGTTTGTGGCCTGGTCCCAGGATGCCAAGGCGCAGCAGCAAGTTGCGCTGCTGGAAGGCTTGGCGGCGGACCATCCGCTGCGCGGTTTTCATGCCGGTAACCGGGATAGTCTGCCGGTGGAGCGTGAGGCCTTTCAGCAGGCACTGTGGGAATTTCACCGCGAGTTCTATCAGAGCGGGCAGATGACGTTGATTCTTGCTGGCCCGCAGTCACTGGAAGAACTGCAAGCGTTGGCCCAGTGTTTCAGCGACGAGTTGGCCCCTGGCCCGCTGCGCCCACAAACCGCAGCGCCAGCATTGATGCCAGGCCACGCGCGCAGCTATCAACACGTCGCCCAGAATCACCTGCACCACGTCATCACCTGTGGCGCTTCTCGCCAAGCGCTGGAGTTTCTTTGCACCTGGCTCAACGCTGCGGCGCCGGGTGGTTTACTGGCTGAGCTGAAAGCACGAAAACTGGCCAGCGCAATGCAGGCGTCCGTGCTTTATGCGTTCGCCGGGCAAGCCGTGTTGGATATCGACTTTACCCTCGCTACTCAAGACGATTCGGCTACGCAAATCGAAGCATTGCTGCACGATTGGCTGAGCTTTTTCGCACACAGCAACTGGGCATCTTTGCGCGAAGAGTTCGCCTTGCTGAACGCTCGCCAGCAACAGGTGCAAAGCGCACTGGCGGTGGCGCGAAATGAACGTGAAGACTTGTCGGAACAAGGCGCTGCCGCACTGAAAGCGCTGCTGGATTCGCTGCACCTTAAACCATTCCAGCACCCTTGGCAGTTGCCGCCCAGCAACCCGTTCCTGCGGGCACCTGCCAAAGAAGAACGCGCCGGGCTGATTCGCGGCCAGACCAGCGCCCACCGGGGTTTGCGCACCTTCGCCCAGGACCGCTCCCGAGGCCGTCGGGAGGTGTCGGCGCTGACATTCAGCCAGGCATTGGCGGATGACACCGATGAAGGCGCGCTGTATCTGCAATGGCAGTTTGATAACGCCGCGCCCGTGGGGTTGGAACATACGTTACAACCATTGCGCGAGAATGCCCGGCAGGCCGGCGTTGAGTTGTCTTTCGAAACGATCGGCAATGATTTCCTGGTGAAAATGGTCGGTCTTCATCAGCCCATGCCGGCTGTTCTGGACGTATTGGCGCAAAGCTTAAGCCTGACACAAGACGCCGCACCCGCCGCAACACCGATGATCGCCATCCGAGAGCTGCTCAAGGCGCTGCCTGTTTGCTGCTCCGACACTCGTTCCGGGCCAGTGTCATGGGCGACCGCTAGATGGCATGGGCTCGGCTTTGGATTACCGGCCGCTTGTGAAGCCGCGATCAAAATCGCCGCAGTCCGGCTACCGGGTCAGCCGACAAGCATTGAGCGCACGCCGCGACCCCTCGGCGGTCAGAAACTCTGGCACGAGGTGGAAACCGACGCCAACGAAGCCGCTCTACTGCTTTTTTGCCCCACGCCCACACCTTCCCTGGCCGATGAAGCCGCGTGGCGACTGCTTGGGCATCTACTCCAAGGGCCTTTTTACCAGCGTCTGCGGGTCGAGCAACAAATCGGCTACGCGGTATTCAGCGGCATCCGACAGGTCAACGGGCAAACCGGGCTACTATTTGGCGTGCAGTCCCCCAGCGTTTCATTGAGCGGGATCGTCGATCACCTGCAAGGCTTTCTGAAGCAATTACCGTCGTTAATCGACAGCAGCCCAGACTTGGGCAACCAGGCCCTGGCGCAGCAATTTAATGCCCGGCAAGTGCCGCTCAGCCAGGCCGCCGAGCTGCTGTGGCAGGCGCAGTTGGCGGGCCACCCGTCGGGTTATCTGGAGCTGCTACAACAGTTGATACAAAACCGCACACGCGAGGATGTGCAGCGTGCCGCCCAGCAACTCAACGACGCTGCCGGCGGCTGGCGTTGCCTAGCCAACGGCCCATCTATCAACGATTACTGGCAACCGGCAGGCTGATCGTTGCCAACCCTGCAACAGGCTTTTTCCGTCAAGACAGCGCTAACTTGAAAAGAATTGCGTAATATTCATGCGCAATATCTGAACATCTCCGATAGGAGGTGGACTATATGTATTACTTGGTAGTGAACGTCCCATCCCTTGGTAGGAGTATGAATATGACCTGGTCCAAACCCGCTTACACTGATCTGCGTATCGGTTTCGAAGTCACCATGTACTTCGCCAGCCGTTGATTGGCTGAGTAATACAACGCCTCGGTTCGCCCGGGGCGTTTTTGTTTTGAGCTTTGCGTGATGGAGCAATCATGTTTGTCCAGATTCTAGGTTCCGCCGCCGGCGGTGGCTTCCCGCAGTGGAACTGCAACTGCGTGAACTGCGCAGGCTTTCGCGACGGTAGCCTGCGCGCCCAGGCGCGTACCCAGTCGTCCATCGCGATTTCTGACGATGGCGTGAACTGGGTGCTGTGCAATGCATCGCCGGATATCCGTGCGCAACTGCAAGGCTTCGCACCGATGCAACCCGGCCGCGCCCTGCGCGATACCGGCATCAGCGCGATCATCCTGATGGACAGCCAGATCGACCACACCACCGGCCTGTTGAGCCTGCGCGAAGGCTGCCCTCACCAGGTGTGGTGCACCGACATGGTCCATGAAGACCTCAGCACCGGTTTCCCGTTGTTCACCATGTTGACTCACTGGAACGGCGGCCTGGCCTGGAACCGTATTAAGCTGGACGCCAGCTTCACCATCCCGGCCTGCCCGAACCTGCGCTTTACCCCGCTGCCCTTGCGCAGCGCCGCCCCGCCCTATTCGCCACACCGCTTTGACCCGCACCCAGGCGATAACATCGGCCTGATCGTCGAAGACCTGCGCACCGGCGGCAAGCTGTTCTATGCACCGGGCCTGGGCAAAGTCGATGCGCCGCTGCTGGAAATCATGGCGGGCAGCGACTGCCTGCTGGTGGACGGCACGATGTGGGACGACGATGAAATGCAGCGCCGGGGCGTCGGCACGCGCACCGGCCGCGAGATGGGCCACTTGGCGCAAAACGGTCCCGGCGGCATGCTCGAAGTACTCGAGCAGTTACCTGAGCAGCGCAAGGTGCTTATCCACATCAACAACACCAACCCGATCCTCGACGAAGACTCCCCCGAGCGCGCCGAGCTGGTGCGGCGCAATGTCGAAGTGGCCTACGACGGCATGAGCATTGAATTGTAGGAGCAGACCAAGTGACTGACACACCGTTGACCACCGCCGAGTTCGAAGCCGCCCTGCGGTCCAAAGGCGCCTTCTACCATATCCATCACCCGTACCACGTGGCGATGTATGAAGGCCGCGCTACCCGCGAGCAGATCCAGGGCTGGGTCGCCAACCGTTTCTACTATCAGGTGAACATCCCGCTCAAAGACGCCGCGATCCTGGCCAACTGCCCGGACCGCGAGATCCGCCGCGAGTGGATCCAGCGCCTGCTCGACCACGACGGCGCGCCCGGTGAAGACGGCGGTATCGAAGCCTGGCTGCGCCTGGGCCAGGCCGTCGGCCTCGACCCCGACCAGTTGCGCTCCCAGGAGTTGGTGCTGCCCGGTGTGCGTTTTGCAGTAGATGCCTACGTCAATTTTGCCCGCCGCGCCAGTTGGCAGGAAGCTGCCAGCAGCTCGCTGACCGAACTGTTTGCGCCGCAGATCCACCAGTCGCGCCTCGACAGCTGGCCGCAGCACTACCCGTGGATCGACCCGGCCGGTTATGAGTATTTCCGTACGCGTTTGGGCCAGGCGCGTCGCGACGTAGAACATGGTTTGGCGATCACGCTGCAGCACTACACCACCCGCGAAGGCCAGGAACGCATGCTGGAAATCCTGCAGTTCAAACTCGACATTCTGTGGAGCATGCTGGATGCCATGAGTATGGCCTACGAACTCAACCGCCCGCCGTATCACAGCGTGACCGAGCAGCGGGTCTGGCATAAAGGGATCACCCTATGAGCTTTGATCGCAGCAAAACACCCACCTGGCGCCAGGGCTATCGCTATCAATACGAGCCAGCGCAGAAAGGCCACGTGTTGCTCTACCCCGAAGGCATGATCAAGCTCAACGACAGCGCCGCCTTGATCGGCGGCCTGATCGACGGCGAGCGCGACGTGGCCGCCATCATCGCCGAGCTGGATAAACAATTCCCCGGCGTGCCTGAACTCGGTAAAGACATCGAGGATTTCATGGAGGTTGCCCGTGCTGAGCACTGGATCGAACTTGCCTGAAAAGCCACCAATCGGCCTGCCACTGTGGTTGCTCGCCGAGCTGACTTATCGCTGCCCGTTGCAGTGCCCGTATTGCTCCAATCCGCTGGATTTTGCCGAGCAGGGTAAAGAGCTGAGCACTGAACAGTGGATCAAGGTGTTTCGCGAAGCGCGGGAAATGGGCGCCGCGCAACTGGGCTTTTCCGGTGGTGAACCGCTGGTGCGCCAGGACCTTGCCGAACTGATCGCCGAGGCGCGCAAGCTGGGTTTCTACACCAACCTGATCACCTCGGGCATCGGCCTCACCGAGCAGAAGATCAGTGACTTCAAGAAGGCTGGCCTGGACCATATCCAGATCAGCTTCCAGGCCAGCGATGAGCAGGTGAACAACCTGCTGGCCGGCTCGAAAAAAGCCTTCGCGCAAAAGCTGGAAATGGCCCGCGCAGTGAAGGCGCACGGCTACCCGATGGTGCTGAACTTCGTCACCCATCGGCACAATATCGACAAGATCGACCGCATTATCGAACTGTGCATTGCCCTGGAGGCAGACTTCGTCGAGCTCGCCACCTGCCAGTTCTACGGCTGGGCGCAGCTCAATCGTGTGGGTTTGTTGCCGACCCAGGAACAGCTGGTTCGCGCCGAGCGCATCACCAACGAATACCGCGCCAAGCTCGAAGCTGAAGGCCACCCGTGCAAGCTGATTTTCGTGACACCGGATTACTACGAGGAACGCCCGAAAGCCTGCATGAACGGCTGGGGCAGTATTTTTCTGACAGTGACTCCGGACGGCACCGCCCTGCCTTGCCACGGCGCCCGACAGATGCCAGTGCAATTTCCCAATGTGCGCGACCACAGCATGCAACACATCTGGTACGACTCGTTTGGCTTCAACCGCTTTCGCGGCTACGACTGGATGCCCGAGCCATGCCGGTCATGCGATGAAAAGGAAAAAGACTTCGGCGGCTGCCGTTGCCAGGCGTTCATGCTCACAGGCGATGCGAGCAATGCCGACCCGGTGTGCAGCAAGTCCGAGCAGCACGGCATCATCCTCAACGCACGGGAAGAAGCCGAACATGCCACCCAGACCATCGAGCAGTTGGCCTTTCGCAACGAGCGTAACTCACGGCTCATTGCAAAAGGCTGACGGCCTCAGCGCTTGGCGATGATGTACACCGCGTGGATGATGCCGGGGAAGTAGCCGCACAGGGTCAGCAGGATATTCAGCCAGAACGCGCCGCCGAAACCCACTTGCAGGAACACACCCAGTGGCGGCAGCAGGATAGCGATGATGATACGAATAATGTCCATGGGTCAGCTCCAAAAAATCGGCTCATGTGAGCCGTGTAGCTAATCGACCTTGGGCGTTCGTGAGGGTTCAGTGGGATCTGGCATTGGGCCATCCTGAAGTGAGCAGACAAAAAAACGCCCCCAGCCAAAAGAATCAGGCTGGAGGCGCCGCGTATGCCGCGAGACGGTTCAGGAATATGAGGTTAAACGGCGATGCCCTTGCGGCATTGCAGTTGTGCGGTGCGCACGCGGGAGAAGGCGCGCGCCAGGCGCAGGAGCATTTCGTCGATATGGCTTTTGCTGATGTTCAGGGCTGGAGTAAAACGCAAGCAGTCAGGTTGTGCGGCCGCGAGGATCAAGCCTTCGTGCAGCGCAGCCTTTACCACCGCCTCTGCGCAATCGTCCGACAGCGTCAGGCCCCACATCAGCCCGTTGCCGCGTAATTGCCCGTGTTCATAACGGTAGGCCAAACGGGCAAGCCCTTCTCCCAGGTACAAGCCGGCTTCGCGTACCTGTTCGAGAAAGCCACTTTCCAGCACCGCGTCGAGCACCGCGACTCCCGCCGACGCCATCAGTGCATTGCCGTGATGCGTACCTTCCAGCTCGCCCACCTCAAAACAGCAAGCCTTGCCCCGCGCCAGCAGCGCGGCCAGCGGTACACCGCCGCCCAGGCCCTTGCCGAGCGTGATGATGTCTGCGCGCACGCCATACTGTTCTTCAGCGAGCAATGTGCCGCAGCGGCCAACGCCGGTTTGCACTTCGTCAAAAATCAGCAGAATACCCAGCTCGCGGCACAGGCGTTCAACGCCTTTGAGGTAATGCTCAGTCGCAGGAATCACCCCGGCTGCGCCTTGAATCGGCTCCAGCATGATCGCGACTGTTTGCGCATCGACGGCGGCGTGCAGGGCCGGCAGGTCGTTGAAAGGCACGTGGCTGAAACCTGGCAATTGCGGCTCAAAACGATTGTTATCAGCCCCCGCCGACGCGGCCATGGTGGCGAAACTACGACCATGGCAACCGCCGCTGGCCGTGATGATGTGATGAGCACCGCCGCGATGCAGTTGGCCCCACTTGCGCGCCAGCTTGATCGCTGCCTCACAGGCTTCAGACCCGCTGTTGAGCAAGTAAGCCTGGTCGCTGCTGGTGCGATGGCACAGACGGTCGACCAAATTGAGTTGCGCCCGGTTGTACAGGCCAACGCCGGGGTTGATCAGCGCTTGCATCTGCTCAGCCAGGGCCGTGAGCACGACCTGCGAGCTGTGGCCGAAGCTATTGGCGGCGCCGCCCTGGTTGAAGTCCAGATAGGCACGGTCATCGCTGTCCGAAAGCCACGAGCCTTGGCCCCGCACGAAGACTTGGGCCGGGCGCTCCACAGTGGGCATCAGGCATTCGCTGCAGAGATCATCACGCGGTATATCGAGAATCAGATCGTCCAGGCTCGGCGCAGGTCGACGGAACAAATTCACAATTTACCTCCGATAGCAACCTGACCTTGGTCGACAGGCCCAGCAGACCTTGACTGGAAGTGTTTTGCCTTGCCTATGTAAACGCCATCAACATAAACGCTGTTCATTGTCCGATCCGGCCCTGTAAGCCCTGCGAATAGGCGCTAGACTAGGCGTCCGAGGGGCCATCGGCCATTTCGATTTTCCAGCTTTTTCGATAAGTAAGTCTTATGGATTTCAAGCAACTGCGTTATTTCGTCGCGGTGTATGAGGAAGGCCACGTGGGCCGTGCTGCAGAGCGCCTGTCGATCTCACAACCGGCTTTGTCGCAACAGATCCGCCAGCTGGAACAGAACCTGGATGTCAGCCTGTTCGAGCGCAGCAGCAAGCGCCTGCTGCCCACGCTGGCGGCACACACCTTGTACAACCACGCCTTGCCGCTGATCGATGGCATGCAGCAAGCCGTCGAGGCGTTGCGCAACTTCAAGGGCCAGGCGATGCGCACCCTGGCCATTGGCGTGCTGCAAACCGTGCACACCAGCCTGGTCCCGCAGATGCTCGAGCGTGTGCGCAAAGCCCAACCGCATCTGGTGGTGCAGATCTATGAATTGACTGGGCTCGAGATTGAGCGGCGTTTGCTCAACGGCTCGTTGGATATCGGCATCAGCTACTTGCCACCCCGTCAGCCGGGGTTGACCGGCGTGTTGCTGTACGAAGATGAACTGAAGGTCGTCATCCCTGAAGACCATCCACTGCGGGAATTCAAGAAAGTCTCGCTGAAACAGGCAGCCGAGTTGCCGATGCTGCTGTTGGGGGAAGAGTTTCAGGTGCGCCAGATCTGGCAAGGCCAGTTATCCAACCTGGGGCGACGGCCCCAGGTGCAGGCGGAGTTGAATACCATGGCCGGGATTCTCGACAGCTTGCCCCATACCCAGCTCGCCACGGTATTGCCGGGGCGCTCCCAGGATGAGCACAACAGCAAGGCGCTGCTGTGGAAGCCCTTGAGTGAACCCAGAGTGCCGCTGAAAGTGGGGTTGGTGTGCCGCGACGTGCAGCGCCAGCAAGCGACGGTGGCGCTGTTGCGCACCTTGCTGGAAGACGTGATGAATGCCCCGTCGGCAAGCGCCTGACTTTTTCGCGGGCAAAAGAAAACCCCGCCGAAGCGGGGCTTTGCAGACTGTTTCCCTGACATCCATTTCACTCCGCCATCCTGGCAGAATCCTACGTGTCCCTGTTGTTGCTTTGCGCTTCCTGCGCGACGTCCATGTGAAGTAGATTATCCGTGGATCCAATTTGGCGATAGAGGACGAATAGCAGCACGTCATGTAAGAGAATGCTTACACGCCCTCCAAGCCCTTAGAACAGGGCTTCATCCAGCAAAAACAATGATTCGCTACCGGCTTTTACCGACGCACTCAGCGAATGAATACGTGGCAGCAAGCGAGCAAAGTAGAAACGCGCGGTGCCCAGCTTGCTGGCGTAGAAGTCTTCTTCAGCTTCTTTGCCCAGCGCGGCCTTGGCCATGCGCGCCCACATATAGGCATAGGCCATGTAGCCAAAGGCATGCAGGTACTCAACCGAAGCCGCGCCGATTTCATTCGGGTTGGTCTTGGCGCGGTCCAGTACCCAGGCGGTCAACTCATCCAGATTATCCACGGCAGCGCTGAGCGGTCGGGTGAACTCGCTCAACTCGGCGCTTGAAGCCGTGATGAACTGGCGGATCTCGTCGGCAAACAAAGTGTAGAACGCCCCGCCGCTGCCGACGATCTTGCGTCCCATCAAGTCCAGGGCCTGAATGCCGTTGGTGCCTTCGTAGATCTGGGTGATGCGCACATCACGCACCAACTGCTCCTGGCCCCACTCGCGAATGTAGCCGTGGCCGCCAAAGATCTGCTGGCCAAGCACGGTGGTTTCCAGGCCAAGGTCGCTGAGGAAGGCCTTGGCAACAGGTGTCAGCAGCGCCACCAGGTTGTCCGCACGCTCGCGGGCGGCGGCATCTTCACTGAACTTGGCGATGTCCAATTGCGTTGCCACGTAGGTGGAGAACGCGCGACCGCCTTCGTTCGACGCTTTCATGGTCAGCAACATGCGGCGCACATCCGGGTGCACGATGATCGGGTCGGCCACTTTGTCCTTGGCCTGGGCGCCGGTCGGCGAACGGCTTTGCAGGCGGTCACGGGCATATTCAATCGCGTTCTGGTAGGAGCGTTCACCCGACGCCAGGCCCTGAATACCCACGCCCAAACGCTCGTAATTCATCATGGTGAACATCGCCGCCAAGCCACGGTTCGGTTCACCCACCAGGTAACCCACGGCTGCATCGAAGTTCATCACGCAGGTCGCGGATGCCTGAATGCCCATCTTGTGTTCAATCGAGCCGCAGCTCACCGGGTTGCGCGCGCCCAGGCTGCCGTCGGCATTGACCATGAACTTCGGCACCAGGAACAGCGAGATACCCTTTGGCCCCGCCGGTGCATCCGGCAGTTTGGCCAGCACCAGGTGGATGATGTTGTCGGTGAGGTCATGCTCGCCGCCGGTGATAAAGATCTTGGTGCCACTGATGGTGTAGGACCCGTCCGCCTGCGGCTCGGCCTTGGTGCGGATCATTCCCAGGTCTGTCCCGGCATGCGCTTCGGTCAGGCACATGGAACCGGCCCACTCACCCGAATACATTTTCGGCAGGTAGGTAGCCTTGAGCTCCTCGCTGGCGTGGGTGTTGATGGAAACGCAGGCGCCGGAGGTCAGCATCGGGTACAGGCCAAACGCCAGGCTCGACGAGTTGATCATCTCTTCAACCTGGGCCGAGACGGCCTTGGGCATGCCCATGCCGCCGAAGATCGGGTCGCCGCCTACGCCCACCCAGCCACCTTCGGCGTAGGTCTTATAAGCCTGTGGGAAACCATCCGGCGTGCTGACAGCAGTGTCCGCCCAACGGCAACCTTGCTCGTCGCCATTACGGCTGAGCGGCGCGATGGATTTGGCCGTGACCTTGCCGGCTTCCTCAAGGATCGCCTCTACGGTTTCGGCATCTACGGTGTCTGCCAATGCCGGCAATTGGGCCCAGGTGTTGGCGACCTCAAAAACTTCGTTGAGGACGAAGCGCATATCACGCAGCGGCGCTTTGTAATCAGCCATGGCAAACCTCGTGAGAACATGAAAAGTGATTCGATAGGATCGGTTTTACAGGCTCCGAGTGTAACCGAACAACATTTGAGACACATAGGGTCTGTTAGTGACCAAATGGTATTTATAAGTCATACAGAGAACCCGTGAGGGAGCGGGCTTGCTCGTGAATGCGGTGTGTCATAACCAAATCAGGCGACTGACACCCTGCATTCGCGAGCAAGCCCGCTCCCACATTTGACCCGCGGTGAATCAGTCACCTTTACAGCGCAAACAACTGCGCCGGCAAGCTCATCAGGCACTCACTGCCCGCCTCTACAGCGGCGCGATGCGTTGCAGTACGCGGCAACAGGCGCTTGAAGTAGAAATCGCAGGTGGCCAATTTAGCCTGGGCGAACTCTGCGTCGTCATGTGACTGCGCCGCAATCGCCATGCGCAACCACAGGTACGCCAAAATGATGTAACCGCTGTACATCAAGTAATCCACCGCTGCCGCGCCCACTTCATCCGGGTTTTTCATGGCGGCCATGCCGACCTTCATCGTCAGCTCGCCCCATTGCTGGTTCAGTTGGTTGAGCAGCTCCACCTGTGCCTTGAGCTGCGGATGCTCGGCATTCGCCGCGCAAAACTTATGCACAAGCTTGGTAAACCCGCGCAGCAACTTGCCTTGGCTGCCCAGCACCTTACGGCCCAGCAAGTCGAGCGCCTGGATGCCATTGGTGCCTTCATAGATCGGCGCAATCCGCGCATCACGCGCCAGTTGCTCCATGCCCCATTCGCGAATGTAGCCGTGGCCGCCAAACACCTGCATACCGTGGTTGGTCACCTCCAGCCCGGTTTCGGTCATGAAGGCTTTGCAGATAGGCGTGAGGAACGCCAACAGGTCTTCGGCCTCCTGGCGTTGGGCGGCGTCGCTGCTCAAGTGCGCGGTGTCGAGCAATTGCGCGGTGAAATACGTCAGCGCCCGATTGCCTTCGTTGAAAGCCTTCATGGTCAGCAACATGCGCCGTACATCCGGGTGCACGATGATCGGATCGGCGGCTTTGTCCGGGGCCTTGGCGCCGGTCAGCGAGCGCATTTGCAGGCGATCGTTGGCGTATTGGATCGCGCCCTGGAAGCTTGCCTCGCCATTGCACAAACCCTGCATGCCAGTGCCCAGGCGCGCGTGGTTCATCATGGTGAACATACAGTTCAGGCCTTTGTTCGCCTCGCCAATCAAAAAGCCCTTGGCGCCGTCGAAGTTCAGCACGCAGGTGGCCGAGGCCTTGATGCCCATCTTGTGCTCGATAGAGCCGCAGTGCACCGCGTTGCGCTCGCCTGAATCGGCGTGGAACTTGGGCACGATAAACAACGAGATGCCCTTGGTGCCCGCCGGTGCGTCCGGCAGTTTGGCCAGCACCAAGTGAATGATGTTGGCGCTCATGTCGTGCTCGCCGGCCGAGATGAAGATCTTGCTGCCGGTGACCGCGTAACTGCCATCCGCCTGGGGCACGGCGCGGGTCTTGATCAGGCCCAGGTCGGTGCCGCAATGGGCTTCGGTCAGGCACATGGTGCCGGTCCATTCGCCGGCGGTTAGTTTGCTCAGGAACGTGCCTTTCTGCTCCTCGGTGCCGTGGGCGTGGATCGCCGACATGGCGCCGTGGGTGAGGCCCGGGTACATGCCCCAGGAGGTGTTGCTGGAGCCAATCATCTCGCTGAGCACCAGGCCCAGGGACAGCGGCAAGCCCTGGCCTCCATAGGCCGGGTCCGCCGCCACGCCATGCCAGCCACCTTCCACATACTGGGCGAAGGCTTGCTTGAAGCCCTTGGGCGTGGTGACCACGCCGTTGTCGAAGTGGCAGCCTTCTTCATCGCCGCTGCGATTGAGTGGAGACAACACGTTTTCGCAGAATTTGGCGCCTTCTTCGAGGATCGCGCTGACCATATCCGGGCTCGCGTCGGTGGCGCCCAGCGCGGCGTAATGGCCGTGAAAATCAAATACGTTGTCGATCAGAAAGCGCATGTCGCGCAGGGGAGCTTTGTACTCAGGCATGGCAATGTCTCCGGCAGCAGATACCTTCAACCTACTGCCGGCCACCGCCCGGAACAATCACTGTAGAACCGCTGAATACACCGCCATCACTCAACCGGCAGCGCTCTCCATGCGCACCGCACCACGGCGGTTCTGGCCTGATGCGACCACGCAGTTACGCCCGGCGCCCTTGGCGGCGTAGAGCGCCTGGTCAGCGGACTTGAGCACTTCTTCGGGCGTGCGTTGCTCGGCCTGGCGCTCGGCCACGCCGATGCTGACCGTCACCGACACACTCGAGGCGCCACTGCCCGCCCGACGCTGGCGGCCCTGCTGGTCATCGTGGGGACGGTCCGGGTTACGCAGCTTGATGTCGTAGTTGGCGATGATCTCGCGGATCTCTTCCAGGTGCGGCATACACTCGTCCAACGTCTTGCCGGCGAACACCACGGCAAACTCTTCCCCGCCATAGCGATAGGCACGCCCGCCGCCATTGACCTTCGACAGCTTGCTGGCCACCAGCCGCAGCACTTGGTCACCGACATCATGGCCGTGGGTATCGTTGAAGCGCTTGAAGTGATCGACGTCACTCATCGCCAGTACGTAATTGCGCCCCAACCGTTGCATGCGCTCATTGAGCGCGCGCCGCCCCGGCAGGCCGGTGAGTTCATCGCGAAAGGCCATCTGATAAGCCTCGTGCGCCACGCCGGCGGCAATCATCAGCATTACCTGGCTGCACATGATGTTCAGGGTGAACGGCAGGATGAAGGTTTGCGGCAACATCCAGAACAACCCCAGCAAACCCACCAGTTGCGCCGCGTGCAAGGGCCGCGGCTGATACCAGTACTGCGCCGCCAGGGTCACAAAGCCAATCAGAAACATCGGGTACGACAGCTGGATCAGGCTCATCCAACTGCCATGCAGCGCCGGCCAGCGAATCTCCGCCAGCCAGCTCAGCAAGGCTTGGGGAAAGCTCTGCTCAAGCGCCAGGGCCACGCTGCCGAACGCAAAGAGCACGGCGCAGCGCGCCACGAAGTCGCGGAACAGGTGGGTTTTCTCCTGCCACAGCGCGTAGATGCTGAACAGCAGAGGCAACAGCAAGCAACACAGGTGGAACACCACGGCGGCGTCTTCGCGCACGCTGCCGTTGTCGCGGTAGTAGTCGGTCTGGGTGTCGAGCAGGAAGTAGACGACGTACACCGTGATCATCAAAAACAGCTCACGCTGGCGCCGATACACCGCGCAGTACGCCCCGCCGAGCAACAACACCAGGGTCGGCAGCACATTGAACAATGAGGTGAAGAACACGTTGAGATCTTTGACATACGCAGCCGAGAGCCCGGCCAGTAACAGCAGCAACGAAGGAATAAAATGACTGAAACGTACAGCGGACACGCGTGACAAGGGTAAAGCTCCGACCCACTCAGAAAGATGGCACAGTGCCTTCACTGAGCACAGTTAAGCACATTCAATGTGACCTGTATCACATTGCCATCACTGTAACGGCAGCCAAGCGCAATCCCTGAGTGCTGTGCTGTGTTTTTTATCGCGCACAAAAAACCGCCGCTCCCAAAGGCAGCGGCGGTTTTCAAGAGAACCGGCTGGGCTTAGTAAGCCAGGCCGAAGTCTTCTTCTTTCATGTCCATCAGGTTGTTGGCACCCGACAGCATGGTGACCTTATGGGTCTGGGTACGCGGCAGGATACGCTGGAAGTAGAAGCGCGCAGTCTGCAGTTTGGCGGTGTAGAACGCTTCTTCAGTGGTGCCGGCAGCCAGTTTCTCGGCGGCCAGGCGTGCCATGTCGGCCCAGAAGTAAGCCAGGCATGCGTAGCCGGAATACATCAGGTAATCCACCGAGGCGGCACCGACTTCTTCACGGTCTTTCATCGCGGCCATGCCGACCTTCATGGTCAACTCGCCCCACTCTTTGTTCAGTGCCGCCAGCGGAGCAACGAATTCCTTAACGGCTTCGTTGCCTTCGTTGGCCTGGCAGAACTTGTGCACGATCTTGGTGAAGCCCTTGAGCGCTTCGCCTTGAGTCATCAGCACTTTACGGCCCAGCAGGTCGAGTGCCTGGATGCCGGTGGTGCCTTCGTACAGCATCGAAATGCGGCTGTCGCGCACGTTCTGCTCCATGCCCCACTCGGCGATAAAGCCGTGGCCGCCGTAGATCTGCACGCCGTGGTTGGCCGATTCAAAACCGACCTCGGTCATGAACGCCTTGGCGATCGGGGTCATGAAGGCCAGCAGGCCGTCGGCTTGCTTCTTGGCTTCGTCGTCGGTGCCGTACTTGACGATGTCCACTTGCTTGGCGGTGAAGTACACCATCGCACGGTTGCCTTCAGCGAAGGCTTTCATGGTCAGCAGCATGCGGCGCACGTCAGGGTGCACGATGATCGGGTCAGCGGCCTTGTCTGGTGCTTTCGGGCCGGTCAGGGAGCGCATTTGCAGGCGGTCACGAGCGTATTTCAGGCCGCCCTGGAAGCCGATCTCTGCGTGGGACAGGCCTTGCAGGGCAGTGCCCAGGCGAGCGGTGTTCATAAAGGTGAACATGCAGTTCAGGCCTTTGTTCGCCGGGCCGATCAGGAAACCGGTGGCCGCGTCGAAGTTCATCACGCAGGTGGCGTTACCGTGGATACCCATCTTGTGTTCCAGGGAACCACAGGTCACCGCGTTGCGCTCGCCGATCGAACCGTCTGCGTTCGGCAGGAACTTAGGCACGATAAACAGCGAAATACCTTTGGTGCCGGCCGGTGCGTCCGGCAGGCGGGCCAGTACGATATGGACGATGTTGTCGGCCATGTCGTGCTCACCGGCCGAGATGAAGATCTTGGTGCCGGAGACTTTGTAGGAACCGTCGGCCTGAGGCTCGGCCTTGGTGCGCAGCATGCCCAGGTCGGTGCCGCAATGCGGTTCGGTCAGGCACATGGTGCCGGTCCACTCACCCGAAACCAGCTTGGTCAGGTAAGCGTCTTGTTGTTCCGGGGTGCCGTGCTCGGAGATGGTGTTCATCGCACCATGGGACAGGCCAGGGTACATGCCCCACGACCAGTTGGCGGCGCCGACCATTTCGCTCACGGCCAGGCCCAGGGATTCCGGCAGGCCTTGGCCACCGTGCTCCACGTCGTGGGCCAGGCTTGGCCAGCCGCCTTCGACGAACTGCTTGTAGGCTTCTTTGAAACCAGTAGGGGTTTTTACGCCTGACTCGCTCCAGGTACACCCTTCGATGTCACCCACGCGGTTCAACGGTGCCAGCACTTGCTCACAGAACTTGGCGCCTTCCTCAAGAATGGCGTCAACCATGTCCGGGGTAGCGTCCTGGCAAGCCGGCAGGCTCTGATAGTGCGCTTCATAACCGAGCAGTTCGTCACGAACGAAGCGAATATCACGCAAGGGGGCCTTGTAGTCAGGCATAGCGATAAACCTCTGCTGATGTATCTGGGATGAACAACCGCGTGGATTTGTTATGGCGGTCAAACAGGTGTTTGAAACATACGTTTACGACCTGGGGTTGTCAAGCATCGCACCGAAGCCGTTTGTCCTGACGTGAGTCAACTCCAGGCACGGCAAGGCCTGCGGCGCAGTGCCACGTGATTTGAAAGTGTAGAAGTTCCCAGGGGTGAATCAGCACAATGTGGGAGCGGGCTTGCCTGCGATGCAGGCGCCGCGGTGTATCAGGAGAATTGAGTCGATGCTATCGCAGGCAAGCCAGCTCCCACAGAAGAGCCGGCGTGTACCCAAAAAAGTTAGGCGTAGGTATCGATCAAGGTGCCAAGCATTTCATCCGAAGCCTTGGCGACTTTCGCGCCCAGCTCCACCTGGAATTTGCCTTGGGCCATTTCGACCATGTTGCTCGCCGAGTTGGACGGCTGGGCGCGATCGTTGGCTTGCAGACGATCACTTTGTGCGTCCGAGGGCTGGGTCGTCGCGGCGCCGGCGATTTTGCCGGCGGCCTGGTCGACGCGGTTCTGCCCGGCCTGAATGGTGCTCAGCCCCGAATAAAACGCGCTGCTTCCAGAGATTTCCATGGCGTAAGCCTGCCTTTAGAGAATCGTGAACTTGAATTGAAGCAGACATCCTGGCAAAACGCCCGTCAAAAACACTAATGGCATAATGCCTTATCGATAGCCAAAATCAGTCAAGCAGGTCCAATTCCAGGTACTCGGCCACCGCTTTTGCGCTTGCCTGCTTGAGCTTCGGCACACGCCCCAAGCACGGCGCGGGCAACCGCTCGGCCAGGGTGGCGAGGTTTTCTTCCAGACGAGAGGTCTTGGGGTCGATGATATTCGCCACCCAACCCGCCAACGGCAAACCGTCGCGTGCAATGGCTTCGGCAGTGAGCAAGGCATGGCTGATACAACCCAGACGTACGCCCACCACCAGAATCACCGGCAGCTTGAGCGCGATGGCCAGGTCCGACAGGTTGGCCTGATCGGCCAACGGCACTCGCCAGCCGCCTGCACCTTCGATCAAGGTGAAATCCGCGTGCTGCGCCAATATGTGTTGCATCGGTTTGAGCAGCGATTGCACCGTCAACGCCACGCCCGCCTCCCGCGCAGCCAAGTGCGGCGCAATCGCGGGCTCGAAGGCCACCGGGTTGACCTCGGCATAGGTCAGCGGCAGCGAACATTCGGCCAGCAGCGCCAAGGCGTCGGCATTGCGCAACCCTTTAGGGGTTACCTGGCAACCTGAAGCCACCGGCTTTCCGGCAGCGGTGCTTTTACCCGCAAGCCGCGCGGCATGCAGCAGCCCGGCGGCGATGGTGGTTTTGCCCACATCGGTGTCGGTGCCGGTGATGAAATAAGCAGCGCTCATAACGGTTTCTCCAGTACGGCGTACACCACTTGGTACGTGGCGGGCAGGCCCTGGGCCTGGCGGAACTGCTCGTAAGCGTGCACCAGTGCAACAATCCGCGCGCGGCCCGTCAACCCTCCCGGCCGGCCGGGGTTGAGGTTATGCGCGCCCAACGCCTTGAGTTCATGGGTCAGGCTGCGCACATCCGGGTAATGCAACACGTGGGGCTGGCGCTCCAGGCTCAGCACCCGTAAACCGCTGGCAGCACACAGCTGTTGGTAAGCCTCGAAGGTGCGGAAGCGGTTGACGTGAACCAGGCCATCCGCCGCACGCCAGCTTTGGCGCAACTCGTCCAGGGTGCCCACGCACAGGCTCGCAAATGCGAACACGCCCCCGGGTTGCAGCACACGATAGGCTTCACTGAGTACCGCGTCGAAATTCGCGCACCACTGCACCGCCAGGCTGGAGAACAGCAGCTCGAAACTTTCAGTTGCCAGCGGCAAGCGTTCAGCATCCCCCGCGATGAAGTGCTGCGCGCCGCCCAATGGTCGCGCATGGCTAAGCATGCCTTCGGCAATATCCAGCGCTACGCCTTGGCTTGCCGGCAGCCATTCGCCCAGCGCACGGCTGAAATAACCCGTGCCGCAGCCTACATCCAGCCAGCGCCGAGGCGCGATGGCCGCCGGCAAGCGGGACATCAGCGCATGCCCGACTGCGCGCTGCAACTCGGCCACGCTGTCGTAGCTGGCGGCGGCGCGGGAAAACGAGGCCGCCACCTGGCGCTTGTCCGGCAAGCCGCCCGGCAGTGGCGGCTGGGATAAATCAGTCATCGACACACTCATGCAAAAAAGCCTGGATGGCCCCCGCTACACCGTGAGGGTCTTCCAGAAGAAACGCGTGACCGGCCTGTTCAATCAGGCCGATTTCTACATCGGGCAACAGCGCCAGCAAAGCACTCGCGGCTTCGGCGGGCACCAGCTCATCCATGCCCGCAAACAGGTGCAGTTGCGGGCCGCGATACGCCTGCAAAGCGGCGCGGGTATCCAGTTGTGCAAGCAACTCCAGACCGGGCATCAACACGCTGGAAGGTGCATTTGGTGCGCCGCCGACCAACAAACGCGACAGCCCGCGCGGGTCTGCGGCACCTTTGGCGCACAGCAAACCGAAACGTTTGAGGGTGACCTGAGAGTCGGCATGGCAACCGGCAAGGAATACGTCGAAGGTCTCAGCGGGCATGGCACTGGGCCAACCATCATGGGCGACAAAACACGGATTGCTCGCCATTGTCAGCAGCCCGCAGCAGCGTTCGCCGCGCCGCGCCGCCAGCTCGGAGGCGAGCATGCCGCCCAGGGACCAGCCGCCCAGCCAGGCGTTGTCCGGCAGCGTGGCGTCGAGTTCGTCGAGCCATTCATCCAGATCGCTGGAAGCCAGCACCGGCAACGGCTCGATATGCACTTGCAAGTGTTCGTCCAAACCCTGCAAGGCGGCAGCCAGAGGCTCCAGCGGCGACACGCCGAGCCCCCAACCGGGCAGCAATACCAATCGATCACGCATGGTCGGGCTCCGTAATACTTAACAACCGGAAACACTCATCCAATCCGTTTAACAATAGCTGCACCTGGGCCGCGCTGTGGGCTGCCGTCAATGTCACGCGCAAACGCGCACTGCCTGCCGGCACGGTCGGTGGGCGGATGGCCGTGACCATCAGGCCGCGCTCGCGCAGCATTTGCGACAGGCGCATGGCGGTGGCGCTGTCGCCGATCAAAATCGGCTGGATTGGCGTAAAGCTGTCCATCAGCTTTAAGCCGATCTGCTCGGCGCCCTGACGGAACTGGCGGATCAGGCCATTGAGGTGCTCACGCCGCCAGTGCTCGGTGCGCAACAGCTCCAGGCTCTTCAAGGTGGCGCAGGCCAATGCCGGTGGCTGGCTGGTGGTGTAGATGTAGGGCCGGGCGAACTGGATCAGGCTTTCGATCAGCTCTTCACTGCCCGCCACAAACGCCCCGGCCGTGCCGAAGGCTTTACCGAGGGTGCCGACCAATACCGGCACATCTTCCTGGCTCAGGCCGAAATGCTCGACGATGCCACCGCCCGTAGGGCCCAACGGGCCGAAGCCATGGGCGTCATCGACCATCAACCAGGCGCCTTTGGCGCGTGCCTCACGGGCCAGCGCAGGCAGGTCGGCCAGATCGCCGTCCATGCTGAACACGCCATCGGTGACCACCAATGTATTGCCGGTGGCCTTCTCCAGGCGCTTGGCCAAACTGTCGGCGTCGTTATGCAGATAGCGGTTGAAACGCGCCCCGGACAGCAGGCCGGCATCCAGCAGCGAGGCGTGGTTAAGGCGATCTTCCAGCACCGTATCGCCCTGCCCCACCAACGCGGTGACCGCGCCCAGGTTGGCCATATAGCCGGTGGTAAACAGCAGCGCGCGCGGGCGCCCGGTGAGGTCCGCCAGGGCTTCCTCGAGTTCATGATGCGGCGTGGCATGGCCGATCACCAGGTGCGAAGCGCCACCGCCCACGCCCCAACGGGACGCACCGGCGCGCCAGGCTTCAATCACTTGCGGGTGGTTGGCCAGGCCCAGGTAGTCGTTATTGCAGAACGCCAACAGCGGTTGGCCATCCACCACCACTTGCGGGCCTTGCGGGCTCTCAAGCAAAGGGCGTTGGCGATAAAGGTGTTCGGCACGGCGGGCAGCGAGGCGCGCGGCGAGATCAAAAGACATGCAGGCCTCGGCAGATCAAAGAACTTGAGACTGAATGCGGTCAACTGTGGAAGCGGGCTTGCTCGCGAATGCGGTGTGTCAGCAAACACATCCGTCACTGAACCACCGCTTTCGCGAGCAAGCCCGCTCCCACAGTTGGATTGCATTCCAAATGTTGAGAAAGGCGTTAAACCACCGCGTTATAAAACTGCTCGCTGCTCTTTTGCTCCACCAACGCCTGCTCAATCGCTGCCTGATGCACTTCATCGGCGTGCTCTTCACGCGCTTCCGGCAAGATCCCCAGGCGCGAGAACAGTTGCATGTCCTTGTCGGCCTGCGGGTTGGCGGTGGTCAGCAACTTGTCGCCGTAGAAGATCGAGTTGGCGCCGGCAAAAAACGCCAGGGCCTGCATCTGCTCGTTCATGGCTTCACGGCCGGCCGACAGGCGCACATGGGACTCTGGCATCAGGATGCGCGCCACGGCGAGCATGCGGATGAAGTCGAACGGGTCGATGTCTTCGGCGTTTTCCAGCGGCGTACCGGCGACCTTCACCAGCATGTTGATCGGCACTGACTCCGGATGCTCCGGCAGGTTGGCCAGTTGGATCAGCAGGTTGGCACGGTCGTCGAGGGACTCGCCCATGCCGAGGATGCCGCCCGAGCAGATCTTCATCCCCGAATCACGCACGTAGGCCAGGGTTTGCAGGCGCTCGCCGTAAGTGCGGGTGGTGATGATGCTGCCGTAGAACTCCGGCGAGGTGTCGAGGTTGTGGTTGTAGTAGTCCAGGCCGGCCTGGGCCAGCGCTTCGGTCTGGTCCTGATCGAGTCGGCCGAGGGTCATGCAGGTTTCCAGGCCCATGGCCTTCACGCCTTTGACCATTTGCAGCACATAGGGCATGTCTTTGGCCGACGGGTGCTTCCAGGCGGCCCCCATGCAAAAGCGCGTCGAGCCGATGGCTTTGGCGCGGGCCGCCTCTTCGAGGACCTTCTGCACTTCCATCAGCTTTTCTTTTTCCAGGCCGGTGTTGTAGTGGCCCGACTGCGGACAATATTTGCAATCTTCCGGGCAGGCGCCGGTTTTGATCGACAGCAAGGTCGAGACCTGCACGCGGTTGGCGTCGAAATGCGCGCGGTGCACGGTCTGCGCCTGGAACAACAGGTCATTGAAGGGTTGCACAAACAGCGCTTTGACTTCGGCTAAAGACCAATCGTGACGCAGGGTGGCAGAGGTGCTGGCGCTCATGGGCGATTCCTTGATTATGCTTGGGCTTACGCTGCGGGAAAGGCAATACCCACAGGCGCGACACGGATGCTCGGCATATTTAAGGAAGATTCATGCACTGTCAACCTGGATACAAACACCAAGTTTACATCTGGTTAGAAAACAACCAATTCTGTTTAATCTGCGATGAAGCAACAAACACCCACCAGCCGGTGTGCAACGTCTGCGAAACCGAGCTGCCCTGGCTGTTGGAGCACTGCGAGGTGTGCGCCCTGCCACTGCCGAGGGAAGGTTTGATCTGTGGCGCCTGTCAAAAAAAGCCGCCTGCCTATAAACAGGTGATCGCCCCCTGGACCTACGGTTTCCCCGTCGACACCCTTATCAGCCGCTTCAAGCACCAGTCGCGCTGGCCCCTCGGCCATCTGCTCGCCCGCTTGCTGGGGCAGTATCTGCAACACCGTTTCGACGACACCGGACTCACCCGCCCCGACTGCCTGCTGCCGGTGCCCATGGCGCGCAAGCGTCTGCGTGAGCGCGGCTTCAACCAGGCGCTGATGCTGGCCCGTTGGCTCAGCGAAGACCTCGACCTCCCACACGATGAACACCTGTTGTTACGCCCCCATGAAACCGTCGCGCAACAAGCCCTCGACGCCAAGACCCGCCAACGCAACCTGCTCACGGCGTTTGCGCTGGCACCGGGTGCCCAGGTGCAGGGCCGCCACTTCGCGCTGGTGGACGACGTACTCACCACCGGCGCCACCGCCCACAGCCTGGCCCGGCTGTTGATGGCTGCCGGCGCCGGTCAGGTCGATGTGTACTGCCTGGCCCGCACGCCTAAACCGGGCACATGACTTGACTCGCGTGCGCCGCGCCTGCAACGTCCGCTGACCTTATCGAAGCGTATCCACATGTCTCTGCCAACCTCACTCAGCCAGCACATCATCCGCCGCCCCCAGCGCATCGCCTTGCTGGCGCATATTGCCGAGCAGGGTTCGATCACCCGCGCGGCCAAGAGCGCCGGCCTGAGTTACAAGGCCGCGTGGGATGCGATCGACGAGCTGAACAATCTCTCGCAAAAACCGCTGGTGGAGCGCAGCGTCGGCGGCAAAGGCGGCGGTGGCGCCAAGCTGACGGCCGAAGGTGAGCGCGTGCTGCGCCTGTACCAACGCCTGCAAATGTTGCAGGCCGAGGTGCTCGGTTCGGATGAGGACGCGAGCGACTTCAACCTGCTCGGCCGCTTGATGCTGCGCACCAGCGCGCGCAACCAATTGCACGGCCAGGTCAGCGCCATCGAACACCAGGGCCGCAATGACCTGATTCGCCTGCAGCTCTCGGGCGGCTTGAGCCTGAGCGCGCAGATCACTCACGACAGCACGCAGCGGCTGGAGCTGGAGACCGGCGTTGAAGTGGTCGCCTTGATCAAGGCCGGGTGGCTTGAATTGCTCGCCATCGGGCAGGTTGCAACACCTGGACACAATTGCATGAGCGGTGTGATCGAGACGATTCTCGACGCCGATGACGGCCCCAGCGAAGTGCGCATCACCCTGCCCAACGGCCAGGTGTTATGCGCCCTGGCGCAGCCCGCCGCGCTCAAGGCACTGGATGCCGTCGAAGGCGCGCCAGTCCAAGTGCAATTTTCCCCCAACAATGTGCTGCTCGGCACACCGGTCTAGGCGCCCGCCGTCTTCAAGCTGCAACAAATTCGTCACGCGCGCTCCTTAAGGTGTCTGCAAAAACCGCAGGGAGCCTGAAATGAGCCTATTAGAAGAAAACCAAGCCACCGACCTTGAACAGATGGTCGGCCTCACCCGCCGCCGCTTTATCGGCGCCGGCGCCCTGTGCGGTGCCGCGATGTTCCTGGGCGGCAACCTGCTCACCCGCAGCGCACTGGCCGTGAACGCGGCCACCGCCAGCCCCTTGCTGGGCTTTACCAGCATCGCCGCGGCCACCAGCGACGCCATCACCTTGCCGCCGGGTTACTCCGCCTCGGTGCTGATCAGTTGGGGCCAGCCGCTGCACAAGAACGCGCCGGCCTTCGACCCGTCCGGCAACGGCACCGCCAAAGCCCAGGAACAGCAGTTCGGCGACAACAACGACGGCATGAGCCTGTTCGCCTTCCCCGGCGACAACAACCGTGCGTTGATGGCCATCAACAACGAATACACCAACTACCGCTACCTCTACGCCCATGGCGGCGCGCCGCAATCGTCCGAAGATGTGCGCAAGGCCCAGGCCAGCGAAGGTGTGTCGGTGATCGAAGTGCGCCGCAAAGGCGACACCTGGCAGTTCGTGCAGGATTCGCGCTACAACCGCCGCATCCACGGCAACTCGCCGATCCGCCTGGGCGGCCCCGCGGCCGGCCATGCCTGGCTGAAAACCAGCGCCGACAAAACCGGCAAGAAAGCCCTCGGCACCTTCCAGAACTGCGCCAACGGCAAGACCCCGTGGGGCACTTACCTGACCTGCGAAGAGAACTTCACCGATTGCTTCGGCAGCAGCAACCCGCAACAAAGCTTCGACGCCGGGCAAAAACGCTACGGCGTGGTGGCCGCCAGCCGCGAGATCAACTGGCACCTGCACGACCCGCGCTTCGACATAGCCAAGAACCCCAACGAACTCAATCGCCACGGTTGGGTGGTAGAAATCGACCCGTTCGACCCGCAATCCACGCCGGTCAAGCGCACCGCCCTGGGCCGCTTCAAGCACGAAAACGCCGCGCTCGCCGAAACCCGTGATGGCCGCGCCGTTGTGTACATGGGCGATGACGAACGTGGCGAGTTCATCTACAAGTTCGTCAGCCGCGACCCGATCAACCATCACAACCCTAAAGCCAACAAGAACCTGCTCGACCACGGCACCTTGTACGTGGCGATTTTCGATGCCGGCGATGGCAATGCCGACCACCCCAAGGGTAAGGGCGAATGGGTCGAACTCACCCACGGCAAAAACGGCATTGACGCCAGTTCGGGTTTTGCCAGCCAGGCCGAAGTGCTGATCCACGCGCGCCTGGCCGCCAGCGTAGTGAAAGCCACACGCATGGACCGCCCGGAATGGATCGTGGTCAGCCCCACCGACGGCCAGGTGTATTGCACGCTCACCAACAACGCCAAACGCGGCGAAGACGGCCAGCCGGTGGGAGGGCCGAATCCGCGTGAGAAAAACGTCTACGGCCAGATCCTGCGCTGGAAAGCCGATGCGGATAACCACGGCGCCAACACCTTCACCTGGGACTTGTTTGTGGTGGCCGGCAACCCCGGTGTGCATGCCGGTACGCCAAAAGGCGGTTCGTCCAACATCAACCCGCAAAACATGTTCAACAGCCCCGACGGCCTGGGGTTCGACAAGGCCGGGCGCTTGTGGATCCTCACCGACGGCGACTACAGCAACAAGGGCGACTTCGCCGGCATGGGCAATAACCAGATGCTGTGCGCCGACCCCAACACCGGGGAAATCCGCCGCTTCATGGTTGGGCCGGTGGCGTGCGAGGTCACGGGCATCAGCTTTTCGCCGGACCAGAAGACGCTGTTTGTGGGGATTCAACATCCAGGGGAAACCGGTGGTTCGACCTGGCCGGAGCATCTGCCCAATGGCAAGCCGCGTTCGTCGGTGATGGCGATTCGGCGTGATGATGGTGGAATAGTCGGCGCCTGACAGGGCCTATTCGCGAGCAAGCCCGCTCCCACATTTGACCGTGTACATCCTGTAGGAATGCGATCGAATGTGGGAGCGGGCTTGCTCGCGAAGGCGTCCGCACACCCACCACCTATCCAGGCTCTGGTGCGTTACCATACCCGGCCGGACGCGGCGCCCTGCTGCGCGCAGGAGTTCGCATGGCCCATCCGTTTGAAACACTCACCCCCGATTTAGTACTCGACGCCGTCGAAAGTATCGGCTTCCTCAGCGATGCGCGCGTGTTGGCGCTCAACAGCTACGAAAACCGTGTGTATCAGGTGGGCATCGAAGACTCCGAGCCGCTGATCGCCAAGTTCTACCGCCCGCAGCGCTGGACCAACGAAGCGATCCTCGAAGAACACCGCTTCACCTTCGAACTGGCTGAGTGCGAAGTGCCGGTGGTTGCGCCGATGATCCACAACGGCGAAAGCCTGTTCGAACACGCGGGTTTTCGCTTCACCCTGTTCCCACGCCGTGGCGGCCGGGCGCCGGAGCCGGGTAACCTCGACCAGCTGTATCGCCTCGGGCAATTGCTCGGCCGTTTACACGCTGTGGGTTCCACCCGCCCGTTTGAACACCGCGAAGCCCTGGGTGTGAAGAACTTCGGTCACGATTCCCTCAACACCTTGCTTGAAGGCAACTTCATTCCCAAGAGCCTGCTGCCCGCTTACGAGTCTGTCGCGCGCGACCTGCTCAAGCGTGTGGAAGAGGTATACAAGGCCACACCGCACAAGAACATCCGCATGCACGGCGACTGCCACCCCGGCAACATGATGTGCCGCGACGAGATGTTCCACATCGTCGACCTCGATGACTGCCGCATGGGCCCGGCCGTGCAGGACCTGTGGATGATGCTCGCCGGTGACCGCCAGGAATGCCTGGGCCAGCTGTCGGAATTGATGGACGGCTACCAGGAATTCCACGACTTCGACCCACGCGAACTGGCCTTGATCGAACCCCTGCGCGCCTTGCGCCTGATGCACTACAGCGCCTGGCTCGCGCGGCGCTGGGATGACCCGGCGTTCCCCCACAGCTTTCCGTGGTTTGGCAGCGAGCGGTATTGGGGCGATCAGGTGCTGGCATTGCGCGAGCAACTGTCGGCGCTGAATGAAGAACCCCTGAAACTCTTCTGACCCACCCGTTACTTTCTGTGGGAGCCAGCTCCCACAGAAAAGCCCCTCCATTGCCTGACAAAAATCCTTACAATCGCGCTTTGTAAGCTGCCTGAGCAAGGATTCTGCAATGCACGCCGCCAACCCCCGCAAGGGGTACATCCTGGGCCTGAGCGCCTATGTCATCTGGGGTCTGTTCCCACTTTATTTCAAAGCCATCGCCAGTGTGCCCGCCGCCGAGATCATCGTGCACCGCGTGTTGTGGTCGGCGCTGTTCGGCGGTTTGCTGCTGATGGTGTGGAAGCACCCCGGCTGGTTCCGCGAACTGCGCGACAACCCCAAGCGCCTGGCGATTCTGGCACTCAGTGGCTCGTTGATTGCGGCCAACTGGCTGACGTATGTGTGGTCGGTGAACAGCGGGCGCATGCTCGAAGCGAGCCTGGGTTACTACATCAACCCGTTGGTGAATGTGCTGCTGGGCATGCTGATCCTGGGCGAGCGCCTGCGCCGCCTGCAATGGATCGCCGTCGGGCTGGCAGCGGTGGGTGTGGCGCAGCAAGTGTGGCAAGTCGGCAGCCTGCCGTGGGTGTCGCTGGTGCTGGCGCTGACCTTCGGCTTTTACGGTTTGATCCGCAAGCAGGCGCCGGTCAAGGCGCTGCCAGGGCTGGTGGTGGAAACCTGGATGCTGGTGCCCATCGCCGTAGCGTGGTTGCTGTTCAACCCGTCGGCCCATAGTGCGCAGCTTGAGTTTTGGAGCACCTCCGAAGCCTGGTGGCTGGTGGCCGCAGGCCCGGTCACGCTGATTCCGCTGGTGTGTTTCAACGCCGCCGCGCGGCATCTGCCCTACACCGCGCTGGGCTTTTTGCAGTATGTGGCGCCGACGCTGGTGCTGTTGGAGGCGGTGCTGCTGTTCGGTGAACACCTGGCGACCAGCACGCTGATTGCTTTCGCCTTTATCTGGGCGGGCCTGGTGGTCTACAGCCTGGATGCCTGGCTGACGGTGCGTAAACGCTGATCAAATAACATACAAACCTCTGCAAGCCACAGTACACGTGGCTTGCAGGCATTCACCCCAAGGTTATCCACAACCTGATCCCCGCCATTTGTGCACAAGCCATTGAAACTGCTCGTTTTTTGTTCAATAGGCAGAGAACCCCGGCCGGCGTGGCCTGGCGACGGGTCTCTACAGGTTATCCACAGGCCCATGCAAGATTTCCATGCATAACCCTGTGGGCCGATTACTCCTCGTGGTGCAGTTCCACCATCAAATCATCGGCCAGGGTTTCCAGGGACAGTTGCAAGGTATCCAGGGATAACGCTGTCGGCACCTGCAACAGTGCTTCGGCAGTGAACAGTGGATCACCGCTCATGGGCGCGGGTCGCACATCCGTGCTCAGGCTGGCCAGGTTCACGCCTTGTTTGCTCAGCAGCGCGGTGATTTCGCGCACGATACCCGCGCGGTCATTGCCCACCAACGTCATCATGATCGATTTGGACGCCGAGGCCTGCCCGCTGCTGCCTTCACCCACCAGCACACGAATGCCGTGGGTGGATAAGTCCTCCAGCGCGCCGACCAGGGCTTGACGCTGTTCCGTCGGCACACTGACCCGCAAGATCCCGGCAAACTGCCCGGCCATGTGCGCCATACGGCTTTCCAGCCAGTTGCCGCCGTGGGCGGCAATGTTCTGCGCGATGCGTTCAACCAAGCCAGGTTTGTCGGCGGCGATAATAGTGAGTACAAGATGGTCCATGGCGAAGCCCTCTGGAATTCAACCTACAAGGTGGACGCAGGCGCCCTCGAAAACAAATCGTGTACCATTTTTATATTTATCTGGAACAATCTAATAGTTTTTTGAGAACATCTGATTCTCCGCTGTGACCGTACGACCAAAATGGGTCGCTAAACGACGTATTTAGTCTAATTTTCACAACCGCAAGTCATCATGTAGTATGCCCAACCGTGCACTACATAATGAAAATCTGAAACAGCGCATAAGCTCCGCAGAGTGAGGCAAGCAATGACTGAACACGTTCAAGTCGGTGGCCTGCAGGTCGCCAAAGTCCTGTTCGACTTCGTGAACAACGAAGCCATTCCCGGCACCGGCATCACTGCCGAGCAGTTCTGGGCCGGCGCCGACAAGGTCATCCACGACCTGGCACCGAAGAACAAAGCCCTACTCGCCAAACGCGATGATTTCCAGGCGCGGATCGACACCTGGCACCAGACCCACGCCGGCAAAACCCACGACCCAGTGGCCTACAAAGCCTTCCTGCAAGATATCGGCTACCTGCTGCCAGAAGCCGCAGATTTCCAGGCCTCGACCCAAAATGTCGATGACGAAATTGCCCGCATGGCCGGCCCACAGTTGGTGGTGCCGGTGATGAATGCCCGCTTCGCCCTCAATGCCTCCAATGCCCGCTGGGGCTCGCTGTATGACGCGCTCTATGGCACCGATGCCATCAGCGAAGCCGACGGTGCCGAGAAGGGCAAGGGCTACAACAAAGTGCGTGGCGACAAGGTAATTGCCTTCGCCCGTGCGTTCCTCGACGAAGCCGCGCCGCTCACCGCCGGCAGCCACGTCGACTCCACCGGTTACAAGATGGTGGATGGCAAGCTCATCGTCAGCCTCAAGGGCGGCAGCAACAGCGGCCTGCGCGACGATGCACAGCTGATCGGCTTCCAGGGCCCTGCGGCCGAGCCGATTGCGATCCTGCTGAAACACAACGGCCTGCACTTCGAAATCCAGATCGACGCCAGCACCCCGGTCGGCCAGACCGATGCCGCCGGCGTCAAAGACGTGCTGATGGAAGCGGCGCTGACCACCATCATGGACTGCGAAGACTCGGTCGCCGCCGTCGATGCCGATGACAAAGTGGTGATCTACCGCAACTGGCTCGGCCTGATGAAGGGCGACCTGGCCGAAGAAGTGGCCAAGGGCGGCAAGACCTTCACCCGCACCATGAACGCCGACCGCGTCTACACCGGCGTGGATGGCCAGGACGTGACCCTGCACGGCCGTTCGCTGCTGTTCGTGCGTAACGTTGGCCACTTGATGACCATCGACGCGATCCTGGATAAAGACGGCAACGAAGTACCGGAAGGCATCCTCGATGGCCTGCTCACCAGCCTGGCGGCCATCCACAGCCTCAATGGCAACAGCAGCCGCAAGAATAGCCGCACCGGCTCCGTGTACATCGTTAAACCGAAAATGCACGGCCCCGAAGAAGCCGCGTTTACCAATGAGCTGTTTGGCCGCATCGAAGACGTGCTGAACTTGCCACGCAACACCCTCAAAGTCGGGATAATGGATGAGGAGCGCCGCACCACGGTCAACCTCAAGGCCTGCATCAAGGCGGCCAGCGAGCGTGTGGTGTTTATCAACACCGGCTTCCTCGACCGCACCGGCGACGAGATCCACACCTCCATGGAAGCCGGCGCGATGGTGCGCAAGGCTGCCATGAAGGCCGAAAAATGGATCGGCGCCTACGAAAACTGGAACGTCGATATCGGCTTGAGCACCGGCCTGCAAGGTCGTGCGCAAATTGGTAAAGGCATGTGGGCCATGCCTGATCTAATGGCGGCGATGCTCGAGCAGAAAATCGCTCACCCATTGGCAGGTGCCAACACCGCCTGGGTGCCATCGCCGACGGCGGCTGCGCTGCACGCGCTGCACTACCACAAGGTTGATGTGTTCGCCCGCCAGGCCGAACTGGCCAAGCGCGAGCGCGCTTCGGTAGACGATATCCTGACCATTCCTCTGGCCAGCAACACCGATTGGTCCGACGAAGAAATCCGCAACGAACTGGACAACAACGCCCAGGGCATCCTCGGCTATGTCGTCCGCTGGATCGACCAGGGCGTCGGCTGCTCGAAAGTGCCGGACATCAACGATGTAGGCCTGATGGAAGACCGCGCCACCCTGCGCATCTCCAGCCAGCACATCGCCAACTGGCTGCGCCATGGCATCGTCAACGAAGCCCAGGTAATGGAAAGCCTCAAGCGCATGGCGCCGGTGGTGGACCGTCAGAATGCCGGGGATGCGCTGTATCGCCCGCTGGCGCCGGATTTCGACAGCAACATCGCGTTTCAAGCGGCGGTGGAGTTGGTGATTGAAGGGACTAAGCAGCCGAATGGGTATACGGAGCCGGTGTTGCATCGTCGGCGTCGGGAGTTCAAGGCTAAAAACGGACTTTAATTAGATAAAACTCCCTGATCTCAAGATCAGGGAGTTTGGACTCACAGGCACATTTCACGCATTCAATTCATCATGGTTTAAATTTGGCGTCAGCCGTGCCGGTAAGTCCGTAAGGGCGACCTTGAAACTCGTAGGTCGTATCGAACGTTAGCGTTTGATGGTCTCCTTCGTCCGAAACCTTCACTTTGACCGTGCCGATCAGCTCGTGACTTTCACCCTTGTAATTAAACAGCACCCTCACAAAACCTGGCATACCCTTCTCATACTTAAACTCATAGCTCCCATCGACGGTAGGCTCAGGGTAAATTATATCCAATACAGTATATCCACGATCGTCAAGAACATTAAAAAACTGCTTATCAAAAATAAAGCTATCCGCAGTAATCTCGTCGTGCGGTTTGTTACGGTAAGTGATTTTAAACTCGGCTTTACCGGCAAAAGAATTTTGCGAAAGCATATCAAACCCTCACTCTATAAATCATTAAATAAACACTGTTTAACCTGCACTTTACCCGCAGCAAACAATAGCCCTAGCGATCTTTTCCCAATCAGAACTAACTGTTTCTGCAAACGTATTGGCAGCCGAGCACGTCATCGTGCTTTATACCGATGGCGAACTATTTGGATTCGATAGTGTACGTACCGTTAAGTACCACCACCGGAGTTTGCCCATCGAAAGTCAAATTATCCAGCGTGCCGCTGTGCTTGAAAGAAGTACCGAACTCCGGACGCACTACGGTCAGCTTCAACTCTCCCGACGTTGGCATATAGCAGTCATTGCCACTGGCATCGCGGTAAGTTGCCGCGCTTCCTGCAAGATCGAAGGATTGATCATCGCCGGCTGGCACATCATGACCATACGAGAGATAGATACTTGCAACGTCAGGACCATTTAACCGGGTCCAAGAGAGATACCCTAAAAATTCCGTTGCGGGAAAAGCACTCGTTTCACCGTCAATGGAAACCGTAATGTCAGCGGAACCCGTGATTGCAGGCATGATAAATTCCTGTTCGTAGGATGAGAAGTACTGGGTCAACTCCAGTACGCCTCGACTCAGTACACAGGTTTTAGATTTATTTAACTACTGTCAGAGTTGACAGGTATGGGAGCGGACCGACCAGCGGTAGCTACTGCGCCATCCCCAGTTCCCGCTTGACCATCTTCGCCAACTTCACGCTGTCAATCGGCTTGAGCATAAAGTCCACCACGCTCATGTGCATGGCGTCGATCACATCGCGAGCTTCGGCGTCCCCCGACATGATGATGA
Source organism: Pseudomonas sp. KBS0710 (assembly GCF_005938045.2). Taxonomy (GTDB): domain Bacteria; phylum Pseudomonadota; class Gammaproteobacteria; order Pseudomonadales; family Pseudomonadaceae; genus Aquipseudomonas. The sequence goes on along the minus strand of NZ_VCCF02000001.1, from coordinate 6,439,882 downwards.
TCGGCAGCGCCGCACGCGTAGAGCTGCGTACTTGCTTGATCAGTTCCAGGCCATTGCTAGGCGCCATGCGCAGATCGGTGATCAGCAAACCGATGGAGCTGCTGGACTCCAACAAATCCCACGCTGTCTCGCCACTGTCAGCGGTCATGCAACGAATGCCGTCCAGGCCCAGGATTTCTGCCAGCAATTCACGTGCGTCCTTGTCGTCATCGACAATCAACACCCGTTGTGGCGGTAGATCGGGCTCCAGCATCACGGCGCTCAGCGCCTCGCGCTCGGCATCACTTAAAATATCGTGGTCGGACATACGTTTCTCAGCAGTTCTATTCAATCTCCCAGCACACTCGTCAGACATCTGCGGAAGGGCGAACAATGTGCACTTCGTCGGAAAGTTTGCCTAGTGGGCGTTCTACGGGGTTTGGACGATAGTCATGTAAGGTTTTTCCCTAGTCGTAGTGGGTTTTGTCCAGACCTAGACTTACGTCCAATGGGCACCCGCCGCGCGGGAGTCGACCATGCAGGACGATAACGACAAAAAAACTGCGGTCACTGTTATGAGTAAAGCTGATGCTTTCACGCAGGCGGGAAAAACCGCCGTGTTGCAGAACATCCACGGCACCCTGCAATTCCTGCAACGCTTCCCCCCGTTCAACCAGATGGAAAACGCCCACCTGGCGTTTTTGGTCGAGCAGTGCCAACTGCGCTTCTACGGCCCCGGCGACAGCATTCTCAAGCCGTCCGGCGGGCCGGTGGAGCACTTCTATATCGTCAAGCAGGGCCGCGTAGTCGGCGAGCGGCCGGACTCGACGCAAACTACCTTCGAAATCACCACCGGCGAGTGCTTCCCGCTCGCCGCGTTGCTGGGCGAACGTGCGACCCGCACCGAGCACAAAGCCGCCGAAGACACCTTCTGCCTGCAACTCAACAAGCCGGCGTTTATCAAGCTGTTCGCCCTTTCCAGCCCGTTTCGCGATTTTGCCCTGCGCGGTGTCAGCAGCCTGCTCGATCAGGTCAACCAGCAGGTGCAGCAAAAGGCCGTGGAAACCCTCGGTACCCAGTACTCGCTGAACACCCGCCTGGGCGAATTGGCCATGCGCCATCCGGTCACCTGCAGCCCGACCACACCGCTGCGCGAGGCGGTGACGCTGATGCATGAGCAACAAGTGGGCAGCATCGTGATCGTCGATGAGCACAAGGCGCCGCTGGGGATCTTCACCTTGCGCGACCTGCGCCAAGTGGTCGCCGACGGCACCAGCGATTTCAATCAAGCCATCGCTGGCCACATGACCCAGGCGCCGTTCTTTTTAAGCCCGGACCACAGCGCTTTCGATGCCGCCATCGCCATGACCGAGCGGCATATCGCCCATGTGTGCCTGGTGAAAGACCAGCGCCTGTGTGGCGTGGTGTCCGAGCGCGACCTGTTTTCCCTGCAACGGGTCGACCTGGTGCACCTGGCGCGCACCATCCGCAACGCGCCCCGGGTGGAAAATCTGGTGGTGATTCGCGGCGAGATCGGTCAGTTGGTGGAGCGCATGCTGGCCCATGGCGCGTCGTCCACCCAGATCACTCACATTATTACCCTGCTCAACGATCACACCGTGTGCCGGGTGATCGAACTGACCCTGGCCGACAAAGGCGACCCTGGCGTGCCTTTCAGCTGGCTGTGTTTCGGCAGTGAGGGGCGCCGCGAACAAACCCTGTTTACCGACCAGGACAACGGCATCCTGTTCGAGGCCAAGGACGCCGCCGAAGCCGCCGAGATTCGCGGCCGCCTGTTGCCCCTGGCGCAGCAAATCAACCAGAGCCTGGCGCTGTGCGGCTTCAGCCTGTGCAAGGGCAATATCATGGCCGGCAACCCCGAGCTGTGCCTGTCGCGTGCCGAATGGGCGCGGCGCTTCGGTGCCTTTATCCGCGAAGCCACACCGGAAAACCTGCTGGGCTCAAGCATCTATTTCGACTTGCGTGTGGTGTGGGGCGACGAGCACGGTTGCGAGCAACTGCGCCAGGGCATTCTCGATCAGGTGGCCGATAACCGGTTGTTCCAACGTATGCTGGCCGAGAACGCCTTGCGCCAGCGCCCGCCGGTCGGGCGTTTCCGCGACTTTGTGCTGACGCGCAAAGGCGCCGAAAAGGCCACGCTCGACCTCAAGGTGCAGGGCCTTACACCTTTTGTGGATGGCGCGCGCCTGTTGGCCCTGGCCAATGGCATTCACACCAACAACACCCTGGACCGCCTGCGCCAACTGGTGGTCAAGGAGGTCATCGAACCGCTCGATGGCGCCGCCTATGAGGAGGCATATCACTTTATCCAGCAAACCCGCATGCAGCAGCATCAGTTGCAAACCCGCGAGAACCTGCCGTATTCCAACCGTGTCGACCCCGACAGCCTCAACCATTTGGACCGGCGCATCCTGCGCGAATCCCTGCGCCAGGCCCAACGCCTGCAAAGCAGCCTGACATTTCGGTATCAGCTGTGAGTTTTTTCGGTTGGCTGCATAAGAAAAAGCCTGGGCTCGACGCTGATCAGAAGCAGCGCCTGGCGCAATTGCCCAAGCCCGCAGTGTTGGGCGACGGGTCTCTACGCGGGCAACGCTGGGTGGTGGTCGACCTGGAAACCAGCGGCCTGAACCTCAACCGCGACCAGGTGTTGTCCATCGGCGCAGTCGTGATCGAGGATGGCGCAGTGGATTTCTCGCAGATGTTCGAGCGCACCCTGCATCGGGCCAACACCAAGGTTGGCCCCAGCGTGCTGATCCATGGCCTCGGCCCCAGCGCGATTGCCGCCGGCAGCGACCCGGCCGAAGCCTTGCTGGACTTTATGGCCTTCGTCGGCGACAGCCCGTTGCTGGCGTTCCATGCGCCGTTCGACCAACACATGTTGTGCCGGGCGCTCAAAGACAGCCTGGGTTATCGGCTGGCCCACCCGTTCCTCGATGTAGCCGACATCGCCCCGCTGTTGTGCCCCGACGCGACTATCCGTGAGGCCGGGCTCGACGACTGGATCAACCACTTCAAGCTGCACGTGGGCGAACGCCATCACGCCAGTGCCGATGCGCTGGCCACGGCGGAGCTGATGCTCATCCTGTTCAGCCGTGCGCGCCAACAGCGAATCGACAGCCCACACGCGCTGCAAGAGCGCTTGAGCCAATGGACACGGCGCAAACAAGCGCCCTCGTTCTAGGGGACGCGGAGCGTCCCAGGAGGCATTCCCACGCAGAGCGTGGGAACGATCGTCCGACAGACGCCAATTGCGCAGGCTCACAGCCTCTGACACAATCGCGAATAATTCTCGTTAGTTTAAACCCCTTGTTTATTCGGTGATGCCTTGTCGTCGGTCCAAACCCCACACAGTGAGCTTGTTGGCGCGTTGTATCGCGACCATCGTGGCTGGCTGTTGGCGTGGCTGCGACGCAATGTGGCCTGCCCGAGCCGCGCCGAAGACCTGAGCCAGGACACCTTCATGCGCCTGCTGGGCCGTGACGAGCTGCGCGAACCGCGCGAGCCACGCGCGTTTCTGGTGGCCATCGCCAAAGGGTTGCTGTTCGACTACTTCCGCCGCGCGGCGCTGGAACAGGCCTACCTCACCGAACTGATGCTGATCCCGGAAAGCGAACACCCCTCGCCCGAACAACAGCAATTGATCCTCGAAGACCTCAAGGCCATCGACCGCCTGCTCGGCAAGCTGTCGAGCAAGGCCCGCGCCGCCTTCCTCTATAACCGCCTCGACGGCCTCGGCCACGCCGAAATCGCCCAGCGCCTGGGCGTGTCGGTGCCGCGTGTGCGCCAGTACCTGGCCCAGGGCATTCGCCAGTGCTACATCGCGCTGTATGGCGAGCCACTGTGACAGGCGCCAAACCGGTCACGGCCCGCGTGCTGGATGCGGCGATTGCCTGGCAACTGTCGCTCGACTCGGGCGCCGGCAGCGCTGTGGAACAGGAAGAGTTCGGTAAATGGCTGGCCAGTGATGAAGAACACGCACGCGCCTGGCGCCAGCTGGGCATGCTCGACCAGCGCTTCAGCGTGGCCTCGGGCCCGGCGCGGGCGGCGTTGTTGCAGTCCCGCCAAGGCATTCGCCAGCGCGTGCGCAAGTTGGGCAGCGGTTTGGCCAGCATCGCGCTGGTGATTGGCTTGGCGCTGTTTGCCGGTGAGCGTTACGTGCCGATCCACTATTGGCTGGCCGACCAGCGCACGGCCACCGGCGAGCAACGCACGCTGAAGCTGGCCGACGGCACACTGGTCAACCTCAACACCCACAGCGCCATAGACGTGCGCTTCGATGAAAAACGCCGGCTGATCGTGTTGCAGGAAGGCGAAATCCTCGTCGAAACCGGCCACAACGATGCGCGCCCGTTCTACGTGCAAACCCGCGACGGCAGCCTGCGAGCCCTGGGCACGCGGTTTATCGTCAAGCGCGAAGACGACGCCACGCGCCTGAGCGTGCTGCAATCTGCCGTGGCCGCCCAGCCTGAGGCGCTGCATCAGGAACAGATTTTCAAAGCAGGCCAGCAAGTGCTGATGCGCAGCGACGGCCTCGGCCCTGCGCTGGAGGTGACACCCGCCGCAGACGCCTGGACACGCGGCATGCTGGTGGTCGACAACGCCCGCCTGGGCGATGTGGTTGCCGAACTTGGCCGCTACCGCACCGGCTACCTGGGCGTGGACAAAAACGTGGCCGACCTGCGCATCACCGGCAGCTTCCCGCTGCACGACACCACGCTGGCGCTCAATGCCCTGCTGCCGACCTTGCCGGTGCAGATCGAGCAGCACACGCCGTGGTGGGTGACCGTTAAGGCTAAGCCTTAGGTTTTTCAGTGCCTGGGCGATCGCCTTCGCGAGCAAGCCCGCTCCCACAGTTGACCGTGTTCTAACTGGAAAAACGCGGTCAACAGTGGGAGCGGGCTTGCTCGCGAAGAGGCCCTCAAAAACACCATAACGCTTCAGAGCAAAAATATTTCCACCCAGCCCTATCACTTTTTGATTCTCGTCCGGCACCTAGGCAATTGAGAAATATTTTCATTCAGGAGCCGCCCCATGTCCCGCACGCTAGACACCTTGTTGCGCCCCAGCCTGTTAGCCGTCGCCATTGCCCTCAGCGCCCCGCTGACGAGCACCGTGCTGATGGCCGCCGAGCAAGCTTCCAGCGTGCGCGCCTATAACCTGCCGGCTGCGCCATTGGCCAGCACCCTGAACCAGATCGCCAGCCAGGCCGGTCTCGCGCTGACGCTTAACCCATCGCTGGCAGCGGGCAAGACCTCGGCACCGGTCAAGGGCCAGTTCGATGCCCAGGGCGCGTTGCGTGAGGCGTTGCGTGGCACGGGCTTGCAGTTGGAGCAGAGCAGTGCGGGGACGTTTACGCTGGTGGCCATTCCTGAAGGTGTCGTGGCACTGCCAGAGACCAGCATCATTGCCCAGGGCAGCGATGAAAGCGCTTGGGGCCCAGTCGATGGCTACCTGGCCAAACGCACTGCCGCCGGCACCAAAACCGACACCGCGCTGGTCGAAGCCCCGCGCTCGATCTCCGTCGCCACCCGCGAGCAGATGCAGGACCGCAACGTCCAGAACCTGGATGACGCGGTTAAATACATGCCCGGCATCGTGTCCGCCAGCTACGGCAGCGACACCCGCTATGACTGGATGCGCGTGCGCGGCTTCGAGCCGACCCAATTCCTCGACGGCCTCCCACTGCCACGCGGCGTGTACGCCAACCCGAAAGCCGAAACCTGGAACCTCGACCGCCTCGCCCTGCTGCGTGGCCCGGCCTCATCGGTTTACGGCCAAACGCCACCGGGCGGCCTGCTGGACATGGTCAGCCGCCGTCCCAGCGCCGAACAAAGCAGCGCCATCCAGGTGCAATACGGCAGTGACAACTACCGCCAGATCAACTTCGCCAGCACCGGCAAGATCGATGATGAAGGGCAGTTCCTGTATGGCCTCAGTGGCGTAGTGCGCGATGCCGGCACCCAGATCGATCACATCGACAACAAGCGCTACAACATTGCGCCGAGCCTGACCTGGAACATCGACCCGGATACCAAGCTGACCTTCCTGTCGCAGTTCACCCGCGACGATACCGGCGCCACCAGCCAGTTTTTGCCGATCCAGGGCACCAAGATCAAATCGCCGCTGGGTGATATCTCCCATCACAAAAACCTGGGCGACCCAAACTACGAGTTCTACGACCGCACCTACTACGCATTGGGCTATGCCTTCGAGCATCGCTTCAATGACACCTGGCAGTTCCGTCAGAACCTGCGCTACACCAAGTCGGAATTGTCATTCCAGACACTCACCGTTGGTGCGTATCCCTACACCATGGTTGACGCAGACGGCAACGTTGGCCGCACATCGACAAACGTGGACGAGAACATCGGCCAATTGGCCCTGGACAACAACTTCCAGGCCGACTTCGCCACCGGCGACATCTCCCACACCCTGTTGCTCGGCCTGGATCACCAGCGCACCGATACCTCGTACCTGTCGATTTACGGCGATGGCCTGAAGACCAACGTTAACAATCCGATCTATGGCCAGCCCATCGTTCGTCCCGCTCGCTCCGGGGCGTATTACGACTACAACCAGAAGACCGTGCAGACCGGCCTCTACGCTCAAGACCAGATGGCGCTTGACCAATGGCGCCTGACCGTGGGCGGCCGCGAAGACTGGGTGCACCAGGGCACCACGTACTTCAACCAGAAAGATGCGACCAACACCGACCGAATCAAACATTTCAGCGGCAACGCCGCACTCAGCTACGTATTTGATTCCGGCTTCGTACCCTATATTTCCTACGCAGAATCCTTCCAACCGGCGAGCAATGCCAGCGTCTCGGCGACCGAGTCGTACAAGCCCACCGAAGGCAAACAGTGGGAACTGGGTATCAAGTACCAGCCACCGGGCTCGAACACTTTGCTCAGTGCCGCCGTGTATGACCTGACCCAGAAAAACGTGCTGGTAACCACCACTACCGCTGGCAGCATTCCAGTCACCAACCAGACCGGTGAAGTGAAAGTCAAAGGCCTGGAACTGGAAGCCGTGTCTGATGTGACCGACAACCTCAAAGTCATCGCTTCCTATACCCTGGCCAAATCCGAGGTGCAAAAAGGCGACTACAAAGGTAATCGTCTGCAACTGATGCCAAACCAGCAAGCAACCCTGTGGACAGACTACACCTGGCACACAGGTATCCTCGACGGCTTCGGTATCGGCCTGGGTGCTCGCTACACCGGCAATACCTATGGCGACCAAGGCAATACATGGTTGGGCAAGGCCGACGCCTACACCGTGTTCGATGCGGCAGTGCACTACGACCTCGGTCGTCTGGACAACAGCCTCAAAGGTGCCTCGGTGAAACTGAACGCCACCAACCTGTTCGACAAGGACTACATTTCAACCTGCGATGGTTTCTATTGCTACTACGGCGACCAACGCAGCGTCGTCGCCAGCGCCACTTACCAGTGGTAATCGGCTGAGTTAACAACCGGGCCGCCCCTGTGGCGGCTTCGGTGTGTCTGAAGGCTAGAAAATGAAAAGCAAAACCATCCGCCGCTGGTCCTTCATCCACACCTGGACCAGCCTGATCTGCACGGTGTTCCTGCTGCTGCTCGCCCTTACCGGCCTGCCGCTGGTGTTTCACCACGAGATCGACCACCTGCTGGGCAACGAGCCGGAACTGGCACAGATGCCCGCCGATACGCCGCAACTGAACCTTGAGCAACTGGTAGCTAAAGCCCAGGCTCATCGCCCCGGCGAGGTCATGCAGTACCTGGCGTGGGACGAAGACGACAAGAACGGTGTGATTGCGATCATGGCCGCCACGGCCGGCACCGAGCCGAATTCGTCCCACACCTTCATGCTCGATGCGCGCACCGGTGAGGCGGTGGAAACCCCGGCGGCCAATGGCGGGCTGACGCTGTTCCTGCTGCGCTTGCACGTGGACATGTTCGCCGGGCTGCCGGGTAAGTTGCTGCTGGCGTTCATGGGTATTCTGTTTGTGGTGGCGATTGTCTCGGGTACGGTGTTGTACCTGCCGTTTATGCGTCGGTTGAAGTTCGCCACCGTGCGTAAAGACAAATCCACGCGCCTGCGCTGGCTCGACCTGCACAACCTGATCGGCGTGGTCACGCTGACCTGGGCGCTGGTGGTAGGTGTGACCGGCGTGATCAGCGCCTGCGCCGATCTGATCATCGCCGCCTGGCGCCAGGACAGTCTCAGCGCCATGATCGAACCGTACAAAAACGCGCCGCCGCTGACCCAGCGCGCACCGGCCACCGAATTGCTGAGTATCGCCGCCAAGGCCGCGCCCGGCATGGAGCCGGACTTTATCGCCTTCCCCGGCACGCGCTTTTCCAGCGAGCACCACTACGCGGTGTTCATGAAGGGCAGCACGCATTTGACCTCGCACCTGCTCACGCCGGTGCTGATCGACGCCAGCACCCTGGCCGTCACCGCCATCGCCGAGCGGCCCTGGTACATGGACGCCATGGGCATGTCTCAACCGCTGCACTTTGGCGACTATGGCGGCATGCCGATGAAGATCCTCTGGGCGGTGCTGGATGTGCTGACCATCATCGTATTGGGCAGCGGCGTTTACCTGTGGATTGTGCGGCGCAAGGCGGCCAAGTCATGAAGCCGCGCCAGTCGAGTTTCTGGAAGGTATTCGGCATCCCGCTGGGGATTGGCCTGCTCAGCGCGGCCGGGTTGTTTGCGGCGCTGTTGGGTGACGGGCTGTGGGATTCGGTGAGTTGGGTGGGGTTGGGTGTTCCGGCTGCAATTGGGGCTTGGGCGTTGCTCAAGCGCTGAGATAGATTAGCGCTGCCCTTTTCCGAGGAATGCCCATGTCCGCGCCCAGCATGACCTTGTTTCACAACCCTGCTTCACCCTTTGTTCGCAAAGTCCGCGTGCTGCTGATCGAAACCGGCCAGCAAGGCCGTGTGGCCCTGCATGGCTGCATGCCCACGCCGGTCAACCCCGATGCACAGGTCATACAAGACAACCCTGTGGGCAAAATTCCGGCCCTGCGCCTGGCCGATGGTTCGGTGCTGCACGACAGCCGGGTGATCCTCGATTACTTCGACCACCAGCACGTCGGCAACCCGCTGATCCCGCGTGACGGCTCGGCCCGCTGGCGCCGCCTCACCCTCGCCTCGATGGCCGACGGCATCCTGGATGCCGCCGTGCTGGTGCGTTACGAGACCGCCATGCGCCCGGCAGAAAAACACTGGGACCAATGGCTGGAAGGCCAGCGCAACAAGATCCACCGCGCCCTCGCCGAGTTAGAGAGCGATGCAATTGCCGAACTGGCCAGCCACTTCGACATCGCCGCCATCAGCGTGGCTTGCGCCCTGGGTTACCTGGATTTTCGCCACCCCGACCTGCAATGGCGTGCCGGCAACCCCAAGCTTGCCGACTGGTATGCCGAGGTCAGCCAACGGCCTTCGATGCTGGAGACTCAGCCACCGGTTTAACAAGCCCCACGATCCAATGTGGGAGCGGGCTTGCTCGCGAATGCGGCGTGTCATTCAGCACATCTGTTTCTGATACACCGCCTTCGCGAGCAAGCCCGCTCCCACATTGAAGAGTGGTGCTGCTGAGGAAGGTGGCAATCCTTGCTACCAATTGCGCCCGCACCTGCTGATCTTCACGTAACCCAATCATTGCAGCACCTCCCGATCCTTGCGCTTGCCTACGCCATACCAATCCAGTTTGCGCGTCAGCACCATCACCGTACCCAGCAGCCCGAACAGCAACAGCGAGCCCATCAGCAGTGCGTAATCCTCGGCGCTCAGCAGCCCGTACAACAAGCCATACAACGCTGCCAACCCCGCCGAAAACCCCAGGCCGTGAGCAACACTGCGCAGCACATGGCACACATAAAAACCAATCAACAACACACAGGCACTGGCGGAGATGAGGTAGGCCAACGCAAAGCCCAAGTGTTCGGATAACGACAGCAACAGCAGGTAGAAAAACGCCAAGGCAAAGCCCACCAATGCGTACTGGATCGGGTGTACCGCGAGGTTCTTCAGCACCTCGAACAGGAAGAAACCGGCAAACGTCAGGGCGATAAACAGCAGCGCGTATTTGATCGCGCGGTCGCTCTTGAGGTACTGGTCCACCGGGTCGATAAAGTTCACGCCGAAGCTGCGGTTGCTGAAGTCTTCACAGCCCTGGCGGTCCAGGCAGGTTTGCAGCGCCTGTTCGAGGTTGGTGGAGAAAAACGAAGTCTGCCAATTGGCGCTGAAGCCCTTGTCGGTGACCTCTCGCTGCGCCGGCAGGAAGTTGCCGATAAAGCTTGGGTGCGGCCAGTTGGACGCGAGTGACACCTGGCTGGTCTTGCCCACTGGCACCACTTGCAGCTGCTCAGTGCCTTGCAGGCGCAGGTCAAAAGCGAAGTCCACCACGCCCGGCTTTTTGCTGTCCTGCTCGGGCAGCGTCACATGCACGCCCTCGCCCAGCCAGTCCACTTGGGAGCCCGGCGAGAACGCCAGGCGTTGGCTGCCCAGCTCCAGCTTCAGGGCGTTTTCGATGCCGCGAATGTCGCTGATACCCACCGCCAGAAACGCCGGATCAAAACGGTAATCGGCAAAGTTTTCCGTAATGCCCAACTGTGCAGGCAGTTCAAAACGCCCACTGACGCGGTTATCGGCATGGAACAGGCGCGCCTGGTAGATGCCGCGCGATCGCAATTCGGTTTGCACCTTGCCGTCGAGTTCAAAGCGGTCCGGCAGGAAATACAGACGACCGCGCTCTTCACGGGTTTCCTCGTAGCGTTTGTTGAGCTTTTCATTGAGTTTCCACTCGCGCACCGTCTTGCGATACGGCACCACCATCACCGGTCCGGTAATGCGCTGGCTGTAGCTGGAGCTGCGGGCGATGTCCATCAATACGCCGTCGCGCAGTTGCTGGCGGTCACTGATGATGCCGTTGATCATCAGCAGCGGAATCAGCAACAGCAGGATCAACAGCGCAATGGCGCCAAGTTTGAAAAGCAGGCTGCGGTTCATGGGGCTCTCCCTGTTTTGATGGGCAGAGCGTGAGCCGCGCGTGTGGGCGCTTTATGTGGGCACTGTGGAGACTGTGTGGAGATGCAGCACCACTTGCACGCCGCCCTGCACATTGCCGATCTGCAACGCGCCGCCGTGCAGCTTCATCACTTCCTCGACAAAGTTGAGGCCCAGGCCCGTGCTTTTGCGCCCGCTGACCGGGCGCGGCAGCGAGTAGAAACGCTCGCTCAGGCGCGGCAAGGCGTAGTCGGGAATCGGCGCAGCCTGATTGAACAGGCTGACCTGCACGTCGTTATGGTGCGTCTGTGCGCTGAAGCGCAAGGTGCCGCCGGGCGGTGTGAAGTCCAAGGCGTTATCCAGCAGGTTGCCCAGCGCCTGGCGCAGCAGGAAAGGCTCACCGAAGACCTTCACATCGGCTGCAATCGTCTGTTCAACGTGCAGGTCAGCACCTTCGATTCGCGCACATTGCGCCTTGAGTACCTCATCGACCAGGGCCGCCAACGGCATGCGGGTCTGTTCTTCCAAACCCTGGCGCTGCTCCACTTGGGCAAGGTTAAGCAACCGCTCGATCAACTGCTGCAGGCGCGCGCTTTCGCTGTCGATATTGCCGATAAAACGCTGCTGCTGCTCACGGCTCATATCGCCCTGCAACAACTCCGCCGCGCCGCGAATCGCGGCCAACGGGCTTTTCAATTCGTGGGTCAGGGTGTGCACGTAATGCTCGACGTAGGCCTTGCCTTCCAGCTGCGTGCGCATGTGCTCCACAGCGGTAGACAATTGCTTGAGTTCGCCGCCCCGGTAATGCGGCAACTCGGCCCGACGCCCTTCGCTTACCGCCTGTGCATACGCCGTGAGCCGATGCAGCGCCACGCTCAGCCACCACGACAGCAATGCGCCCAGCAGCAGGCCCAACACCACCAACCCGGCGCCGTACCACAGCAGGCGGTTCTCGGTGCGATCCACATAGGGCTGCAACGAACTGTTGGGTTTGGCCACCGTGACCACGCCGATGATCTGGCCGTTGTCGCGGATCGGCGCGCCCACGTGCATCACCGACGAGGTGGGATCGTCCAGCTCACTGCGGGTGGAACGGGCGCCGTACTCACCCCGCAAGGTGAGGTACACGTCGTTCCACTGAGAATAGTCCTGGCCCACCGCTTCGCCGGTGGAATCGAGCAACACGATGCCGTTGGCGTCGGTCACGTAGATGCGGTGGTTGACCTGGTTTTTCGGCAGGCCCCAAATGGTCGCGCCGGGCTGGCGATTGCCGTAGGCCTTGAGCAACTCAGGCCAGTGGCTTTGGCCGAGGGTTTGGTTTTTTACGTCATCGCGCAGTATTTCAGCCAACAGGTTGGCCGTGTCCACCAAGGTTTCTTCGGTGGACTGGCGCACGCCGGGGCGGATTTCCTTCATCACGGTATTGAGCACAAAATAACCCGTGAGGCCGATAAACAGCGCATACACCAGGAAGATCCGCAGCCCCAGGCGCATCAGCTGTGGCTCGGGCTGTAGCTGTAGCCGAGGCCGCGATGGGTATGGATCGGCTCGGCATCCGCCGCAATCCCCCGCAGTTTGCTGCGCAGGCTTTTGATATGGCTGTCGATATTGCGCTCATAGCCGGCATCGGCCGGCACGCCCACCGCGTCGAGCAATTGCTCGCGGCTGAACACCCGTTCGGGCTGTTCCAGCAGGCTTTGCAGCAGGCGGAATTCATGCCGCGTGAGGCTCAAAGGCTGGCCGCGATAACTGATCTGCATGCGTTCCAGGTCGACCAGGAACACGGCGGGCGCAGCGCCGGGGCCGACGCGCTTGAGAATCGCCCGAACCCGCGCCGCCACTTCCCGCGGGCTGAACGGCTTGACCACATAATCGTCGGCGCCGATCTCCAGGCCCACCACGCGGTCAATCTCGCCATCGCGCGCACTGAGGAACATCACCGGCACTTCACTGAAACGGCGCAATTGCTTGCAGGTCTCAAAGCCGCTGATGTCCGGCAGGCCGATGTCGAGGATGATCAGGTCGGCAGGCGTCTGGCGTTGATGGGCAAGCGCCTCCTGGCCAAGGCTCAGCCAGGTGGTGGTAAAGCCCTCGCCTTGCAGGGCAAAGATCAGCGTGTCGGCTATCGCCGCTTCGTCTTCGACAATCAGGATATGCGGCATGGGTTCAATCAGCAGTCCGGTTTGTCAGCAGTGTAGCGACGGGCCGGGTTTACCGCCGCGCCGAACTCACGCAGGGCCTTGGCGCCGATCAGCAACGGGTAGTTGAAGCTGCTGCGGTCGGTGAGGTTGACCTCGACGGTGCGCTTGACGTTGCCCAGGCACATTTCCAGGTCGATTACCGGGCGTTTGGCCACGGTGGCTTCGTCCTTGTCGTCGTCTTCATCAGCGCGGCTTTTGATTTTGCTGATGCGCGAGACTTTGTGCTCATAGACCTTGTCGCTGGCGTCCTTGCCGCCAAGGCGGAAGCGCACCCAGTCATCGCCGTCGCGCTGGAAGGTTTCGATGTTGCGGGCCGACAGCGAAGCGGTGAGCGCGCCGGTGTCCATCTTGGCCTTGAAGGTTTGGCCGATCTCCGGCAACTGGATGTATTCGTAGCGACCGTAGAGGGTCGGTTCGGCAGCCATGACAGGCACGGCAGCCAGGGCGAGCAAGGCAAGGAGCAGTTTCACGAAGTGATTTCCTCGGAAAGAAGTAGGCGGATTCTAGACCGCAAAAGCGTTGTTTAGTTAGATCGTTCCCACGCTCTGCGTGGGAATGCAGCTCTGGACGCTCCGCGTCAGCTCACATTCGTGCGGCAATTTGCGATTTGGCCTCTAGACTCAGCTTGCTTATCATGGCCCGCCCACCCGATTCCAAGAGTTACTTATGCGCCGCCTGCTCACCGGCTGTTTTGTCACACTGCTGTTATTGCTCAACACCCTGGTGCTGTTCGGCCCGCTGATGGTGTTTGCCCTGCTCAAGCTGGTAGCGCCCGGCCGCTTTCGCGACTACGCGTCGTGGGCGGTGATGTGGATCGCCGAGACCTGGGCCGAGATCGACAAACTGATTTTCGCCCTGTGCATCCCCACCCAATGGGACATTCGCGGCGGCGACGAGCTACGCGGCGACACTTCCTACCTGGTGATCAGCAACCACCAGTCCTGGGTCGATATTCCGGCGCTGATCCAGGCACTCAACCGGCGCACGCCGTTCTTCAAATTCTTCCTGAAAAAAGAGCTGATCTGGGTGCCCTTCCTGGGCCTGGCCTGGTGGGCGCTGGATTACCCGTTCATGAAGCGCTACACCAAGGCGTTCCTGGCCAAGCACCCGGAGCTGGCGGGGCAGGATTTGAAGATCACCAAAGAGGCCTGCGAGCTGTTCAAGCGCCAGCCGGTGACGGTGGTCAATTACCTCGAAGGCACGCGCTTCAGCGAGGCCAAACGCACACAGCAGGAATCGCCGTTTTCGCGGCTGCTAAAACCCAAGGCGGGCGGCGTGGCGTTTGTGCTGGCTGCGATGGGTGAGCAACTCGACGCGGTCCTGGATGTGACCGTCGTCTACCCGCAGCAAAAAATTCCGGGGTTCTGGGACTTGATCTGCGGCACAGTGCCGAAGGTGATCATTGATATCCGCACCCGTGAGCTGGACCCGGCGTTGTGGCAAGGGGATTACGAGAATGATCCGGCGTTTCGCCAGACCGTCCAGAACTGGGTGAACCAGCTCTGGATGGAGAAGGACCAGAGAATTGAAATGCTGCGCAAATAAAGCTGCCAGCCATTGCCACGGCCTTTTCATTCAATCCGGGCCGTGCGATCAATTCATCCTATTGAATCAAAGTGCGTGCAAACTAACGGGGGACACATTCTCCCCAAATGTTAAGTGGCTGATCGTCTGGCGTTTTCGCATCCTTTGCTGTTAAGTCACTGGCCGCTCCATTGCCGGAATGGGCACGCTGCTGCTGGTGCTCCTTATAACTGATATCTAACCGCGAATAGTATTCCTGCTCCGGCTTTGGCGCCGGCTGGAGGGCGGGGGGAAGGATTGCCAAGGTGTTAATTGGAAAACGCAAATTCATCATAGAATTACCAATGAGTTTCATTAGAAGAAGCCTTCCAAGCTCGTCAGGGCGACTACTTGGAAGGTAATTCTCTGTGGCGCCACCCTTGCGGAAGTTCCCTACAGTTCAATTCGTTAAATTGCGGGGACACTTTCCGTTTTTATGGTCAATAGAGTCACACACCCCGTACGAAATACACATTAAACGTGATTAGCTCCCCGTGCCCCAGGCGGAAGCCAGCTTGCCCAGCACCGACTGGTTGGCGCCTTGACTGCCCAGGTATTGCAGAATCACCGGCGCAAACGGGGTGAACCAAGCATCAGCGCATCAGCGAGGTGTCAGGCCAACCCGCGCGCGTCTGACGGTACACTCACCATTTACGGCCCAACCTCGGTAGCGTGGCTGGATGGCCAGTGCCCCATGCTTTCACCTTGGTCATGGTGTCCTGCTCGGCTACCGCGTCAGCCTGCTCCTGGCAGCCCTTGGGCAAGGTGGCGCAACCTTCGCCAGTTACCCAAGCACGCTCTTTTACCATGGTGTCTTTCTTGCTGACGTCCTCAGCCGGTCCTTGGCTTGCAGCCGAAGGCCAAAAGGCCGAGTGGAAAACAGTATTGAAGAATGCGCTGATGTTCATATGATTGCTCCTACATGATGGCGTTAAAGAATTCGCTACGAACAGGCTTTCCTTCCCGCAACGAACTTCATATGTGGTGAAACATCCGCCACCGTTCCACATTGAGATATTTCGACTCATTGCCGTATTGCCAAGTGAAGAGCGGGTCACCCTCTTGCGTCCGGCATCTCGCAGGGGCGTTCGCAGGAGCGAGGAAGGTAGAGGTATTGAACAGCTGCATCGCCAGGCGAAACCGTTATAAAGCGTCTTGCGAAAAGGCATAAAAAACTGTCAGCTTTCACAGTTACGCCAGCTGCAGGCAGCTGATTAGGCTATAGGCTCCCTCATTGCCGAGTACCTGATCATGATCATCAAACTCTCCCTCGCCGGCATGGCTTTAATGGCGTTAGCCGGCATTGCGCAGGCGGACACTGCCACCTGCCCGCCAGTCAGCACAATCAAAGCCAACCCCTATACCGATCCCAACCCGCAGATCCCAGATGGGTACGAATATAAGGCTCCCGGCCCTGCTGGGCAGACGTGGGAGGGCCAATCTCCAGCCACACTCGATACGTACCTGGAGCCTAAATACCAGTTGGGACTGGTCGGTGCCAAAATAGCTAACGGGAAAGTGTTCTGCCTGTATGGCGGGACCGCTGAAAAAGAAAAAGCCGAACCGGCCGACAAAGTGTCCCGACCCTTCATTAAGCTTCAACTGAGTATGAGCGGTCTGGAAAAAGCGGAGGGTACACAGTGGAACAACGGTATATGTGGTGCACAGGAAGGTGCCGACGCTTTGGAGAACCCAAAGCGCCTGAGTGTCTCGGACTGCAGTTTTAAATACACCCCTTAGCCGCTGACACTCAAACGCCGAAGACTGGGCGCGCTGGGCCTTTAGCTACCCGTGCCCCAGGCCGAAGCCAGTTTGCCTAGCACCGATTCGCTGGCGCCTTGGCCGCCCAGGTACTTGAGGATCACCGGGGCAAACTGGCTGACCATGCCGCTGTCCATGCCCAACGCGCTGAAGGCGGTGTTCAGGTCACTGGTGTTCTTTACGTTACCCAGCACGCTGTCCAGGCCGCTGGTCTTGCTGCCGCCACTCTGGCCAAGCAGCCCGCTCAAGGCGCCGAGGCTGCCCAGGGAGTTGCTGCCCGAGAGTTGATCCAGGCCCGGCACGCTCTTGCCCAATTGCGAGTAGTCGGTGCCGCTGAGTTTGTTCTTGGCCAGGCCCAGCATGGCGCCGGTACCGCCCACGGCCTGTTCGGGGGTGATGTTCAGTTGCGAGGTCAGGGCGCTCAGCAGGCCGGCGGTCTCAGAGCTAGGCGCTGCAGCGGCCGCCTTGTTGTTGCTGCCCTGGGCACCGGAGACGGCATTGGCCACGTCACCGAGGCTGAAACCTGCGGCAAACACCGGGCTGGCGGCCACGGTCAACAGGCAGGACAGGGCAAAACCGCGTGAAATCTTCATCAAGACAACCTCTGAATGTAGGAGCTAAAAGCAGGCGTTTGACTGACAGTCCCGAAGGAATGTTCCCACCTGCAGATTAGTTCAGAAAATTCTGCATCCAACTGTTCCCCGCGTGCGTATATCCCCCATGCACCGCCCGGAGTCGGATGGAATGAATGCTCAAGCTGAACTACCCTCTGCCTACCGTGCGCAGTCCCATCGCCCTCGAACGAGAGCCTGGAGAAGCCCTATTTCCGTCCACGATGCTGACCCGTTGCGGCCATTGCTGGCCCAATGCGCCCTGGGCAACCGCCAGGCGTTCGAAACCCTTTACCGCAGTGTTTCGCCACGGCTGCACGGTGTTGCCTTGCGTTTTATGGGGCGCTCGGACCTCGCCGAAGAAGTGTTACAGGAAGCCTTTGTGCGCATCTGGTACAACGCTTCGCGCTACGAGGCTCACCTGGCAGCGCCAATGACCTGGATGATCAACATCACCCGCAACCTGGCCATTGACCAATTGCGCAAACACCGCGAACAGCCATTAGCCGAGGGCCAGCAGGAAGCCATGCTCGACGACAGCCCCAGCGCCCACGAGCAACTCGACAGCGAGCGCGAAGCCCGCGCCCTCAACCGCTGCCTCGACAGCCTCGACGGTATGCAACGCCAATCAATCAGCGTGGCTTACTTCCAGGGCCTGTCGTGCTCGGAGCTGGCCGAACATTTGGCGGCGCCGCTGGGTTCGGTCAAATCCTGGATTCGCCGTGGCATGGAGCGCCTGCGCAGGTGCCTTGAATCATGAACTACCAAACCACCGCCCTGCGCCGCGCCCTGGCCGCCGACTACGCCATCGGGCTGATGCCCGCCACTGCACGCAAGCGCTTTGACAACCTGCTGCTGGACGATGCCGCGCTGCGCGCTGAACTCGGCCATTGGCAAGATGCCCTCGCCAGCCTGACCGGCGCCGTGCCCGAACGGCCAGTGCCCGAGCATGTGTGGGCCGGCATCAAGGCGCGCATTGAACCGCAAGTGCTGCATGTGCCGGCGAAGAAACCATTCTGGATGAATTTGCGCCTGCTGGCCGCTGCCTGCGCGATCGTCGTGGCGGTGCTGGTGGGTGTGCTTTATCAGCGTGATAGCGGCGCCGAGTACAACGCCACGTTGGTCGCGGCCAACCAGCAGCCGGCGTTGCAGGTCCAGGCGTTTGGCGATCACCTGCAGGTGGAGCCGCTGACGTTGGCGGCTGTAGAGCCAGCACGTGCCCTGGAACTGTGGGTCATTGCGGCCGGTGGCAAACCCGTCTCCCTGGGCTTGGTGCCCACCTCGGGTAAAGGCCGAATCGAGCTGAGCAAGGAACAGCAAGCGCTGCTGACTGCACCCGCGACCCTGGCCGTCAGCCTGGAGCCAGAAGGTGGTTCACCGACCGGGCAACCCACCGGACCTGTGCTGTATCAAGGCGCACTGGCCGCTCGCTAAGCCGAGGTTTGGTCATGTATGGGTGGGTTGTGGGGATCAAAGCAACCGCAAAGCGCTTATTGAATGGAAGCCATATAAAAAGTCTAAAGAACAAATAAGAATAGGGTCCATTCAAAAAAACCATAAAAAACTGTCATTTGTAACAGTATCAAACTAGTTCTTCTCTCCAGATGATAGCCCTTCAAAACAATGGACTGGAGTTTGGAACCATGCACACCAACGTATCAATTATTACGCTTGCCCTGCTGACCGCTTTCGCTGGAAATTCATACGCTGCCAGCTGCCCGGACGCCACTAATGTAAAAGCCCATAAGACCGCACAAGGCTACTCTTACTCTGTCGACGGCTCGGAAGGTTCAAAGTGGGAGTACAGCGCCGACCCCACCGAAGCGGAGCTTTCTCACCCCTTTTTCGAGGCGGCTCGTATCCAGATAGCCAATAATGAAACGGATCCAAACAAGAAAAAAGACTGGGCAGTTCTTTGTCGCTACAAGGATTCAAACAAAGAAGAAGTGACGCTGGCTTATAAGCCAGGCAAACCGATCGAGGCAGTGGGCAATAAATGGGAGAGCGTGTTCACCGCAAGTTTCGATAAGGAAGTCAAAGCCAAAACCAAGGCCCCAAGCGACGCAAAAGCCGCTGATATCCTCTCAAAGGACTGCGTGAGTTCATCGCCCGCAGCCTGCACCTTTAACTGAATATTTGCCCCAAATAAAGAAAGCTGCCCGACGGGCAGCTCTCTTGGAAGTC
The DNA here is from genome assembly GCF_005938045.2 of Pseudomonas sp. KBS0710. GTDB lineage: Bacteria > Pseudomonadota > Gammaproteobacteria > Pseudomonadales > Pseudomonadaceae > Aquipseudomonas. The sequence goes on along the minus strand of NZ_VCCF02000001.1, from coordinate 6,420,562 downwards.
AATTCGCCTCGTGCAGGCTGATCGCCGCACGCTCCATGTGGCCCCACACGATCTCACGGCGCCCACGCGCGGCTGTACTTGATCACCGGGGTTTGCCCAACGCTGACCCACTTCAACCACCTGACCAAACTCGCGCACATTTGATCTGCATTGGCCGGGCGACTTGCTCCTGGCGATGGATGGCGCTTATAGTTCGGCGGTCGTCCATATGGCGACACGGGTTTGGCGACTCGATTGAAATAATGCATGCAAAAGCACCTGCTCCTTTGCTGGTGCTTTTGCACGCGTAAGGCTGCTTTATGGCGGCTGTGCGCGGGAGACCTTCGGGTCTGCCGGCCTTTGCTTTATTTCACCGGTTCGCCAACCTGCGTACAGCTGCCACCCATTCGTTTGGCGACGTGTGAGTGGTAGCCTCACTCTCTGAAATAAAGGTTAGAACATGAACCGATACATGCCGCTCACCGGCCACGACAGCACCATCCCTTCCCTGCTCATCGACACCCAAGTCCCGCTCGACGTGCTCCACGACGCCGCCGTCTACCGCATCCGCGCGGTCACACAAGTCATGGAAAACCTGGCGTTCCGAGAAGGCCTGAACACCGACAACCTCGTCCTCCAGGACTTCGCCCTGCTCTGCGCCATTCCATTGCGCGATGGTTGTGATTTGCTGGATGTGATCAGCCGGCGCCTACAGGCCTAAACACCAGACGCAAAAAGGGCGACCCACAGGTCGCCCTTTTATTTGCCCCAAGCCTTACGCCGCGCTAAACATCTTATGCGGATCAATCACAAACTTTTTCGGCACGCCCGCATCAAACTCGCCATACCCACGTGGCGCGTCATCCAGGCTGATCACCTGCACACCGACGATTTCCGCAATGTTGATGCGGTCCCACATGATCGCCTGCATCAGTGCGCGGTTGTACTTCATCACCGGCGTTTGCCCGGTGTGGAAGCTGTGGGATTTGGCCCAGCCCAGGCCAAAGCGAATGCTCAGGCTGCCCATTTTTGCGGCGGCGTCCACAGCACCCGGGTCTTCGGTGACGTACAGGCCTGGGATACCGATTTTGCCCGCCACACGCACCACGCCCATCAGCGAGTTGAGCACGGTGGCCGGGGCTTCGGCCTTGGCGCCTTCATGGCCGTGGCCACGGGCTTCGAAGCCTACGGCGTCTACCGCGCAGTCCACTTCCGGCTCGCCCAGTAAGGCGGCGATCTGTTCGTGCAGTGGGGTGTCTTTGGACAGGTCGGCAATTTCGAAACCCTGGGCCTTGGCGTGGGCCAGGCGGATTGGGTTGACGTCGCCGATGATCACCACCGCCGCGCCGAGCAGGCGGGCGGAAGCAGCAGCGGCCAGGCCGACCGGGCCGGCGCCTGCGATGTAGACGGTGCTGCCTGGGCCAACGCCGGCAGTGACGGCGCCGTGGTAGCCGGTCGGCAGGATGTCGGAGAGGCAGGTCAGGTCACGGATTTTCTCCATGGCTTTGTCGCGGTCCGGCAGTTTGAGCAGGTTGAAGTCGGCATACGGCACCAGCACGTATTCGGCCTGGCCGCCGGTCCAGTCGCCCATGTCGACGTAGCCGTAGGCGCCACCGGCACGGGCCGGGTTGACGGTAAGGCACACGCCGGTGTGTTGTTCTTTGCACGAGCGGCAACGGCCGCACGCCACGTTGAATGGCACCGACACCAGGTCGCCGATTTTCAGGTTTTCGACGTCGCTGCCCTTCTCGATCACTTCGCCGGTGATTTCATGCCCCAGTACCAGGCCGGTCTGGGCAGTGGTGCGGCCGCGCACCATGTGTTGGTCGGAGCCGCAGATGTTGGTGGAGACCACGCGCAGGATGACGCCGTGCTCAATCTTCCTGCCACGGGGGTCCTGCATTTTGGGATAGTCGATTTTCTGTACTTCGACCTTGCCGTTGCCGAGATACACGACACCACGATTACCAGACATGCTTTCACCTCGCTGTTGTTTTTATGGAACCGCGTCGCCCAGGCAGGCGGCGCGTTTAAGTGCTCGGGTTACAGATGCTGTTTCCTTGTGTTGTTGCTGATGGCCTCATCGCAGGCAAGCCAGCTCCCACATTTTGATTTGTGAATACTTTCAAAGGTGGGAGCTGGCTTGCCTGCGATGGCGGCCGTCAAAGCACCACAGTCCTATTGGCATTGAGAAAAACCCGCCGCTCAATGGGATACCCAACCGCCCGGGCCAACGTCAGCCCTTCAATATCGCGCCCCTTGGCAATCAAGTCCTCGGGATAGTGGCTGTGGTCCACCACCTCCACACCCTGGGCGATGATTGGGCCTTCATCCAGATCGTTGTTGATGTAATGCGCCGTAGCGCCCACCAGTTTCACGCCCTTGTTGTACGCCTGGTGATACGGCTTGGCGCCTTTAAAACCGGGCAACAGGGAGTGGTGAATGTTGATGGCCTTGCCATCGAGCTTGCGGCACAGCTCCGGCGACAGTACTTGCATGTAACGCGCAAGGATCACCAGCTCCGCGCCGGTCTCTTCAATCACTTGCCACACCTGACGCTCCTGGGACGGTTTGTCGTTAGGGTCGAGGGGGAAATGGTAGTAGGGAATCTGGTGCCAGTCGGCCAATGGCTTCAAATCAGGGTGATTGGACACCACCGCGACCACGTCCATCGACAATTGGCCGATACGCTGGCGGTAGAGCAAATCATTCAGGCAGTGATCGGCCTTGGACACCATGATCACCACTTTTGGCCGATAGTTCGGCGCCGTCAGCTCGAAGATCATGCCAAAGGCTTCACCGCGCGAGGCCAGACCCGCGCGGAACGCCTGCTCGTCAAAACCCTCGGGCTGGCGGAATTCCACGCGGATAAAAAACCGGCCCGAGAGGCGATCATCGAACGAATGGTGCTCGGTGACGTAGCAGCCCTGCTCAAACAGGTAGCGGGTGACCGCGTCCACCGTGCCGAGCACGCTGGGGCAGTCGGCAGTCAAAATCCATGTATCGGGTGCGCGGCTCATGGGTCACTCCTCAGGCTTGAACGCTCAGGCCGAATTCGGCGGACGCATCCTGCAACCACAGCCACCAGTAATCCGAGAAGCTGCGACGGATCAGCAGTTCCCAGGTGTCTTCAGCCGTGTGACGGATCACCAACTGCGACTTGGCGAACACTGTGCCCACCGCCTTGCCCACCGGAAAGTTATTAGGGTGCACGTCGTAGCTGGTGGACTTCATCAGCACGTCACGCACGTTCGGGCCGCTGAGTTCGAGGATCTGCTGGCCGCCGCTGACGTTGACGATCTGGATATGCAACTCGCCCAGGGCAGCCCGCAGGTTTTGTTCGGCGGCGAATTCTTCGCCGCTTGGCACGATCAACAGCCACTCATCCGGGCCGAGCCATTGCAGGCTGGTTTCCCCTTTGACGATGACTTGAAGGGCGCCAGGCAGTTCGATGCCCAGGGCTTTGTGCACACCGGCGGCGAACGCGGCGTCATGGCCATCGCCACGAATCGTCAGGTGGCCGAGGAGTTTCTTTTCACGCACGGTCACGCCGGCGTTCTTGCGGCCCTTGCCGACCAGGCTGGCGAGGTCGGCATGGTGCAGCGACGACTCGGCCTTGGCGCCGGTGGTGGGGCGTTGTTGGTAAACATTGGCTGCTGTCATAAAGCACCTTTCCTGATTCTGTTGTGCGGCTACTGGCGTCTTCGCGAGCAAGCCCGCTCCCACAGGGGAATGCATTCCAAATGTGGGAGCGGGCTTGCTCGCGAAGGCCGCGCCTCGGTCTATCAGATGTTCTGGCGATCGCCTTTCGGGTCAAAGAACACCGAGGACACAATCTCTGCCTCGATCACGCTGCCATCCGCCTGCGGTGAGAACACTCGCTCACCCATACGCTTCAAGCCGCCCTTGACCACCGCCATCGCAAACGAATAACCCAGCGAGTTGTGCGCGTAGCTTGAGGTCACGTGGCCGACCATCTTCATCGGGATCGACTGCTTGGGGTCGAACACCAACTGTGCGCCTTCCGGCAGCCATACAGTCGGGTCAATCGGCTTCAAGCCCACCAGCTGCTTACGCTCTTCACGCACGCAGTCTTCGCGGTTCATCCCGCGCCAGCCGATCCACGAGAACGGTTTGGTACGGCCTACGCACCAGCCCATGTTCAGGTCGTCCGGGGTCATCGAGCCGTCGGTGTCTTGCCCGACGATGATGAAGCCCTTCTCGGCCCGCAGTACGTGCATGGTCTCGGTGCCGTACGGCGTGAGGTTGTACTTCTTGCCGGCCGCAACGATCTGCTCGAGTACGCCCATGGCGTAGTCGGCCTGCACGTTGACTTCGTACGACAGCTCGCCGGTAAACGAGATACGGAACACCCGCGCCGGTACGCCGCCGACCAAGCCTTCTTTCCAGGTCATGAACGGGAAGCCGTCCTTGTCCAGGTCGATGTCGGTGACTTCCGCCAGCAGCTTGCGACTGTTGGGGCCGGACAAGGTCATGGTTGCCCAGTGGTCGGTGACCGAAGTGAAGTACACCTTGAGGTCTGGCCACTCGGTCTGCTGGTAGATTTCCAGCCACTGCAGCACGCGGGCCGCGCCGCCGGTGGTGGTGGTCATCAGGAAGTGGTTGTCGGCCAGGCACGCAGTTACACCGTCGTCGAAGACCATGCCGTCTTCCTTGCACATCAGGCCGTAGCGGGCCTTGCCCACGTCGAGCTTGGTCCAGGCGTTGCTGTAGATGCGGTTGAGAAACTCGCGGGCATCCGGGCCTTGAATGTCGATTTTGCCGAGGGTGGACGCATCCAGCAGGCCAACGCTGTCGCGCACGGCCAGGCATTCACGCTTAACGGCGGCATGCAGGTCTTCACCGTTGCGTGGGAAGTACCAAGGGCGTTTCCATTGGCCGACGTCTTCAAACTCGGCGCCGTTTTTGACGTGCCAGGCTTGCAGCGCGGTGTAGCGCACCGGCTCGAAAATGTGCCCACAGTGGCGGCCCGCGACGGCGCCGAAGGTCACCGGCGTGTAGTTGGGGCGGAACATGGTGGTGCCCATCTGCGGGATGGTCACGTTCAGCGAGCGGGCCGCGATGGCCAGGCCGTTGACGTTGCCGAGCTTGCCCTGGTCGGTGCCGAAACCCAGCGCGGTGTAACGCTTGACGTGCTCGACCGACTCGAACCCTTCGCGGGTCGCCAGCTCAATCGCCGCGGCGGTGACGTCGTTTTGCAGGTCGACAAATTGCTTCGGCGCGCGTGCGGTCGGGTTGTCATGGGGCACTTGGTAAATGCCCAGTGTCGGCTCTTCCAGACGGCTCAAGGCTTTTGGCAGCGTGCCTTCCACCGGCGCAAACCCGGCTTCGCTGGCCGCGCGCACGCCGCCTTCAAAACCATCGGCCAGGGAATCGCCGAGGCCGAAGACGCCATTGATGCCCCCCACGCACACACGTTTTTGCGGGGCTTCGCCCGGTACAAAACCGAGGATGTCTTCACGCCAGGTCGGCTTGCCGCCCAAGTGCGAAGCCAGGTGAACCACAGGGCTGTAGCCGCCGGAGCTGGCCACCAGGTCGCAGTCCAGCCACTCGCCGGGGCTGGTGACTTTGTGCGCTTTGACATCAATCGCCGCCACCCGCGCAGCGGTCACGCGCTTGCTGCCACGGGCTTCGATCACGGCGCTGCCGGTGAGGATGCGAATGCCTTTGGCACGCGCTTCTTCCACCAGCGCGCCGCGTGGGTTGTGACGCACATCGGCGACAGCCACCACGGTAAGGCCCGCATCAAGCCAGTCCAGCGCGACACGGTAGGCGTGGTCGTTGTTGGTCGACAGCACCAGTTTTTTGCCCGGTGCCACACCGTAGCGGCGCACGTAGGTGGAGACTGCACCGGCGAGCATGTTGCCCGGCACGTCGTTGTTGCCGTACACCAATGGGCGCTCGCACGCACCGGTCGCCAGCACCACACGTTTGGCTCGCACACGGTGGATGCGCTGACGCACCTGGCCAATCGGCGCACGGTCGCCGAGGTGGTCGGTGAGGCGTTCGTGGATGGTCAGGAAGTTATGGTCGTGGTAACCGTTGACGGTGGCACGCGGCAGCAGCACCACGTCGGGCAGGGCTTTGAGTTCGGCGATCACGCTGGCAACCCATTCGGTCGCCGGTTTGCCGTCAAGGCTTTCGCGGGAATCGAGCAAGGAGCCGCCGAATTCTTCCTGCTCATCGGCGATGATCACCCGAGCACCGCTGCGCGCAGCCGCCAATGCAGCGGCCAGGCCGGCAGGGCCTGCGCCCACAATCAGCACGTCGCAGTGACGGTTGAAGTTGTCGTAGGTATCCGGGTCGTTCTCGGTCGGCGAGCGGCCAAGGCCCGCAGCCTTACGAATGTACTTTTCGTACGTCATCCAGAACGATTGCGGGTACATGAAGGTTTTGTAGTAGAAACCCGGCGGCATCAGCTTGCCGCCGACCTTGCCGAGAATGCCCATCACGTCATTGTTAACGCTCGGCCAGCCGTTGGTGCTGGTGGCGACCAAACCCTGGTACAGCGCCTGTTGCGTGGCGCGCACGTTGGGAATCTGGGTGGCTTCGGTGGCGCCGATCTGCAGCACCGCGTTGGGCTCTTCGGCGCCGGCTGCAAAGATGCCGCGTGGGCGCGAATACTTGAAGCTGCGGCCGATGATGTCGACGCCGTTGGCCAGCAGTGCAGCGGCCAGCGTGTCGCCCTCAAAGCCTTTGTAGCTCTGGCCGTTGAAGGTAAATGTCAGGGCTTTGTTACGGTCGATGCGACCACCGTTGGACAGGCGATTGATCTGGCTCATACCTTCTCTCCAGAAGCCTTGGCGGTGAATTGCGGCTTGGTGCCAATCTTGTAGGTTTCAAGAATTTCGTAGGTCAGGGTGTCGCGGGTGGCGTTGAAGTACTGACGGCAACCGGCGGCATGGATCCACAGTTCGTGGTGCAGCCCGCGTGGGTTGTCACGGAAGAACATGTAGTCGCCCCACTCTTCATCGGTGCAGGCATTCGGGTCCAGCGGGCGCGGGATATGCGCTTGGCCGGACGCGTGGAATTCCTCTTCGGAGCGCAGTTCGCCACAGTGAGGACAGAAGATATGCAACATAGGAAATTTCTCCTGTTAGTGGGCGACGGCCGCAGCGCCGTGTTCGTCGATCAACGCACCGTTGTGGAAACGGTCGATGGAAAAAGGCGCTGCCAATGGGTGCATTTCACCCTTGGCCAGGCTGGCGGCAAACACGTTGCCTGAGCCCGGCGTGGCCTTAAAGCCACCGGTGCCCCAACCGCAGTTGAAGAACATGTTCGGCACCGGCGTCTTGGAGATGATCGGGCAGGCGTCCGGCGTGGTGTCGACGATGCCGCCCCATTGGCGGTTCATGCGCACCCGCGACAGCACCGGGAACATTTCGACGATGGCCTGGATGGTGTGTTCGATCACCGGGTACGAACCACGCTGGCCGTAGCCGTTGTAGCCGTCGATACCGGCGCCGATCACCAGGTCACCCTTGTCGGACTGGCTGATGTAACCGTGCACGGCGTTGGACATGATCACGCTGTCGATAATCGGCTTGATCGGCTCGGACACCAGCGCTTGCAGCGGGTGGGATTCGATCGGCAGGCGGAAGCCAGCCAGCGAGGCCATATGCCCCGAGTTACCAGCAGTCACCACACCTACGCGCTTGGCGCCGATAAAACCCTTGTTGGTTTCGACGCCGATGCACACGCCGTTTTCCTTGCGAAAGCCGATCACTTCGGTCTGCTGGATCAGGTCCACGCCGAGTGCGTCAGCCGCACGGGCGAAACCCCAGGCCACGGCATCGTGACGGGCCACGCCGCCGCGCCGTTGCACGGTGGCGCCGAGTACCGGGTAGCGGGTGTTTTTTGAGCAGTCCAGGTACGGAATCTCGTCGGCCACTTGCTTGGCGTTGAGCAGTTCGCCGTCCACACCGTTGAGGCGGTTGGCGCTCACGCGGCGTTCGGAGTCACGGATGTCTTGCAGGGTGTGGCACAGGTTGTAGACGCCACGCTGGGAGAACATCACGTTGTAGTTCAGGTCCTGGGACAGGCCTTCCCACAGTTTCATCGCGTGTTCGTACAGGTGCGCCGACTCATCCCACAAGTAGTTGGAGCGCACGATGGTGGTGTTGCGCGCGGTGTTACCGCCGCCCAGCCAGCCTTTTTCGACCACGGCCACGTTGGTGATGCCGTGCTCTTTGGCCAAATAGTAAGCCGTCGCCAAACCATGCCCGCCGCCGCCGACGATCACCACGTCGTAGACCTTTTTCGGTGTGGGCGTGCGCCACATCTTCTGCCAGTTTTCGTGGTGGCTGAGTGAGTGCTTGAAGAGGCCGAAGCCCGAGTAGCGTTGCATAGTCATTACTCCAAAACCGCGCTCAGCGATAAACCGGGAAATCAGCGCACAGGGCAGACACGTGCTTGGCCACGTTGGCCTCGACATCGGCATCGCCGAGGTTGTCGAGGATGTCGCAGATCCAGCCAGCCAGTTCGATGCATTGCGGCACCTTGAAACCCCGCGTGGTCACCGCCGGGGTGCCGATACGCAGGCCCGAGGTCACGAACGGCGACTGCGGGTCATTCGGCACGGCGTTCTTGTTGACGGTGATGTGGGCGCGGCCGAGGGCAGCGTCCGCGTCTTTGCCGGTGAGGCCCTGGCGAATCAGGCTGACCAGAAACAGGTGGTTATCGGTGCCGCCGGACACCACGTCGTAGCCGCGCTTGATAAACACGTCAGCCATGGCTTGGGCGTTGTCGATGACCTGCTGTTGATAGGCTTTGAAACCTGGCTCCAGCGCTTCCTTGAAGCACACGGCCTTGCCGGCGATGACGTGCATCAGCGGGCCGCCCTGGGCGCCGGGGAACACGGCAGCGTTGAGTTTCTTTTCAATCGCTTCGTTGGCCTTGGCCAGGATCAAACCGCCACGTGGACCGCGCAGGGTCTTGTGGGTGGTGGTGGTGACCACATCGGCGTACGGCAGCGGGTTCGGGTACAGGCCAGCGGCAACCAGGCCGGCGACGTGGGCCATGTCGACGAACAGCAGTGCGCCAACCTTGTCGGCGATCTGGCGAAAGCGCGGGAAATCCAGGGTTTTGGAGTAGGCAGAAAAACCGGCCACGATCATTTTCGGCTGGCACTCAACGGCCAGGCGCTCGACTTCGTCGTAATCGATCAGACCGGTATCGGTGTTGATGCCGTACTGCACGGCGTTGTACAGCTTGCCCGAGGACGACACTTTGGCGCCGTGGGTCAAGTGGCCGCCGTGGGCCAGGCTCATGCCCAGGATGGTGTCGCCGGCATTGATCAGCGCCAGGTACACCGCGCTGTTGGCAGACGAGCCGGAGTGCGGCTGCACGTTGGCGTAATCGGCGCCAAACAGTTGTTTGGCGCGCTCGATGGCCAGGGCTTCAACCTTGTCCACATGCTCGCAGCCACCGTAGTAGCGCTTGCCTGGGTAGCCTTCGGCGTATTTGTTGGTCAGGCCACTGCCTTGGGCTTCCATTACGCGTTTGCTGGTGTAGTTCTCTGACGCGATCAGCTCGATATGATCTTCCTGACGCTGCTCCTCGGCATTCATGGCCGCCAGCAATGCGTCGTCATATCCCTGGATCTGGTCTTTTTTGCTGAACATCGCGTCTCTCCCAGCCTTTCGTATTGTTAAGGCCCATGCAGGGCCCTTTGATGCGATGGTAGGGCTGGCGCAGAGAGGTCAAATGCCTACGCACGCCACGCAAAGGTGCGTTTACGACATGGCACGAACAACGCAGAACAAATGTGGGAGCGGGCTTGCTCGCGAAGGCGGTGAGTCAGCTTGCACATGTATTGACTGACCCACCGTATTCGCGAGCAAGCCCGCTCCCACAGGGGGTTAGGCGAGCACCTGGCGGACGAGTAGCAACAGCAGAAAATGCAGCGGATACAGCGCATACGCCCAGCGGCGCATGGCCGGTGGCGAGGCGTTTTTGCCATGTCGTAACAAGAGCAAACCCGCCAATGGCGCAATCAGGCAAGCGGCCAACCCCATATGCGCCACTGGCGTGCCGCTATTGAGCAGGATCTGCCACTGATTGCCGGCCAGGCAGACCAAACCCGGCAACAGGCTGAAATACCATGGGCGGATAAATACCAGCAGCATCGCCAGCGGCAGCAACACACCGAAAAACCCGAACATCAGCTGGGCAGAAAACAGGCCCGCGATGACCAGGGCGATCAGCGCCAATCCTCGATCAAAAAGCGCCTTCTGCTGCCATCCTCGTGCAACCAGCAACCCCAGCGCCAAAGTCGGCAAGACGTTCAAGGTATCGGCATCCTCGATAAACAGCCGATAGGGCACTTCACTGATCACACTGAACAGCAACAGCCAGCCCAGGTAGCGCCACTGACCGGTCACGGGGGCATTGGCAGCCCGGTGCAAATTGGCTGCAATCGCCAGGCAAAACCAGGGAAACGCCAGGCGCCCCGGCACGTACAGGCCGTCCAGGCTCAAACCGACATAGCGCAAATGGTCGAGTACCATGCTCAGCAGCGCCAGCCACTTGAGCAAATCCAGTGCGCCATCGCGGACGCGTCCGACAGCCAACGTGTGTGTACCGTGCATAATTCCCCAGTGACTTTGCATTTACAGTGCGTGCGCACCCGCGACAATCTTGGTTACAGTGCGCACCAACATCGACCACAGGAATGGGCCATGACTGACAAGAGCCAACAATTCGCCAGCGACAACTATTCCGGCATCTGCCCGGAAGCCTGGGCCGCCATGGAACAAGCCAACCAGGGCCATCAACGCGCCTACGGCGATGATGAGTGGACCCACCGTGCCGCAGACGGTTTCCGCAATCTGTTCGAAACCGACTGCGAAGTGTTCTTCGCCTTCAACGGTACAGCAGCCAACTCCCTGGCGCTGTCTTCGCTGTGCCAGAGCTACCATAGCGTGATTTGCTCGGAAACCGCCCACGTCGAAACCGACGAATGCGGCGCGCCGGAGTTTTTCTCCAACGGCTCCAAGCTGCTCACCGCACGTACCGAAAACGGCAAGCTGACCCCGGAATCGATCCGCGAGATCGCCCTCAAGCGCCAGGACATCCACTACCCCAAACCGCGCGTGGTCACCCTCACCCAAGCCACGGAAGTGGGCAGCGTGTACACCCCGGAAGAAATCCGCGCCATCAGCGTCACCTGCAAAGAGCTGGGCCTGAACTTGCACATGGACGGCGCGCGTTTTTCCAACGCCTGCGCGTTCCTCGGCTGCTCCCCGGCCGATCTGACCTGGAAAGCCGGTGTGGATGTACTGTGTTTCGGCGGCACCAAAAACGGCATGGCCGTGGGCGAAGCCATCCTGTTCTTCAACCACAAACTGGCTGAAGACTTCGACTACCGCTGCAAACAGGCCGGCCAGCTGGCTTCGAAGATGCGCTTCCTCTCGGCACCGTGGGTGGGCCTGCTGGAAAACGACGCCTGGCTCAAACACGCCCGCCACGCCAACCACTGCGCGCAATTGCTCAGCAGCCTGGTGTCGGACATTCCCGGCGTGGAGCTGATGTTCCCGGTACAGGCGAACGGCGTGTTCCTGCAACTCTCGGAACCAGCCATCGCGGCGCTGACGGCCAAGGGCTGGCGCTTCTACACCTTCATTGGCAAAGGTGGCGCACGGTTCATGTGTGCGTGGGATACCGAAGAGGAACGTGTAAGAGAATTAGCCGCAGACATCAGGGAAGTGATGAACGCTTAAGTCTTACGAATACTGGCGCATTGCCGAGACTGTTATTTGGTGTTTCTGACAGCATCACAGCCCATTTTCATCGACTAGCCTCTTGGAACCCGAAAGGAAAACGCCGCTGCAGCGGCCACCTTTCGGGAACAACTGCCTGCCGAATAATCGGCCGGAAACGGAAATCCAGCAGAGAGCTAACCTATGGAATATCAATGCGACGGCAATAACCTCAGAATCGACGGCACTATCAGCACCACCGTCATCGACTGGGATGAATTCCGGAAGATCGCCAACGTCGGCGATACCATCCGCGAACCATCGAGGACACTGAGGATCTACGACAAAGCCTATGAATTGACAGCATCAGGCCAGCACTTTGTCGTGCATGTCTACGCCCAGTAACCGTTAACAACGGTGGGAGCGGGCTTGCTCGCGAAGGCGATGCATCAGACACCATCATCAGTGACTGACACTCCGCTTTCGCGAGCAAGTCGAATCGTCGCACCGCCGCTCCCACATTGGACTGTGCCCAATTGAGAGATTAGAACTCGATGCGCACGTCGCCCTTCGGCACGCTGCAGCACGAGAGGATGTAGCCTTCGGCTTCGTCTTCCTCGGTGATCCCGCCGTTGTGGTCCATCTCGACCTCCCCACCCAGCTTCATCACCTTGCAGGTTCCACAAATGCCCATGCCGCAGGCTTTGGGTATCAGCAGGCCAAGCTTGGCCGCAGCCGCGTGCACGGTTTCGCCCGGTGCCACACGAATGCTTTTGCCGGAGGCGATAAATTCCACTTGGTGCAGGTCCGCCAGGTCGACCTCTGGTGCATCAGCCGCTTGCTCGGCCTGTTCCACCGCATCGGCACGGGCTTCCGGCGGCGTGGCGCCGAAGGATTCCTCGTGATAGCGCGTCATGTCAAAGCCGGCGGCCTCCAGCAGGCGTTTCACCGCGCTCATGTACGGCGTAGGGCCGCAGCAGAACACTTCCCGCTCAAGAAAGTCCGGCACCATCAATTCCAGCATCTTGTGGTTCAGGTAGCCGCGATAACCGGCCCAGGGCTCGCCCAGCCCGTGTTTTTCGCAGATCAGGTGCAGGCTGAAGTTGTCGATCCGCGACGCCATGTGCTCCAGCTCGCGGTGGTAAATGATGTCTTTGGGCGAGCGGGCGCTGTGGATAAAGGTCATGTCGACATTCGCGTTGGTGTCGTAGAACCAGCGCGCCATGGACATTACCGGCGTGATGCCGACGCCGCCACTGAGGTACAGCACTTTGGGGCTTGGGAAGTCGATGGCATTGAACAACCCGACCGGCCCGTGCACCGCCAACTCCTGGCCTTCATGCAGGGTGTCGTGCAGCCAGTTGGAAACCCGCCCGCCCGGCACGCGCTTGATGGTCACCGAGAAGCTGTACGGCACCGACGGCGAACTGGAAATGGTGTAGGAGCGCATGATCGGTTGGCCTTCGATCTCCAGCTCCAGGGTGACGAACTGCCCCGGCTTGAAAAAGAACAGAATCGGCTGGTCGGCCATGAAGCAAAAGGTGCGCACGTCCCAGGTTTCCTGGATGACTTTGACGCAACGGACGATGTGCCGACCATTGGCCCAGGTCTGGGTGGTTACCGGGTTCAGGAAATTGTTGGACATGCTTGCTCTCCACTGCCGATGCTCGGCTTTATGGTGGCGATTCTGCGTAACGCCGCAACCGCCCATTTACCTATCTGCGACATTCACATACTTATCGCGACCAGCCCCCATACCACGGGGCTTGCGCGTCGGGATCAGAGTGGGCCATGTCGTTAATGGACAAGGTTCTGGTGTTCGGCGGCCCCACACTCGCTCCCAACAACGACGCTTTCTTTACGCCTTGCTGCAAAACCTGATTAGCCACTTTCGCCGGCCACACAGAATGGCCATGAGGACACACACGATGGACGTCACCGCAACCTTAAGCTTGGGCGATCCGCTGGAACCCGCACGCAAGGCCACCGCGCAAATGCTGCAAGAGCGCGAGCGCACTTTTTCGCTGCCGCAGCCGTTCTACTCTGATGAGCGGTTGTTTGATATCGACATGCAGGAGATCTTCCAGAAAGAGTGGTTGATCGCCGGCATGACCTGCGAGATCCCTGCCAAGGGCAACTACATCACCCTGCAAATCGGCAAGAACCCGATCATCGTGATCCGTGGCGCCGACGGCGTGGTGCATGCCTTCCACAACGTGTGCCGCCACCGGGGTTCGCGCCTGTGCACCAGCGACAAGGGCAAGGTTGCCAAACTCGTCTGCCATTACCACCAGTGGACCTACGAACTGGACGGCCGCCTGCTGTTCGCCGGCACCGAGATGGGCGCCGACTTCGACATGAAGCAGTACGGCTTGAAGCCCGTGAACGTGAAAACCGCCGGCGGTTACATCTTCATCAGCCTGGCCGAAAACCCGCCGGCCATCGATGACTTCCTGTCGACGTTGAACCACTACATGGAACCCTACGACATGGAGAACACCAAGGTGGCGATTCAAACCACCTTGTTCGAAAAGGCCAACTGGAAGCTGGTGCTGGAAAACAACCGCGAGTGCTACCACTGCAACGCATCGCACCCGGAACTGCTGAAAACCCTGCTGGAATGGGACGACGTCACCGACCCGCGTGCCGACCAGGCCTTCAAGGACCACGTTGCCGCCTCCGCCGCTGCGTGGGACGCCGAAAAGATCCCTTACGCCCACGCCAGCTTCGGTCTGCGTAACCGCATCGTGCGCATGCCGCTGCTCAAAGGCACGGTGTCGATGACCCTGGACGGCAAACAAGGCTGCGCCAAGCTCATGGGCCGCATCAAGAACCCGGACCTGGGCTCGATGCGCATCCTGCACCTGCCGCATTCGTGGAACCACTGCATGGGCGACCACATCATCGTGTTCACCGTGTGGCCGATCAGCGCCCAGGAAACCATGGTCACCACCAAGTGGATCGTGCACAAGGACGCCGTGGAAGGTGTGGACTACGACGTGGACCGCATGCGCCAGGTCTGGGACGCCACCAATGACCAGGACCGCCGCCTGGCCGAAGAGAACCAGCGCGGGATCAACTCCACCGCGTACCAGCCAGGCCCGTACTCCAAGACCTATGAGTTTGGCGTGGTGAACTTTGTCGATTGGTACAGCGAGCGGCTGCTGAACAACCTGGGCGCGGCGCCTGCGCCTTACCTCAAGGGTGTGGCAGCGCACGAGTAACTGACACACCCAAGATCAAACTGTGGGAGCGGGCTTGCTCGCGAAATCGGTGGTTCAGCAATGAATGAATTGACTGATACACCGCCTTCGCGAGCAAGCCCGCTCCCACATTTGGATCAGCTGACTGTTCAAAAATTGATCAGAACCCTTACAGCCCTTTGCCACCCTACCCTTCAGCCTTCGCCCAACAACTTATCCACAAACCCACCCACAGCAATTGTGGGCAAGTGTGCTCAACCCTCGAAATTAACTGAAGAAAATCCGTGACTTATTCAAGTCGTGCGGTTTTAGCCACACCTGATCACTTATTGAACAATATATTGAAAGCCACTGAATACGTGGCCTACAGCGGTACGCGAACACCTTATCCACAGAAGCACCAACAGACTTTGGGGGCAACTTAGCCAGCCTTGTGGAAAACCACCTCAAACCTTCATAAATCGGGGCATTCAGGGATTTCAGCGAGCCAACCAGGCAAATTGATCATATTTTGATCAAGTCACTGAAAGCCTTTATTTACAAGGCTCCCAGCCGAGAGCGAACATCTTATCCACAGAAGCGCCAACAGACTTTGGGGGCAAGTTTGTGCATGGTTTCAAACTTACCCAGGAAAAAACCCAAGCAAAAACCGTCAGTTAGCCTGGTTGTTTTTCGTACAGAGGGCTGCAGGGCTTGATTAGACAGGGGTGTGGACAACCGCGAACAGGTTATCCACAGGTGGATCAACAGGGATTGTGGGTAATCCTTTAGCGCACCACGCCTTCTTCGATGAGTAGCTTAAGAATCGCTTCCGCGCCCGCTTCAGGGCTAAGCCCCTTAAGCACCTGCCCACCGCCGCCGCTGGCCTTGGCAGTCGCCGCCTTCATCCGATCGGCGCCGCTCTTGGCCTTGATCACCTTGAGGCGCTTGGGCCGGGGCTTGGCCGGTTGCAGCAACGCACCTGTGAGTAACTCATCGTGTTCAACCTCGACCTCATGGGCCGCCAGTTCACCGCGCTGCGCCGGGCCATAGGCGCTTTGCCGTGGTTTGGGCGCGGCGTTATCCACAGTTGCCAGAAACGGCAGGCGCACCTTCAGGCGCCGCCGCTGCCCGCGCGGCAACGCTTGCAGCACATGGGCAATGCCGCCGTCGATAGACTCCACTTGCGCCAGCCCGACGATCAACGGCCAGCCCAATTGCTCGGCCAACAGAAACGGCAACATGCCCGAGCCTTCGCCGGTTTCCGCCTGGCTGCCGGTGAGCACCACCTGGGCCCCGGCCTCACGCAGATAATCACTGAGCACCGGCAAGGCATCGCTGCCCGCCGGTTGTTCCAGCACCTGCAACTGCGGCAGGCCCATGCCCAGGTAGCTGCGCAACGTCGGCTCGTTAACGTCACCGGCATGCAGCACCTGCAAACTATCCCCAGCCAGCTGCAGGCCCAGTTCGACAGCGCGGGCATCTTGCTCGGCGCGGCGTGGGCGGCCGGAGGTCGGGTGGGCGCCGATGGACACCAAGCTGATTACATTCGTGGTCATGGTCATGTCCTTAAGCCGCATCGCGCTTGGCGCCGTTGCGGTACACCTGCACCGCCTCGATCAAGGCTTGCAGAATCGCGGCGCTTTCGCCGATCACCGACAAGTCGGCACGCTTGATCATGTCGCAGCCAGGGTCGAGGTTGATCGCCACTACCTTGTCGCAGGCACCAATGCCTTGCAGGTGCTGGATCGCCCCGGAAATACCCACAGCCACATAAACCCGTGCCGTGACCCAGGTACCGCTGGCGCCGACCTGGCGATCACGCGCCATAAAGCCATCGTCCACTGCTACCCGTGAAGCGCCTTCGGTGGCGCCCAGGGCGGCGGCGGTCTGGTGGAATAACGCCCAATCTTTTACGCCATTGCCGCCAGAGAAAATAAACTCCGCCTCGGCCATCGGAATCGCCCCAGGGTCCACCGCCACTGCGCCGAGATCCTCGATACGCGGCAGGCTGCGCGCCAGGGCTGTGGATAACTCCACGGGCAAGGCTTCGTGGCGGGTTTCGCTGACCGGCTCGGCGCATTCCACCGCTGCCAGAATCAGGCGCGGCAGTGGCCGGGCCAGATCCTGCTGGCCAGCACCGGCGCGGCCGATGCACTCTTCGCCCTTGATCTGCCAGACACGTGTGGCTGGGCGCTCTTTGAGGCTCGCGGCAAAACGCCGGCCCAATTCGCCGCCGCCACTGCGGCTGTCGGGCAACAACCAATGGCGTGGGTTGAACTGGTTATCCACAGCCCGCAAGCCCTGGACGCGTTGCTCCGGTGAATAACCCTCGAACTCGTGGCCTTCCAGCACCAGCAGGCGATCGACGCCCGCCGTGGCAAAAGCACTTTCTTTGTGTTCGCCAAACACCACGGCCACTACCGCGCCGTCGCTGCCGGCCAGTTGCCGGGCCAGGCCGAGCAAATCGCGGTCATGGCTGCTCAGGCGGCCACCGACCATGTCCGGCACCACGTTGATGTAGAACGCCGGCGCTGGCACCTGATGCAGCGGCAACTGCACTTGCACCGCTGCCGTACGCTTGGCCGCGCCGCCCTGCTGGGCGCCGCTGCGGTCGATACGCTTGATGCCGTTGGGGCCGATAAACCCCACGCCATGCACGTTTTTGCGGATAACGCCGTTCGGCCCCATCCAGCTGTGTTGCACCGGCTGCATGGCGGCGTGCAGCGGGTGCAGGCGGTTACGGGCGATCCATTCGGCCCGTGGGTCGCGGCGGATAATGTCGCTCATCAGTGCACCTCCGCAGGTTCACGCTTATTGGGGGCCTTGGCAGGCGTAGCGTCTTCAAGCAACGCGTCAGCCACCAGTTCGGCGATGTCCTTGATCAGTGGCCGTGGCTCGACCACACCTTCAAGCATCGCGGTGCACTGCGGGCAACCCACGGCCACCAGCTCGGCGCCGGTTTCGCGGATGTCGTCCATGCGCATATCCGGGATGCGCTGCTTGCCGGGAATATCGGTGATCGGCGCACCGCCACCGCCACCGCAGCAGCGCGAACGGAAGCCCGAGCGTTGCATCTCCTTGACCTCGATGCCCAATGCCCGCAGCACTTGGCGCGGCGCCTCGTATTCACCGTTGTAGCGGCCCAGGTAACACGGGTCGTGATAGGTCACGCTGCTGCCCTTGTGCTGGCCCAGGTTCAGCGCGCCCTCGCCGATCAACTCGGCCATGAAGGTGCTGTGGTGCTGCACGACGTAGTTACCGTTGAAGGCGCCGTATTCGTTTTTCAGCACGTGAAAGCTGTGCGGGTCGCAAGTGACGATGCGCTTGAAGCTGTACTTGGCCAGGGTCTGGATGTTGCGTGTGGCCAGCAGTTGGAACGTGGCCTCATCACCCAGGCGGCGAGCCACGTCGCCGCTGTCGCGTTCTTCCAGGCCGAGCACGGCAAAGTCGACCTTGGCCGCCTTGAGCACTTTGACGAAGGCGCGCAGGGTGCGCTGGTTACGCATGTCGAAAGCACCGTCGCCGACCCAGAACAGCACGTCGGCGCTGCCTTTTTCGCTGACCAAGGGCAGGTTCAGGTCCGCCGCCCAGTTGAGGCGACCGCCCGGTGCGAAGCCGCCGGGGTTGTCGGTGGCGATCAGGTTTTCCAGGACTTCGGCGCCCTTGTTCGGCGTGGCGCCTTTTTCCAGGGTGAGGTGGCGGCGCATATCGACGATGGCGTCGACGTGCTCGATCATCATCGGGCACTCTTCCACGCAGGCGCGGCAGGTGGTGCACGACCACAGGGTTTCAGCATCGACCAGGCCGTTGACGATGGGCTGGTGCGGGTTGCCGCCGTGCTCGCCGATGGCCTTGCCAGGGTACGGGCTGCCGGCGAACTTGGCATCGGTGCCACCGGCCAGGCCGACGACCATGTCCTGGATGAGTTTTTTCGGGTTCAGCGGCTGGCCGGCAGCGAACGCCGGGCACGCGGCTTCGCATTTGCCGCACTGCACGCAGGCGTCGAAGCCGAGCAGTTGGTTCCAGGTAAAATCCTTGGGTTTTTCCACGCCCAATGGCGCGGTTTTATCGCTGAGGTCGAGCGGCTTCAAACCGGTAGAGCGGCCGCCACCAAAACGCTCGGCGCGGCGGTGCCAGGCCAGGTGCAGGGCACCGGCGAAAGCGTGCTTCATCGGCCCGCCCCAGGTCATGCCGAAGAACATTTCGCTCACGCCCCACAGCACGCCCACGCTCAACAGTGTCGCGAGCAGCCAGCCGCCGAAGTCGGCGGGCAGAATCCCGGCCACCGGCAAGGTCACCAGGAAGAAGCTCCCCGAGAAGGCCATGAGGCTTTTCGGCAGCCGCATCCACGGGCCTTTTGACAGACGTGATGGCGGGTTACGCCGACGCAGATACACAAAGGTGGCGCCGACAAACATCAGCACCGAGGCCAGCAGCAACGCATAGCCGAGGATACGGTTATGCAGGCCAAAACCGTGCACCAGAATGGCCAGCAACGCCGACAGCACAAAGCCCAGGGCGGTGGCGACGTGGGTGTTGGCGATGTATTTGTCGCGGGCCACCACGTGGTGCAGGTCGACCATGTAGCGCTTGGGCATGGCCAGCAGGCCGCCCAGCAAGTCAACCTTGGAAGCACGCCCACGGCGCCACATGTTCACCCGGCGCAGGGCGCCGAGGGCGGCGAGGCCCAGGGCAGCAAACAAGAGAATAGGAAGCAAGGTGTTCAACATGGTGAAGCTCCCAAAGACCACACAGGTCTTGCATGGGAACCGGATAAAGGTGGGAGCTGGCTTGCCTGCGATGGCATCGCCTCGGTGTCACTCAAGACCGAGTCGCCTGCATCGCGGGCAAGCCCGGCTCCCACATTGACCGGTTTCCACAGTGGTTCGGTGG
Source organism: Pseudomonas sp. KBS0710 (assembly GCF_005938045.2). GTDB lineage: Bacteria > Pseudomonadota > Gammaproteobacteria > Pseudomonadales > Pseudomonadaceae > Aquipseudomonas. The sequence continues at coordinate 6,400,785 of NZ_VCCF02000001.1, read as the reverse complement.
TTGCCTAGAAATCCTTGCACAAGCGCAGGGCGTCATAGATCGCGGCGTGGGTATTACGCTGCGCCACACAGTCACCGATGCGGAACAGCAAGTACCCGTCACCCGCCTCGCTCAAGCACGGCTGCGGCTTGATCGCGAACAAGGCTTCAACATCGATCTGGCCCTTGTTGCGCGAGCCTTCCTTGAGGCCGTAGTAAATGGCCTCGTCCGGGCGCACGCCGTTCTCGACCACCACCTGGTCAACCACACGCTCTTCCTTGGCGCCGGTGTATTCGTTCTCCAGCACCGCCACCAGCTTGTCGCCCTCGCGGTAGACCTTTTCCAGCATCATGTCGCCGGTCATGATCACTTCTTTGGGGTACATGCTGCGGTAGTAGGTCGGGAACGACGTACCGCCAATCGCCACGCCAGGCTTGATGTCGTCGGTAACGATTTCCACCTGGCTGCCTTTGTCGGCCAGGAAGTCGGCCACCGACATGCCGGTGAACTCGCAGATGGTGTCGTACACCAGTACGTTCTTGCCCGGCGCCACTTTGCCGTCGAGCACGTCCCAGCTGCTCACCACCAAACCTTCAGCGGCGCCCCAATGCTCGTTCTGCTCGATAAACGGATGCCCGCCGACGGCCAGCACCACAATGTCAGGGCGCAGGTCGAGGATGGTGGCGGCATCGGCCGCCACGCCCAGGCGCAGGTCGACCTTCAAACGCGCCAGCTCCAGCTGGAACCAGCGCGTGATACCGGCGATCTGATCACGCTGCGGGGCTTTGGAGGCTGTAGTGATCTGCCCGCCAATAAATTCTTTTTTCTCGAACAAGGTCACGTCGTGGCCACGTTCGGCCGCTACGCGCGCGGCTTCCATCCCGGCGGGGCCGGCACCCACCACCACGACCTTGCGCTTGACCCCGGTGGATTTCTCGATGATGTGCGGCACGCCCATGTATTCACGGGAGGTCGCGGCGTTCTGGATGCACAGCACGTCCAGCCCTTGGTACTGACGGTCGATGCAGTAGTTGGCGCCAACACACTGTTTGATCTGGTCGATCTGGCCCATCTTGATCTTGGCGATCAGGTGCGGGTCGGCGATGTGCGCACGGGTCATGCCGACCATGTCCACATAGCCGCCTTCCAGAATGCGTGTGGCCTGGTTCGGGTCCTTGATGTTCTGCGCGTGCAGCACCGGAACCTTGACCACTTCCTTGATACCGGCCGCCAGGTGCAGGAACGGCTCCGGCGGGTAGCTCATGTTGGGGATCACGTTGGCCAGGGTGTTGTGGGTGTCGCAACCCGAGCCCACCACGCCGATAAAATCGAGCATGCCGGTGTCGTCGTAATACTTGGCGATCTGCTTCATGTCCTCGTGGGACAGGCCGTCCGGGTGGAACTCGTCACCACACAGGCGCATGCCCACGCAGAAGTCGTCACCGACTTCGGCGCGCACGGCTTTGAGCACTTCCAGGCCGAACTTCATGCGGCCCTCGAAGGTGCCGCCCCATTCGTCGGTACGCTTGTTGACCCGTGGGCTCCAGAACTGGTCGATCATGTGTTGGTGCACGGCGGACAGTTCCACACCGTCCAGGCCACCGGCCTTGGCGCGTTTGGCGGCGCTGGCGTAGTTGCCGATCACGCGCCAGATTTCTTCCGGCTCGATGGTCTTGCAGGTGGCGCGGTGCACCGGCTCACGCACGCCGGACGGCGACATCAGGGTTGGCCAGTTAAAGCCGTCCCAGCGCGAGCGACGGCCCATGTGGGTAATCTGGATCATGATCTTGGCGCCATGCTTGTGCATGGCGTCGGCCAGGTTCTGAAAGTGCGGGATGATGCGGTCGGTGGACAGGTTCACCGAACTCCACCATTCCTGCGGGCTGTCGATGGCCACCACCGAGGAGCCGCCACAGATCGCCAGGCCGATACCGCCCTTGGCTTTCTCTTCGTAGTACTTCACATAGCGGTCGGTGGTCATGCCGCCGTCGGTGGCATACACCTCGGCGTGGGCGGTACTGAGCACGCGGTTGCGGATGGTCAGTTTGCCGATCTGGATCGGCGCAAACATTGCTTCGAAAGCCATGGCACGGTTCCTCGACTTACAACGGCTTGACGGTGAACAGGCCGTCGTCGTGGCCCTCTTCGGAGCCTCCGTAGACTTGCTCGGCGACAGTGCGAATCTGGCTGCCGCGCGCTTGCAGAATCTGGTCCATGGCACCGGCAAACCAGCCGGTGAACATGTAGTCCACTTTGCGCCCGACCTTGCCGTACACGTAGACAAACGCCGAGTGCTCGAGCTTGACGCTGGCGGTGCCTTTGTCGAGGTCGATGTCCTGGATCTTGAACAGGCCCCAGCCGCGTTGCGACAGGCGCTTCATGTAGTGTTCGAACACTGCAACGCCTTCCAGGCCGTGGCACTCAGCTTCTTTTTCACACCAGTGCCAGGCGGATTTGTAGCCGGCCTTGTAGAGGATCTCGGCGTAGGCGTCGGCGCCCAGCACTTCTTCGATGCCCATGTGGTTGTTGACGAAGAAATGCCGTGGCACGTACAGCATTGGCAGGGCGTCGGAGGTCCAGACACCGGTTTCGCTGTCGACTTCGATAGGCAATTGCGGGGCGATTTTGGCCATGGAAACTTAACTCCAGAAAATTCTCAGGTATGCCCCGACGCGAACGGTCGGGGAGAAATGCGGTGGCTTATTCGCCCCAGACGTCTTTCAAGACGTTGACCCAGTTCTCGCCCATGATCTTGCGCACCACGCGCTCGCTGTGGCCGCGTTTGAGCAGGGTCTCGGTGAGGTTGGGGAACTCGCCCACGGTGCGGATACCCAGCGGGTTGATGATCTTGCCGAAGCTGGTCAGGCGGCGGGCGTAGCCCTTGTCATGGGTCAGCATCTCGAAGAAATCCTGGCCATGGCCCTGGGTGAAGTCGGTGCCGATGCCGATGGCGTCTTCGCCGACGATGTTCATGGTGTATTCGATGGCTTCGGCGTAGTCATCGATGGTCGAATCGATGCCCTTGGCCAGGAACGGCGCGAACATGGTCACGCCGACAAAACCGCCATGGTCGGCGATGAACTTGAGTTCTTCATCGGACTTGTTGCGCGGGTGCTCTTTAAGGCCCGACGGCAGGCAGTGGGAGTAGCACACCGGCTTTTTCGATTCGAGGATGACTTCTTCGCTGGTTTTGGAGCCGACGTGGGACAGGTCGCACATGATGCCGACACGGTTCATCTCGCCGACGACTTCGCGACCAAAGCCCGACAGCCCGCCGTCACGCTCGTAGCAGCCGGTGCCGACCAGGTTCTGGGTGTTGTAGCACATCTGCACCACGCCCACGCCGAGCTGCTTGAAGATCTCGACGTAGCCCAACTGGTCTTCAAACGCATGGGCGTTCTGGAAGCCGAAGATGATGCCGGTCTTGCCCTGCTCTTTTGCACGGCGAATGTCGGCGGTGGTTTTCACCGGGATAACCAGGTCGCTGTTCTCACGGATCAGGGTCTGGCTGGCAACGATGTTGTTGATCGTGGCCTGGAAGCCTTCCCATACCGACACCGTGCAGTTGGCGGCGGTGAGGCCACCTTTGCGCATGTCTTCGAACAGGTCGCGGTTCCACTTGGCAATAATCAGACCGTCGATAACGATGCTGTCGGCGTGCAACTCGGCTGGGCTCATCAGGCGTCCCCTTATTGGCGATTCATGCGCCGAATCGTCTGCCGGCGCTTTGGGGCCAGCATATGCTCAGGGGCCGACAGAGCCGGGTGCAAAAACGACAGGGGAATTGCCGAAAGCGTCAATCAGCGACAAAGGCCTACATGACATCTCTGACGGGTGGCTGTTCTTTGTCCCACGCTTGAGCCAGAATTTGCTCATTACCTGATATGAGACGGCGCAATGAAATCGATTTTCCTGGCTTTGGCACTCATCGCAACCACCGCCCACGCGGCCGAAGACACCGACAGCACGCCTTGCGATGGCATCGAAAACGACAAACAAACCCTGGAATGCGCCACCTACAACAAAACCACCGCCGAGCAATTGCTCAAGGATAACTACCAGGGTTTGCTGGAACGCATGGGTTCGACCTATGGCAGCAACAAGTCGCAACTGGCCGACATTACCGCTCGTCTGAAGGATGCCCAGCAAAAATGGGAGAAACTGCGTGATGCCGATTGCGCGGTGGACACCTTCCCGGCGGTGAATGGCAGCAAGGACTACGCGATTCAACAGAACGACTGCCTGGCGCGAATGAGTGATGAGCGGTCGGAGTTTTTGGAGTCGATTGGGCAGGAATAAGCGACAATCCCGTCACTTTCTCTCTGAAACAAGGCTCTTGCATGACTATCTGCGGCATCGAAATCAAAGGCAGCGAAGCCATCATCGCCGTCGCCTCCCAAGACAACCAGGCGCTGACCCATGTGGCGCTGGCCACCAAGAAAATCGCGCTTGAAGACGACGATGAAGCGGCCAACGTCAAAGCCTTCGCCGCCCAAGTGAAGGCGTTTGTGCAAGAAAACGCCATCACCCGCATCGCGATCAAGAAGCGCAGCAAAAAAGGCGAGTTCGCCGGTGGCCCGACCACGTTCAAGATTGAAGGGGTGTTTCAGTTGCTCGACGGCGTTGAGGTGACATTGCTCTCGCCGCAGACCATCAATGCGCAGAACAAAAAGCACGATTTTGAGCTGCCCTCGACGCTGAACAAGTATCAGCACGAGGCCTACAAGGCAGCGTGCTCGGCCCTGGTAAAAAAATAAGCCACACCACCAATCCCCTGTGGGAGCGGGCTTGCCTGCGATGGCGGTTTGTCAGATAACGCTGTACTGCCTGATCTACCGCTATCGCAGGCAAGCCAGCTCCCACAATTGATTTATGGTGTCTTTGAATTCGCTGTACGGCTTCTGTGCAGCAGCCAATCACCAAAGGATTTGTCTTCCAGGGCATACCCGCCGCGACTCGACTTCCACACCAACTCTTTGTCACGCAAGGCATCAATACAGGCCTGAACGGTCTGGGTGCCCGGCACCACGTCGCTGCCCATGTCTTCCAGTGCCTTGCTGACCGCCGTGAGTGTGCTATCGGTAAACGGCGCAAAGGGCTCGTTGTTCTGCGAACGCTCCACCATCACCGCCAACACAGCACGCTGGGGAATGGTGAGGTTGTTCCACGCGCTCTCAAATTCGGTCCACACGCCGGCACGCAGCAGTTCGGCGCGGCTGTGCAGCAACTGGCCCAGGTTGCTCGCCTCGCCCAACTCAAGCGCCACTTCGCCGATGATGGTACGCAGCATCTCTGGGCGACGGCCCACCAGTTCGAAGGCTTCGTCGATGTCCGCAGCGTTGAACTGATTAGTGCTGGCCAAATGCGCGTTGAGGTGCACGGTGTAGGCCTGGGTAAACTCTTTGCCGAGCAAGGGAAACGGCGTGATGCTGGAGCCGAAGAATGGCTGGCTTTTACCGAGGACCAAATGCGCGAGCTTGTCGCGATTGGAGCCGGTGAACACCAGGCGCAAGCCGCTGCCCTCCTCGTCACGGCCCTGGTTGAGCTGGTCTCGGGCAGCTTTCAACGCGAACATCGCGTTGATGCCCGACTCGGTGGTTAATGCGTGCTGCGCTTCATCAATCACCAGTACGACGGGCTTTTCGGCAGCGCTGTGGAGCAATTCCAAGGCCTGGGTCAACGTTGCACCCACTGGCAATTGAGGCTTGCTGAAGTCCCAGGAGAGCGTACGCAGGAAGCTCAGTTTCTCGATTCCGATGTTCTTGGCCAGCTTGCGGATACCCTTTTCATAGGGCACCAGCGCCGCAGCAATCGCGCTGGCAATCAACTCCGCAGGGTCTTTTTCTTTGTCGGCCCAGAGATCGACATACACCGTCAGCCAGCCCCGCAGCTGGCACTCCGGAATCAAGTCTTCGCGCAAAAAGGTGCTTTTGCCGGTGCGTCGAGGCGCTGCGAGGAACAGGCCTGAAGTGAAATCCTGAATCCCGGCGCCCACCAAGCCATCAGCAATGCTGCGAGCCAGCGTCGGGCGGCGAAACACAAAGCCGCTGTGCTTGGACATGGTTTTATACTCAATTATTGGAAGCACTATAAATTATAGTCGTGAGTATAATTGACTATAATTGCCGGTCAAACCACCTCCCGTCGCCGATCTTCTCTCGGGCACTTGGCAAACCGTGCCCTGTAGCTGCGGGTGAAGTACGACGGCGACTCAAACCCGCACGCAATGCTCACTTCCAGCACGCTCATGTCGCTCTGGCGCAATAGCTGCCGGGCTTTTTCCAGGCGCAGGCCGAGGTAGAAGTTGCTCGGGGTGTCGTTCAGGTGCAGACGGAACAGGCGCTCCAGCTGGCGCCGCGTGACCTTGATGGCCTCGGCCAACGCCAACGTGCTCAGCGGCGGCTCACTGTGTTGTTCCATCTCGCCGATCACCTGCACCAGCTTCTTGTTGTTGATGCCGTAACGCGTGGCGATCTGCATGCGCTGGTGGTCTTTGCGCGGGCGGATGCGCCCGAGTACGAATTGCTCGGAGACCTGGATCGCCAGGTCCGGGCCGTGGGCCTGGGCGATCAGGTCGAGCATCAGGTCGATGGAGGCGGTGCCGCCGGCGCAGGTGATGCGCCGGCGGTCGATTTCGAACAGCTCCTGGGTCACGGTGAGCTGTGGATAAGATTCCTTGAAGGCGTCAATGGCCTCCCAGTGCAGGGTAAGGCGATGGCCGTCGAGCAAGCCGGCCTCAGCCAGCACACAGGCGCCGGTGTCGATGGCGCCGAGGGTCACGCCGTCGTGGTCGAGGCGGCGCAGCCAGTGTTCCAGCGCGGGCGTGGTGAACTTCAAGGGTTCGAAGCCTGCGACCACCATCAGCGTCGCGCCTTTTTTCAGCGGCTCCAGCGCGGCGTCGGCGTTCACCGACATGCCATTGCTCGCCAGCACCGCGCCGCCATCGGCACTCAACACGTGCCAGCGGTACAGCTCGCCGCGAAAGCGGTTGGCCACGCGCAGCGGTTCCAGCGCGGAGATAAAGCCGATGGCCGAGAAGCCCGGCATCAGCAAGAAGTAGAAATCCTGGGACATGGTGGCGCTCTCGTGGGACGGGCAGCGTGCTCACTGTGATACGCCAGTTCAACCGGCCATTCAAGAGCACAGGTCGCTGCAGTGCAAGAGCTGGTCGCCGCCGTGCGTTTTGTCGCCCCAGAAGGTACGTAACTTGGCTGCACGGCGCACAAAGACGCCGGACCCCACAATAACGACCTGCCGAGGGATCCACCATGAACCGACTGATCAGCCGCTGCGTGCTTGCACTCAGCGCCAGCGCCATCTTGAGCACCAATGTACTGGCAGCGGATGCCGCTTCTTGCCAAAACGTGCGCATGGGCGTGGTGAACTGGACCGACGTAATCGCCACCAGCGCCATGACCCAAGTGTTGCTCGACGGCCTCGGCTACAAGACCAAACAAACCAGCGCCTCCCAGCAAATCATCTTCGCCGGTATTCGTGACCAGCGCCTGGATATGTTCCTGGGCTACTGGAACCCGCTGATGACCCAGACCATCACGCCGTTTGTCGACGCCAAGCAAGTCAAAGTCCTCGACAAACCGAGCCTGGAAGATGCGCGCGCCACCCTCGCCGTGCCAACTTACCTGGCGGATAAAGGCCTGAAAACCTTCGCTGACATTGCCAAGTTTGAAAAAGAACTGGGCGGCAAGATCTACGGCATCGAGCCAGGCTCGGGCGCCAACACCCAGATCAAGGCGATGATCGCCAAGAACCAGTTCGGCCTCGGCAAGTTCCAGTTGGTGGAGTCCAGTGAAGCCGGGATGCTCGCCGCCGTCGACCGCGCCGTGCGCCGCAAAGAGGCCGTGGTGTTCTTCGGCTGGGCGCCGCACCCAATGAACGTCAATGTCGCCATGACTTACCTCACCGGCAGCGACGACGCCCTGGGCCCGAACGAAGGCATGGCCACGGTGTGGAGCGTCACTTCGCCGACCTACGCCGAGCAGTGCCCCAACGTGCACAAACTGCTGACCAACCTGACCTTCACCGCCGCCGACGAGAGCCGAATGATGCAGCCGTTGCTGGATCACAAAGACGCCCTCGAGTCTGCCAGGCAGTGGCTCAAGGACCACCCGCAAGACCAGCAGCGCTGGCTCGAAGGCGTGACCACCTTCGACGGCAAGCCGGCTGCGGCCAACTTGCAACTGACCAGCAAATAACCTGATTCGCATCACCGTATCGCAGCCGCTGTTGGCTGCGAACGGCATCACTACGCCCGCCTGTAAGGAACCGCCTCATGAACCACGACGTCATCATCACCTGCGCACTCACCGGTGCTGGCGACACGACCAGCCGCAGCCCGCACGTGCCGGTCACTCCCAAACAAATCGCCGCAGCTGCGGTGGAAGCCGCCAAGGCCGGTGCCACAGTAGTGCACTGCCATGTGCGTGACCCGCAAACCGGCAAGTTCAGCCGCGACGTGGCGCTGTACCGCGAAGTGATGGAGCGCATACGCGAGGCCGACATCGACATCATCGTCAACCTCACCGCCGGCATGGGCGGCGACCTGGAAATCGGCGGCGGCGAGAACCCGATGGAGTTCGGCCCCAACACCGACCTGGTCGGCCCGCTGACGCGCCTGGCCCACGTCGAGGAGCTGCTGCCGGAGATCTGCACCCTGGACTGCGGCACGCTCAACTTTGGCGATGGCGACACCATTTACGTCTCTACTCCGGCGCAGCTGCGGGCGGGCGCCAAGCGCATTCAAGAGCTGGGCGTAAAGGCCGAGCTGGAAATTTTCGACACCGGCCACCTGTGGTTTGCCAAGCAGATGATCAAGGAAGGCTTGCTCGATAACCCGCTGTTCCAGCTGTGCCTGGGCATCCCATGGGGCGCACCGGCCGACACCACCACCATGAAAGCCATGGTCGACAACCTGCCTGCCGACGCCGTATGGGCCGGTTTCGGTATCGGCCGAATGCAAATGCCGATGGCGGCGCAAGCAGTGCTGCTGGGCGGCAACGTGCGGGTCGGCCTGGAAGACAACCTGTGGCTGGACAAAGGCGTGCTCGCCACCAATGGCCAGCTTGTGGAACGCGCCAGTGAAATCCTCAGCCGCCTGGGCGCCCGGGTCATGACCCCGGCGGAAGGCCGAATCAAGATGGGCCTGACCAAGCGCGGCTAACCCCCTGCCGAAACCGGATCAAAAATGTGGGAGCGGGCTTGCTCGCGAATGCGGTGAATCAGCCACCGAATGCATCAACTGACACACCGCATTCGTGAGCAAGCCCGCTCCCACAGGGTTCTTCACATTATTCAGGGATTGTCGACATGAGCTTTATCACCGAAATCAAAACCTTCGCCGCCCTCGGCAGCGGTGTTATCGGCAGCGGCTGGGTGTCCCGCGCCCTCGCCCACGGCCTGGATGTAGTCGCCTGGGACCCGGCGCCCGGCGCTGAAGCAGCGCTGCGCAAACGTGTCGCCAACGCTTGGGGCGCCTTGGAGAAACAAGGCCTGGCGCCGGGTGCCTCCCAGGACCGCCTGCGCTTTGTCGCCACCATTGAAGAATGCGTGAAAGACGCCGACTTCATTCAGGAAAGCGCCCCGGAACGCCTGGAGTTGAAGCTGGAATTGCACAGCAAGATCAGCGCAGCCGCCAAGCCGAATGCACTGATCGGCTCCAGCACCTCGGGCTTGCTTCCGAGTGAGTTCTACGAAGGTTCGACCCACCCGGAGCGCTGCGTGGTCGGCCACCCGTTCAACCCGGTTTACCTGCTGCCGCTGGTGGAAGTGGTGGGCGGCAAAAACACCGCGCCGGAGGCGATTCAGGCAGCGATCAAAGTGTATGAATCCCTCGGCATGCGCCCGCTGCATGTGCGTAAGGAAGTGCCAGGCTTTATCGCCGACCGTTTGCTCGAAGCGCTGTGGCGTGAGGCGTTGCACCTGGTCAATGATGGCGTGGCGACCACCGGTGAAATCGACGATGCGATTCGTTTTGGCGCCGGTTTGCGCTGGTCGTTCATGGGCACATTCCTGACTTACACCCTCGCGGGCGGCGATGCCGGCATGCGCCACTTCATGGCTCAGTTTGGCCCGGCGCTGCAGCTGCCGTGGACCTATTTGCCGGCGCCGGAGCTGACCGACAAGTTGATTGATGATGTGGTCGATGGCACCAGTGATCAGTTGGGTAAACACAGCATTTCGGCGCTGGAGCGCTATCGTGATGATTGCCTGCTGGCGGTGCTTGAGGCGGTGAAGACTACCAAGGAAAAACACGGTATGACTTTCGCTGAATAACCAATGTTGATCTCTGTGGGAGCTGGCTTGCCTGCGATAGCAATGGTGAATCTTGCATCGCCATCGCAGGCAAGCCAGCTCCCACAATTGACCGAGTATATTTTCGGAATCCACACCATGCCTGCGCTCACGACTTACACCACTCACATCCAGCCCGACTGGGTCGATTACAACGGCCACCTGCGTGATGCGTTCTACCTGCTGATCTTCAGCTACGCCACCGACGCGCTGATGGACACCCTCGGGCTGGACAGCGAAAACCGCGAAGCCAGCGGCCACTCACTGTTCACCCTGGAACTGCACCTCAACTACCTGCACGAAGTGAAACTCGGCGCCGAGGTGGAGGTGCATACGCAACTGATCGCCCATGATGCCAAGCGTCTGCACCTCTATCACAGCCTGCATCTGGTGGGCGATGCGAAGGAACTAGCCGGCAACGAGCAAATGCTGCTGCACGTCGATCTGGCCGGGCCGCATTCGGCGCCGTTTACCGAGGCCACGCTGGACAAACTCATCGCCATCAGTGCCGAACAGGCCGACCTGCCCCGCCCGGTACTGCTTGGTCGAGTGATTGGATTACCGTCTAAAAAATAACAAGGAGCGCACATGCAAACCGCCGCCGCTGTTGCCGATTTCCGTATTTACCCGAAGATCTGCGACCTCGCCGAGGCGCAGGTGCTGGACGAACAGATTCGCGTGCGGTGGGCCGATGGGCGGGTCAGCCCGTTCCATCATCAGTGGCTGCGCGATAACTGCCCGTGCAGCGAATGCGTGTACAGCGTGACCCGCGAGCAGGTGCTGGAGATTGTCGATGTGGACGAGCATCTGCGCGCCGTCAGTGCGCGTATCGATCAGGGCTTTCTGAGCGTGGAGTGGCACGGCGGCCATCGCAGCCAGTACGACCCTGGCTGGTTGCGCGCCCACGCCTATGACGATCAATCGCGCGCCGAACGCCGTGCGGCCAAACCCAAGCCGCAACTGTGGGACAGCACCTTCGAACTGCCCCTGTTTGAATACTCTGCGGTGATGGAAGACTCCAACACCCTGCTGCAATGGCTGTTGGCCGTGCGTGACTGCGGCCTTACGCAGATCCGTGGCGTGCCCACCGAGCCGGGCTCTCTGGCGTTGATCGCCAAGCGCATTTCATTTATTCGCGAGAGCAACTTCGGCGTGCTGTTCAACGTGCAATCCAAGGCCGATGCCGACAGCAATGCCTACACCGCTTTCAACCTGCCGCTGCACAGTGATTTGCCGACACGGGAGCTGCAACCGGGGCTGCAGTTTCTGCATTGCCTGGTGAATGATGCCGACGGTGGCGAGAGTATTTTTGTCGATGGGTTTGCCATCGCTCAGGCGCTGCGCTGCGAAGACCCCGAGGCGTTTCGCGCGCTGTGTGAAATCCCCGTGGAGTTTCGCAATAAAGACCGTCATAGCGACTATCGCCGCCTGGCACCGATCATTGCGCTGGATGCCTTGGGCGATGTGGCAGAGATTCGCATGGCCAACTTTTTGCGTGGGCCATTTGAGGCCAGCGTGGAGCAGATGCCGTTGTTGTATCGGGCGTATCGGCGCTTTATTGCGATGACGCGTGAGGATCGTTTTCGGCTGGTCAAGCGTCTGAATCCGGGTGAACTGTGGTGCTTCGATAACCGCCGCACGTTGCATGCGCGCAATGCATTTGATCCGGCTTCGGGAGCGCGGCATTTTCAGGGTTGTTACATTGATCGGGATGAGTTGTTGTCCAGGATACTGGTGTTGCAAAGGTAGACCGAGGCGCCTGCATTCGCGAGCAAGCCCGCTCCCACATTTGACCCCATTTCAAAGGTAAAACTCGGTCAAGTGTGGGAGCGGGCTTGCTCGCGAAGAGGCCAGCACAGCCACCACAAATCCCAGCCAAAAAAAAGCCCCGGGCCAGCCGTGACTGGATCGGAGCAGAGTGTTTGGTGTGAGCGTGACATCCCGAGGGTGACCAAACCTTCAAGGTGCGTGCCTGGCCTTCAGTGTGCCTATTACTGCAATCGGTAAATGACCCGAAAACGACCTGTTCATAGCCATCTGAGCCATTCGCCGATTCTGCCCTTGCCGACCGGCCGAGGGCCTACCAGAATCCCAATCAATCCCGCTCCCTACACCAGGATAAACGTCATGATGCACGCGGACTTGATTGACCAGGATGACCTGCTGAGCCAACTGCGCTCGCTGGGTTTTGAGGTATCCAGCGGCGCCAGCGCCGAACAGGCTTGCGAGTGTGCGGTGCGCGGTTTGAGCGCTGCGCGGGCCAAGGCGCTCAAGGGCATGGTGGAGCAGATGTACACCGGCAGCGCGACGATCTTGCCGGCGGTGCGCCAGGCGATCGACAAGCAGTTGTTGCCGGCTTTGGTGCAGTTCAAGCAGAGCTCTGGTGCCTGATAGATCGCATTCGCGAGCAAGCCCGCTCCCACATTTGACTGCATTTCAAAGATGGAACTCGGTCAAATGTGGGAGCGGGCTTGCTCGCGAATGAAGGCGACTCGGTCTAAAGCCTTACACTCGCGAAAGTCGACTCGTTCCGAGCCTGGCTCAACGCCGACATCGGCCCCGACAACGGTGACAGCACCAGCGCCTGCGGAATCGGCATCATCGCCACCTGCTGGGTGGTGTTGGAACCTACGCGCTCATCCCGTGGCGGAATGCCGAAGTATTCGCGGTAGCACTTGGAGAAGTGCGGCGTGGACACAAACCCGCACACCGACGCCACTTCGATGATCGACATCGGCGTTTGCTTGAGCAACTGCCGCGCACGGATCAGGCGCAGCTTGAGGTAGTAACGCGACGGCGAGCAATGCAGGTATTTCTGGAACAGCCGCTCCAGCTGGCGGCGCGACACGGCGACGTAGACCGCCAGCTCATCCAGGTCGATCGGCTCCTCGAGGTTGGCTTCCATCAGCGCAACGATTTCCTGCAGCTTCGGCTGGTTGGTGCCGAGCATGTGCTTGAGCGGCACACGCTGGTGATCCTGTTCATTGCGGATGCGTTCGTACACAAACATCTCGGAGATGGCGGCCGACAATTCACGGCCGTGGTCGCGGCTGATCAGGTGCAGCATCATGTCCAGCGGCGCAGTGCCGCCCGAGCTGGTGAAGCGGTTACGGTCGAGGGTGAACAGGCGCGTGCTCATGGCCACACGCGGGAAGGCTTCCTGCATCGAGGCCAGGCATTCCCAATGTACGCTGCAATCAAAGCCATCGAGCAAACCGGCGCAAGCCAGGGCCCAACTGCCGGTGCAGACCGCGCCAAGACGGCGCGACTGACGCGCCTGGGCTTGCAGCCACGACACATGTTCACGGGTTACGGTGCGCTGGATACCCACGCCGCCGCAAACAATGATGGTGTCCAGGGCCGGGGCTTTGTGCATGGAGGCATCGGGGGTGATTTGCAGACCGTCGCTGGCCCACACCTGGTTTCCGTCGACACTCAGGGTTGTCCAGCGATACAACTCGCGGCCGGACAGCTGGTTGGCCATGCGCAGCGGTTCCACTGCCGAAGCCAGGGAAATCAGCGTGAAATTGTCCAGCAGCAAAAAGCCGATGGATTGAGGCGCACGGTTCTGGGGTTGGGCCCCGGAGTTGAACGACGTCATCGCGGTATCTCCTCACACAAAGCGGGTGATGGCCTCAGGCGAGGCTCTTGTTATTGCGCTCGTCTCCAGCAAGAAGCGAGGCTTTAAATGGATAGAGCAAATGCCATGCCTAAAATTGAATGGCCGTCCAATAACTCCTAAAAACGACCTGATGACGCGTCTATATAAGCCCGCGCGGGGAGTGCGGGATATGCCCGGAAATGGACGTCAGACCGGCCCTGCTCAAGGGGTGTGAGCAGATCGGTAGCACTTGTGGGAAGGCGCTTTGCGGGTGTGGGAAAGGTCTGTCACCGCACGCACAGGTGACGGGTGGGAAGGCGCGGGATCGTTCGCAAGCTACTTATCTATTTGCGACGCGCTAAAAGGTGGCGCTTTTGGATCCGGGTGTTCACTTTATGCGCAGTGGTGGCTGCACAACCGCTATCGCAGGCAAGCCAGCTCCCACAGGAGAATGCATTCCAAATGTGGGAGCTGGCTTGCCTGCGATGGCGGCATTACTGAATCAGCACTCCACGGCACTCACCGCCAAGCCACCCCGCGAAGTCTCTTTGTACTTGTCATGCATATCCGCGCCGGTATCGCGCATGGTGCGGATTACCCGGTCCAGGGAAATAAAGTGCTGGCCATCACCGCGCAGCGCCATCTGCGCCGCATTGATCGCCTTCACCGCCGCGATCGCATTACGCTCGATGCACGGCACTTGCACCAGCCCGCCGACCGGGTCGCAGGTCAGGCCGAGGTTATGTTCCAGGCCGATTTCGGCGGCGTTGCACAGTTGCTCCGGCGTGGCGCCGAGGATCTCGGCCAGTCCCGCAGCAGCCATGGCGCAGGCTGAACCGACCTCGCCCTGGCAGCCGACTTCGGCGCCGGAAATCGAGGCGTTCTTCTTGCACAGAATCCCGACCGCCGCAGCCCCGAGCAAATAGTCGACCACGTTGGCCTCGGTGACCTCTTCGCTGAACTTCATAAAGTAGTGCAGCACTGCCGGAATAATCCCCGCTGCGCCATTGGTGGGCGCGGTGACCATGCGCCCACCGGCGGCGTTTTCTTCATTGACCGCCAAGGCGAACAGGTTGACCCATTCCATGGCGCTCAAGGTTGAGCCGATCACATTCGGTTTGCCCAGTTCCTGCAAACTGCGGTGCAGTTTGGCCGCGCGACGACGCACATTCAGGCCGCCGGGCAGGATGCCTTCGTGCTTGAGGCCCTGCTCCACGCAGTCCTGCATGGCGCGCCAGAGTTTCATCAGGCCGCTGCGGATTTCTTCTTCGCTGCGCCAGGTTTTTTCGTTGGCCAACATCAATTCGGCAACACGCAGGTTGTGGGTCTTGCACAGCTGCAACAGCTCCACCGCGCTGGAAAAATCATACGGCAGCTCGGTGCGGTCCATGTCCGCCACGCCGCTTTGCGCCTGGGCCTCATCCACCACAAAACCGCCGCCGACCGAATAGTAGGTGTCGCGGTGCAGTTCGCCCTCATCGCCGAACACCACCAGGGTCATGGCGTTGGGGTGGAATGGCAGGTTTTCGTCGAGCAGGCGCATGTCGCGCGCCCAGATAAACGGCACCGGCAAACGCCCGTCGAGCAACAGCGTGTCGGTCTCGCGCAGGGTGTGGATACGCAGGCCGATTTGCGACGGGTCAATTGCGTCCGGCCATTCGCCCATCAAGCCCATGATGGTAGCGGTGTCGCTGCCGTGGCCGATGCCGGTGGCCGACAACGAGCCATAGAGCTGAACTTCGACGCGACGCACTTGTTCCAACATTCCACGTTCACGCAAGTGCTGAACGAACAACGCCGCGGCGCGCATGGGGCCGACGGTGTGAGAACTCGAAGGCCCGATGCCGATCTTGAACAGGTCGAAAACACTGATAGCCATTGCCGTGAAACTCCTCGATGGGCACGGGCGACCTGCTACGCTGAACTCGCCCGAATAGCGGCATCATCAAGCTTTTGTTGCCCCTCACGGCGTCTCACACCGACGTAACCATGCTCAGCAGCGCCGCCCTTGCACGAACGGGCGTTTTGGCCGTTTTTAGCGGTGCAGATCGCTTGAAACAGCAGTTTTGCCGTTGAAAAAATCTGTAAGCGACGTCACCGACACTGGATACGACCATCCCTGTACTGGATACGACGCCCCCTGTAGGCGTCAGATTTTCACTGGTACATGATCAGTCTCGACTCGTTTGCAAGGCACCGTGCCGTCAGCTTGAAGCACGCCCCAACCGCAACACTTATAAAGCGCGGCAAATGCCGCCAGAAAAAAGACACAGGAGTCTACCCAGATGAAAGGTTCACCCTCGTTGTTGTTGGCCGCCATGTTGAGTCTGCCAGCCCTGGCGCACGCTGCAGAACCGGCACAATGTCAGACCGTCAATTTCTCCGATGTCGGCTGGACCGACATCACCGTCACCACCGCAACCACCAGTGAAGTGCTCAAGGGCTTGGGCTACAAGCCACGCACCACGATGATCTCGGTACCGGTGACCTACAAGTCGCTGGCCGACGGCAAGAACATGGACATCTTCCTCGGCAACTGGATGCCGACCATGGAAAACGACATCAAGCAGTACCGTGATGCCGGCACCGTGGAAACCGTGCGCGCCAACCTGGAAAACGCCAAGTACACCCTGGCCGTACCCGAGGCGCTGTATAACAAGGGCCTGAAAGACTTCGCCGATATCGTCAAATTCAAGGATGAGCTGGGCGGCAAGATCTACGGCATCGAGCCGGGTAACGACGGCAACCGCACCATTCAAACCCTGATCGACAAAGACGCCTTCGGCCTGAAAACCGCAGGTTTCAAAGTGGTGGAGTCCAGCGAAGCCGGGATGCTCTCGCAAGTGGAACGCGCCACCAAGCGCGACCAGGCCATCGTGTTCCTGGGCTGGGAACCGCACCCGATGAACACCCGCTTCAAGATGAAGTACCTGACCGGCGGTGACGATTCGTTCGGCCCCAACTACGGCCAGGCCACCATCTACACCAACGTTCGCAAGGGCTACACCCAGGAATGCAGCAACGTCGGTCAGTTGCTGAAAAACCTGTCGTTCACCCTGAACATGGAAAGCACCCTGATGGGTAAAGTCCTGGACGACAAACAAAAACCCGATGCAGCCGCCAAAGCCTGGCTCAAAGCCAACCCGCAAGTGCTCGACACCTGGCTCGCCGGTGTGACCACCGTTGATGGCAAACCAGGGCTGGACGCCGTTAAAGCTTACCTCGCCAAGTAATTAACCCGGCAACACCGCTGACCCCAGGCCGGTGCGCTGGCCTGGGATGTTTTCCCCTTCGCATGTGGACATTCACTACCATGCTGACTGAACATAAAATCCCACTAGGCCAGTACATCGCTGCCTTCGTCGAATGGTTGACCCAACATGGCGCCAACTACTTCGACGCAATCGCATCGACCCTGGAAACGATGATCCACGGCGTGACGTTCGCGCTGACCTGGTTCAATCCGCTGGCATTGATCGGTCTGATTGCGCTGCTGGCTCACTTTATTCAACGCAAATGGGGCCTGACGGTTTTTGTCATTGCCTCCTTCCTGCTGATCCTCAACCTGGGGTACTGGCAGGAAACCATGGAAACCCTCGCCCAGGTGTTGTTCGCCACCCTAGTCTGCGTGGTCATCGGTGTGCCGCTGGGCATTGTTGCCGCACACAAACCGCTGTTCTACACCATGATGCGGCCGGTGCTCGATCTGATGCAGACCGTACCGACCTTCGTCTACCTCATCCCTACCCTGACCCTCTTCGGGCTGGGTGTGGTGCCTGGCTTGATCTCCACGGTGGTGTTCGCGATTGCCGCGCCTATCCGCCTGACCTACCTGGGTATCCGCGATGTACCGCAAGAGTTGATGGACGCCGGCAAGGCCTTTGGCTGCTCGCGCCGTCAGTTGCTCTCACGCATTGAACTGCCCCACGCCATGCCGAGCATTGCCGCCGGCATTACCCAATGCATCATGCTGTCGTTGTCGATGGTGGTGATCGCGGCCCTGGTGGGCGCCGACGGCCTCGGCAAGCCGGTGGTCAACGCACTCAACACCGCCGACATCGCCCTGGGCTTTGAAGCCGGCCTGGCAATCGTATTGCTGGCCATCATGCTCGACCGCATCTGCAAACAACCCGACGCCAAAGTAGGGG
The DNA here is from genome assembly GCF_005938045.2 of Pseudomonas sp. KBS0710. Lineage (GTDB taxonomy): Bacteria > Pseudomonadota > Gammaproteobacteria > Pseudomonadales > Pseudomonadaceae > Aquipseudomonas. The sequence continues at coordinate 6,382,749 of NZ_VCCF02000001.1, read as the reverse complement.
GTGATGCATGAGCATTATCCGATTCGACAATGTCGACGTGATCTTCTCCAAAGACCCACGCGAAGCGCTCAAGCTGCTGGACCAGGGCATGAGCCGTAACGAGATCCTGAAAAAGACCGGGCAGATCGTCGGCGTAGAAAAAGCCAGCCTGGACATTGAAAAAGGCGAGATCTGCGTGCTGATGGGCCTGTCCGGCTCCGGCAAATCAAGCCTGCTGCGCTGCATCAACGGCCTCAACACCGTGAGCCGTGGCCAGCTGTTTGTGGAGCATGAAGGTCGCCAGATCGACATTGCTTCGTGCACACCGGCCGAGCTGAAAATGATGCGCACCAAGCGCATTGCCATGGTGTTCCAGAAGTTCGCGCTGATGCCGTGGCTGACGGTGCGCGAGAACATCAGCTTTGGCCTTGAGATGCAGGGCCGCCCGGAGAAAGAACGGCGCGCGCTGGTGGATGAAAAACTCGAGCTGGTGGGCCTGGCCCAATGGCGTAACAAGAAGCCCGACGAACTGTCCGGCGGCATGCAGCAGCGCGTCGGCCTGGCCCGCGCGCTGGCCATGGACGCCGATATCCTGCTGATGGACGAACCCTTCTCGGCCCTCGACCCGCTGATCCGCCAGGGCCTGCAAGATGAGTTGCTGGAGCTGCAACGCAAGCTGAGCAAGACCATCGTGTTCGTGAGCCACGACCTCGATGAGGCACTGAAACTGGGCAGCCGCATCGCGATCATGAAAGACGGCAAGATCATCCAGTACAGCGTGCCGGAAGAGATCGTGCTGAACCCGGCGGATGACTATGTGCGCACCTTCGTCGCCCATACCAACCCGCTGAACGTGCTGTGCGGCCGCAGCCTGATGCGCACCGTAGAGAACTGCACCCACGTCAACGGTTCCATCAGCCTGGACCCGGGCGGCGACTCGTGGCTGGACCTGGCCGAAGGCAATGTGATCAAGGGCGCACGCCAGAACGGCACGCCGTTGAGCCTGCAGAACTGGGCGCCGGGGCAACCGGTGGAAGGTTTGGGCCGGGTACCGACGCTGGTGGATTCCAATATCGGCATGCGCGACGCGTTGCAGATCCGGTATCACACGGGGAACAAGCTGGTGTTGCATAACAACAACCAGGTGGTGGGGATTCTGGGGGATAGCGAGCTGTACCATGCCCTGCTGGGCAAGAACCTGGGCTAGTCGGCACCGCAAAACAAATGTGGGAGCGGGCTTGCTCGCGAATGCGGTGTGTCAGTCAGCACATCTGCCACTGATACACCGCATTCGCGAGCAAGCCCGCTCCCACAGTTTGATCTGTTTACACATAATAAAAAGCGGCGCCAGTGACGGCGCCGCTCGGCTCAACTATCAGCTATAGACACGGCCAAGGAGCTGCCGATGGCTTTCAAACTGATCGAGCACGTCCCGAGTGATCTGTTCCTGGGCAAAGCCCATCAGGTCGTATTCCTGAGGTCCGTTGTGCAGGTAGACCTCGGCCCGGTAGTAACGGGTGCGCTCTTCCTCGGGCAGGTCGCTCGGTGCCGACGAGTAAGCATCCAGGCTCACTTCATAGACAAACGGGTTGCCCTCTTCCATCTCGATGCGCACACCGATGCAACGCTTGGATTTCCCCAGCAGCGTCTGCACTTCCAGCCCTTGATCGCGCAGCGCACTCGCCGCTTCTTCCAACGCAGGCGTGACGTGCTTGTCCATAAAGCGCTGCACAGTGCCCTGGCTCGGTTGCAGGTCCAACGCGGTCAAACGCTCGCTGAAACCACGACGACCACGCTCGGCCAATTGCGCCTGCTCCTGTTCGATGGCCACATCCTGGCGCATCGCCTTGTGCAAACCGAACATAAACAGAATCAGCACCACCGAGAACGGCAGCCCCGCCAGCACCACCATGGTTTGCATGGCTTCGAAGTTGCCGGCAAACAGCAGGCCGATGGTCACCAGGGTGATCACCACCGACCAGAAGATCCGCAGCCAGTGCGGCGCATCTTCATCCACATTGCCGCCTTTGCACGAAAGATTGGCCATCATCACCGCGCCGGAATCCGCCGGGGTCAGGAACAGCACAAAGCCCACGAAGATCGATACGCCAATGACGATTTTCGACGCCGGGTAATGCTCAAGCAGTTGGTAGATGGCCATGGACGGTTGCTCCAGCGCCGTCTTGCCCAACTCCACCGCACCGTGGTTCAGCACCAGATCCAGCGCCGAGTTACCGAAGATCGACAACCACGCCAGGGTGAAGCCCAGCGGAATCAGCAGCACGCCGGCCACCAGTTCACGCACCGTGCGACCACGCGAGATACGCGCGATAAACATGCCTACAAATGGCGCCCAGGAAATCCACCAGGCCCAGTAGAACAGGGTCCACAGGCCCATCCAGCGCTCGGTCTTGTCGGCGTCGCCTTCGTACACGTACAGGTCGAAGGTTTTCAGGATAATGCCGTTGAGGTAGTCACCGGTGTTCTGCACCAGGCCATTGAGCAGGTGCAGGGTCGGGCCAAACAACAGCACAAAGATCAGCAAGCCGCTGAACAGCACGATGTTGAGGTTGGACAGGCGACGAATGCCGTTTTCCACACCCGACACGGCTGCGATAGTCGCCACGGTGCTCATCACGATGATCACGATCAGCAGGTTGGTGTTGCTGTGCTGCATGCCGAACAGGTTTTCAAGCCCCGACGACACCTGCATCGAACCAATCCCCAGGTTCGTCACCAGGCCCAGCAGGGTCACGAACATGCCGAAGCCGTCCACCGCGTGGCCGGCCGCGCCTTTGACCCAACGCTCGCCCACCAGTGGGTACAGCGCCGAACGCAAGGCCAGCGGCTGGTTATGACGGTAGGCGAAGTACGCCACGGCCAGGCCGACCAGCGCATAGATCGCCCAGCCGTGCAGGCCCCAGTGCAGGAACGTCAACTGCAACGCCTGGCGGGCTGCGCCATTGCTGGCGGCGGCGCCTTCGGGCGGGTTGAAGTAGTGGTCCAAAGGCTCGGAAGCCCCGAAGTACAGCAGCGAGATGCCGATGCCCGACGAGAACAGCATGCCGGCCCAGGCGCCGTAGCTGAAGTCCGGGGTGTCGTCCTTGCTGCCCAGTTTCAATTTACCGTAGGACGAAAACGCCAGGCCGACCACAAACACCAGGTAGGCCGCGATGACCACCATGTAATACCAGCCGAAGCTTTTCGACAGCCACGCCTGGGCGATGCCGAGCATGCGCCCGGCCTCCTGCGGGGCGATGATCAAAATGGCGGTCAACAACAGAATGAGCGCGGTGGAGGTGTAGAACACCCAACCGTTGACCCTGACCTTTTCCGGCGGGGTCTTTATAAGAGAGGCAGAACTCATGGCGCAGATGCTCCGGGCAGTGCGAGAGAGAAACACAAGGCAACGGTTATCCCGGGACATCGATTTTTCGGCAGTCGACGGACGGGTGTTATAAAGACACCCCGAAAATTCTTGAGCCACGCCGAGGCAGTGGCCAGGCCCTGATACGGCCTGTTTCAAGGGTTTTTGCAGGTGTCAGAGGACGTTGCTCACAGATAGGAAAAATCTGTAGGCAGCGACCATTTGTCGCAGATCTTATTCTTTGTTGATTGAACGTTCAATCAAAACAAAATAGACTGGCCATCAAGCCGACGGACGTTTAACGCCCAACGGCAGGCCTAAGGAGAGGTGCTACATGCCCAAGGTCGGTATGCAACCCATACGCCGCCAGCAGTTGATCGAAGCCACTTTGACGGCCATCGATCAGGTTGGAATGGGAGATGCCAGCATTGCGCTGATCGCCCGTTTGGCCGGTGTCTCGAACGGCATCATCAGTCACTACTTTCAGGACAAGAACGGCCTGATCGCCGCGACGATGCGGTACTTGATGAATGTGCTGATAGAGAACGTCCACGAACGCAGGCTTGCGCTGAAGGACGACAGCCCACGGGCGCACCTTCGGGTGATCATCGAGGGCAACTTCGACGCCAGCCAGGTCAACGGACCGGCAATGAAAACCTGGCTGGCCTTCTGGGCCACCAGCATGCACCACCCGTCATTGCACAGGTTGCAGCGGATCAACGATCAACGTCTGTATTCCAACCTGTGCTGCCAGTTCCGCCGAGTGCTACCGCTGCCGCACGCACGCAAAGCAGCCCGAGGCCTGGCGGCCCTGATCGACGGTTTGTGGTTGCGCGGCGCCCTGTCGGGAGACGCTTTCGACACGGAGCAGGCGCAACGGATCGCTTACGAATACATGGACTTCCAATTGGCCAAGCAGGTGAGTTAGAGCACACATAAACGCTCAACCCCTGAACGTCTGCCGCCCAGTGTTGCCACAAACCCATGGCCCACTGGCGGCGGGTAACGCCAACCACTTATGCACTTGCGAGGACTTTATGGCCCGTTTCGAACTGCAAAAACTCTACATTGACGGCGGCTACAGCGACGCTGGCAGCGATGCCACCTTCGAAGCCATCAACCCGGCTAACGGTGAAGTTCTCGCCCAAGTGCAACGCGCCACCAAGGAAGACGTGGAACGTGCCGTGGTCAGCGCCGAAAAAGGCCAGAAAATCTGGGCTGCCATGACTGCCATGGAGCGTTCGCGCATCCTGCGTCGTGCCGTCGACATCCTGCGCGAGCGCAACGATGAGCTGGCCGCCCTGGAGACCCTGGACACCGGTAAAGCCTTCTCCGAAACCCAATACGTCGACATCGTCACCGGCGCCGACGTACTGGAATACTACGCAGGCCTGGTGCCAGCCATCGAAGGCGAGCAGATCCCGTTGCGCGACACTTCGTTCGTCTACACCCGCCGCGAGCCGCTGGGCGTGGTGGCCGGTATCGGCGCGTGGAACTACCCGATCCAGATCGCCCTGTGGAAATCCGCACCGGCCCTGGCGGCGGGTAACGCAATGATCTTCAAGCCAAGCGAAGTCACTTCGCTGACCACCCTGAAACTAGCCGAGATCTACACCGAAGCTGGCGTACCGGCCGGTGTGTTCAACGTGTTGACCGGCAGCGGCCGTGAAGTCGGCACCTGGCTGACCGAGCACCCGCGCATCGAGAAAGTCTCGTTCACCGGCGGCACCGACACCGGCAAGAAAGTCATGGCCAGCGCTTCGAGCTCTTCGCTCAAAGAAGTGACCATGGAACTGGGTGGCAAATCGCCGCTGATCGTGTTCGAAGACGCCGATCTGGATCGCGCCGCCGACATCGCCATGATGGCCAACTTCTACAGCTCCGGTCAGGTCTGCACCAACGGCACTCGCGTGTTCGTGCCCAAGCACCTGCAAGCGGCTTTCGAAGCCAAGATCGTTGAGCGTGTTGCGCGCATTCGTGTTGGCAACCCACAGGACGAAAACACCAACTTCGGCCCGCTGGTCAGCTTCGCCCACATGGAAAGCGTGCTCGGCTACATTGCCAAAGGTAAGGAAGAAGGCGCCCGCGTCCTGTGCGGCGGCGACCGCCTCACCGACGGCGAGTTCGCCAAAGGCGCCTACGTGGCACCGACTGTGTTCACCGACTGCACCGACGAGATGACCATCGTCCGTGAAGAAATCTTCGGCCCAGTGATGAGCATCCTCACTTACGAGACCGAAGAAGAAGTGATCCGCCGCGCCAACGATACCGACTTCGGCCTGGCCGCAGGTCTGGTGACCAAGGACCTGAACCGCGCCCACCGCGTGATTCATCAGCTGGAAGCGGGTATCTGCTGGATCAACGCCTGGGGCGAATCCGATGCCAAGATGCCGGTCGGTGGCTACAAGCAATCCGGCGTTGGCCGTGAGAACGGCATCAGCTCGCTGAACAACTTCACCCGCATCAAATCGGTACAGGTTGAGCTGGGCGACTACGCCTCGGTGTTCTAAATCCGAGCGTTGTACTGCCCGCGAGGCCGCCATCGCGGGCAAGCCCGGCTCCCACATTTTGTGCTGTGTTAACCCAATCAAATGTGGGAGCTGGCTTGCCTGCGATGAGGCCCGACCTGACCATCTCAAAAGAGGGTGCATCCAATGTCCCAAGAATACGATTACATCATTGTGGGTGCCGGCTCCGCCGGTAACACCCTGGCGACCCGTCTGACCGAAGACGAAGGCGTCACCGTCCTGCTGCTGGAAGCCGGCGGCCCGGACTACCGTTTCGACTTCCGTACCCAAATGCCGGCCGCGCTGGCGTTCCCGCTGCAAGGCCGTCGCTACAACTGGGCCTACGAAACCGACCCAGAGCCACACATGGACGGCCGTCGGATGGAATGCGGTCGCGGCAAGGGCCTGGGCGGTTCTTCGCTGATCAACGGCATGTGCTACATCCGTGGCAACGCCCTGGACTACGACAACTGGGCAAAACTGCCAGGTCTGGAAAACTGGACCTACCTCGACTGCCTGCCGTATTTCCGTAAAGCCGAAACCCGCGACATCGGCCCCAACGACTACCACGGTGGCGACGGCCCGGTCAGCGTGACCACGCCTAAAGCCGGCAACAACCCGCTGTTCCACGCCATGGTTGAAGCCGGCGTACAAGCCGGTTACCCGCGTACCGACGACCTGAACGGCTACCAGCAAGAAGGCTTCGGCCCGATGGACCGTACCGTCACGCCTAAAGGCCGTCGCGCCAGCACCGCGCGCGGTTACCTGGACACGGCTAAAAAGCGTTCGACCCTGACCATCGTCACCCACGCCCTCACCGACAAAGTGTTGTTTGAAGGCAAGCGTGCCGTAGGCGTGCGTTACCTGATCGGCGCCGCTGAAGAGCGCGTTGAAGCCCGTGCGCGTAAAGAAGTCCTGGTGTGCAGCGGCGCAATCGCTTCGCCGCAACTGCTGCAACGCTCCGGTGTAGGCCCGGCCAAACTGCTGGAAAGCCTCGATATCCCGGTGGTCCACGACCTGCCCGGCGTCGGCGAAAACCTGCAGGACCACCTTGAGCTGTACCTGCAATACGCCTGCACTCAGCCAGTGTCGCTGTACCCGTCGCTGCTCTGGTACAACCAGCCGGCCATTGGTGCCGAGTGGCTGTTCAACGGCACCGGCATCGGCGCCAGCAACCAGTTCGAAGCGGGCGGTTTTATCCGTACCCGTGAAGAATTCGATTGGCCGAACATCCAGTACCACTTCCTGCCGGTGGCGATTAACTACAACGGCAGCAATGGTGTGAAAGAGCACGGTTTCCAGGCGCACATGGGCTCCATGCGTTCGCCAAGCCGTGGCCGCGTGCAATTGAAGTCGAAGAACCCACGGGACTACCCGAGCATCCTCTTCAACTACATGGCCACCGAGCAGGACTGGCAGGAGTTCCGCGACGGCATCCGCCTGACCCGCGAAATCATGCAGCAGCCGGCGCTGGACCAATACCGTGGCCGTGAAATCAGCCCGGGTATTGACGTGCAAACCGATGAGCAGTTGGACAAGTTCATCCGCGAGCACGCTGAAACTGCGTTCCACCCGTCTTGCTCGTGCAAAATGGGCACCGACGAGATGGCCGTAGTGGATGCTGAAGGCCGCGTGCATGGCATGCAGGGCTTGCGTGTAGTGGATGCGTCGATCATGCCGATCATCACCACCGGCAATCTCAACGCGCCGACGATCATGATCGCCGAAAAAATCGCCGACAAGATCCGTGGCCGCAAGCCACTGCCGCGCAGCACGGCGGATTACTACGTGGCAGGCGATGCGCCGGTGCGTGGCAAGCCGATGCGTGAAGTCGGCCCTACTGCGCAGTAACTGATACACCGCGGTGATCCCATCGCAGGCAAGCCAGCTCCCACATTGAAATGCATTCCAATGTGGGAGCTGGCTTGCCTGCGATGAGGCCCGACCTGACACTGCAAAAGCGCCTCCCTACACTTTCCTTGATCAGTTCCCCGCCCCAGGCCTACTCTGTTGCCTGCCCGCGATGAGCCGCCCACAAGGAAGGCCCCATGTTCGACAAACACCCCACCCTCAAACAGCACTTCAGTGCCCTGCGCACCCGCGCCGAATTCTTCTCGCTGCGTTACGTGCGCGAATCCGGCCAGTACCTGTCGGTCCGCAAGAACGTCGCCGAGCCGCCACACCTTAGCCACGACGAGGGCGCGATGCTCACCGTGCGTCTTAATGGCGTGGAAGCCTACGCCGCGACCAACGATATTTCCCTCGCCGGCCTGCAAGCCGCCCTTGAGCGCGCCGAGCAGCAAGCCCGGCAGATTTCGCCCCACGCCCTGCTCGACTTGCACACACAACAGGTCTCCAGCGACGTGGCCGACTATTTGTCGCCCGACCTCGACCAGCCCTTCCCATCCCTGAGCGACTGCTACCAACTGCTCGGTGATGAATCCGCCAGCGTGCCCAAGGACGGGCGCCTGGTGAGTTGGGAAGTCAGCCTGGGCACCACGCACGTCGAGCAGATCTACCTCAACAGCGCCGGTGCCGAGCTGCGCCAGGCCCAGCGTTTTGTCTTTCCAGGCCTGAGCGTCACCGCCTTCGACGGCAACGACAGCCAGACCCGCACCCTGGGCGGCACCAACTTCGGCCAGCAAGGCAGTGCGAACGTGATTCGCCGCTTCGGCCTGGCCGGCGCCGCCCGCACAGTCGCCGATGAAGCCCTGCAACTGCTGCTCGCGCCGAACACGCCCCACGGCCCACGCGACCTGCTGTTGATGCCTGACCAGATGATCCTGCAGATCCACGAGTCCATCGGCCACCCGCTGGAGCTGGACCGCATCCTCGGTGATGAGCGTAACTACGCCGGCACCAGCTTTGTGAAGGCCAGCGACTTCGGCCACCTGCAATACGGCTCGCCCTTGCTCAACGTGACCTTCGACCCGGACATCCCCGAACAGCTCGCCAGCTATGGGCATGACGACGACGGCACGGCCGCCAGCAAACAATTCCTGATCCGCGATGGCCTGCTGCTCCGTCCCTTGGGCGGCGCGCTGTCGCAATTTCGCGCGAACCTGCCAGGCGTGGCCAACAGCCGTGCGTGCGGCTGGAATCGCCCGCCCATCGACCGCATGGCCAACCTCAATATCGAGGCCGGCGACAAGCCCCAGGCTGAACTGGTCAGCGGCATCGAGCACGGCATTCTGATGAGTACCAACCGCTCCTGGTCCATCGATGACGCGCGCAATAAATTCCAGTTCGGCTGCGAGTGGGGCCAGTTGATCGAAAACGGCGAACTCAAGGGCGTGGTCAAAAACCCCAACTACCGCGCCATCTCCGCGCAGTTCTGGCGCAACCTCAGCGCCGTCGGCGACGCCAGCACCTTCCAGGTCTTGGGCACGCCCAACTGCGGCAAAGGCGAACCCAACCAGGTGATCCGCGTGGGCCACGCCTCACCGGCCTGTGTGTTCAGTGATATCGACGTGTTTGGGGGAGATGCCTGATGAACAACTTCAAGGCACTGGTGGACTGGCTCAAGCAAGCCGTCACCGACAAGGAACAGTTTCACCTGGGCTACGCTGACGAGTCGTCCGAGTTCGTGCGTTTCAACCACGCCAAGGTGCGCCAAGCCGGCCAGGTGCAACAGGCCAGCCTCAACCTCAAACTGATCAACGACGGCCGCCACGCCGACCTCGGCATCACCTTGGCGGGTGAGCCGGCGCTGGATCGCCAGCGCCTCGCCGAGGGCCTGCAGCAACTGCGCGAAACCTTGCCCTTGTTGCCGCAGGATCCGTACCTGCTGCTGAACCACAACGCCTGGCAAAACCACAACGAACAGTTGCGACCGCTGCCCGAGCTGGCCCAGGTGCTGGCAGACATCAGCCAAGCCGCCGAAGGCGTGGACCTGGTGGGCTTCTACGCTGCCGGCCCGATCAGCCGTGGCTTTGCCAGTTCCGACGGCGCGTTCGGCTGGCACCAGGCCAATAGCTTCAACTTTGATTTCAGCCTGTTCCACGCCAACGGCGAGGCGGTGAAGGCCAGCTACGCCGGGCACACCTGGGACAGCGCCGAGTTCGCCGCACGCTTCCAGCAGGCGCGCGAGCAGTTGGAATTTCTTGGCCGCCCGCTGCACCAGCTGCCTCCCGGCCAGTACCGCGCCTACCTTGCCCCGGCGGCGCTGGAAGAAATCTTCAGCATCGTCACCTGGGGCGGGTTTTCCGCCCAGGCCATCGCCAGCAAAGGCAGTTGCCTGCAAAAGCTCTACACGGGTGAGCAGTCGTTGAGCCCGCTGGTGAAGGTCGATGAACAGATCAGCGGCTCGTTGAGCCAGGCGTTTTCCACCGAAGGCTACCCACGCGGCGATGTCACCCTGATCAACGCCGGCAAAGCCGAAGGCCAACTGATCAACTCACGCAGCGCTGCCGAATATGGCCTGAGCACCAACGGCGCCAGCAGCGACGAGTCGCCCAGCGCCTTGCAAATGGCCGCCGGCAACCTGGCCCAGGCCGATATCCTCAAGCAATTGGGCACTGGCTTGTACATCAGCAACCTGTGGTACTTGAACTACTCGGACCTGCCGGCGGCACGCCTGACCGGCATGACCCGCTTCGCCACGTTCTGGGTCGAAGACGGTGAAATCAAGGCGCCGGTGAGCACCATGCGCTTTGACGACAGTGTCTACAGCCTGCTCGGTTCGCAGCTGGAAGCGCTGACCCTTGAACGAGAGCTGCTGCTGTCGGCGAGTACGTACAGCCAGCGCAATACCTCCTCCAACCTGCTGCCGGGTGCGCTGGTCAAGCGCCTGACGCTCACTCTGTAAATACAACTCCCCTTGTGGGAGCGGGCTTGTGTGGGAGCTGGCTTGCCTGCGATGCAGTCACCTCGGTGTGTCAGTCACACCGCAGTGATGCCATCGCAGGCAAGCCAGCTCCCACATAGGCTTGTATTGATTTCAGACACCTCGTTTCACCCCTTCCTACCGCAAAATCCCATCTAACACTTCTCCCCGTGCGGCCTGTTGTCGCCCGCAAAAAACCTCGTTATAACGGTTAGTGGCATCCCGCCACCTATCCCACGAGAGCACGACCTTGCCCGGGAAGGGCAAGCTGGAGCGTTGACATGAATCATGGAAGTTTTGTCATAGAGAAGCTGTTCAAGCACTACAACGTGCATGTCGAGCAGCTAGGAAACGATTCGGGAAAAAACACTGTCTTGATGGTCAACGGTGCACTGTCCACCACGCGCTCTTTCGCGCGAACCAGCAAATGCCTGGCGGAGCATTTCAATGTGCTGCTGTTCGACCTGCCGTTCTCCGGCTATTCGCGCGAGCACAACACCGACCTCGACCTTGTGACCAAGGACGACGAGGTGCAAATCCTGCGCGCGCTGGTGGAGCGCTTCGAGGTCAACCATCTGGTGTCGGCCTCCTGGGGCGGCATCTCCACCTTGCTGACCCTGGCCCATAACCCGCCGTCCATCCAAAGCTCGGTGGTGATGGCCCTGGCGCCCAACCTCAACCAGGCCATGCTCGACTACGTGGAGCGCGTGCGCGTGCTGATCGAGGCCGATGACAAATCCGCCGTCGGCCACTTGCTCAACGAGACCGTCGGCAAATACCTGTCGCCGCGCCTCAAGCGCAACAACCATCGGCACCTGTCGAGCATGGCCACCACCGAATACCGCCAGGCGCGTTTTCATATCCATCAGGTGCTGGCCTTGGGCGATGGCAATTACCTGCCGGCGCTCACAAAAATTGAAACTCCGGTGCACTTCCTCAACGGCGCACTGGATGAATACACGCCGGCGGCCGAGGCCCGGTTGTTCAAGGACTATGTAGGGCGCAGCAGCTTTGCGGTCGCCGAACACACCGGGCATTTACTGGATTTGGAGTCGCGCGAAGCCGCCATGGCGGTACACCGTGCGCTGTTGGATTTCCTGGTGGGAGAGCACGCAACAGTGTCGGAATTAGACGAACCGCCAGTGGGAAAAGGAGCGACGGATGGCGCATAATCGCCAACACATAGCCTGCTAATAAAAGGGTTCACATGCCGAATCGCGCCCCTCTCGATGCCAAGACCGCCCGCTGGCTACCCTGGGTGGTAGCGATTGCCTTCTTCATGCAGTCGCTGGACGGCACGATTCTCAACACTGCCCTGCCGGCCATGGCGCGGGACTTGGCGGAAAACCCGCTGCGCATGCAAGGGGTGGTGATCGCCTACATGCTCACCGTCGCCTTGCTGATCCCGGCTTCGGGCTGGGTGGCCGACCGCTTCGGTACCAAAAAAATCTTCTTCGGCGCGATCATGCTGTTCAGCATCGGCTCCTTGCTGTGCGCCTTGTCGAGCAGCCTGACCATGCTGGTCGGCGCGCGAGTCATCCAGGGCCTGGGCGGTGCGCTGATGCTGCCGGTCGGGCGGCTGGTGGTCCTGCGTGCTTATCCGCGCTCCGAACTGGTGCGCATCATGGGTTTCATCACCATTCCCGGCCTGCTCGGCCCCTTGCTCGGCCCGACCATGGGCGGCTGGATGGTGCAATACCTGACCTGGCACTGGATCTTCCTGATCAACCTGCCCGTGGGCATGGTCGGTTGCTACGCTGTGTGGAAACTCATCCCCGACTTGCGCGGCAGCGAACGCACGCGCTTTGACAGTGTGGGGTTCGTGCTGTTTGGCGCGGCGATGGTGCTGATCACCATCGCCATGGAAGGCCTGGGCGAACTGCACCTGCCGCACCTGCGGGTGATGTTGCTGCTGTTCGGCGGGCTCGCCTGCCTGGCCGCGTACTGGCTGCGCGCCGGGCATATCGATAATCCGCTGTTCTCGCCGGTACTGTTCAAGACCCGTACCTTTGCCGTGGGCATCCTCGGCAACCTGTTCGCCCGATTGGGCAGCGGCGCGCTGCCATTTCTGGTGCCGTTGCTGCTGCAGGTGGCACTGGGTTATTCGCCCTCCGAAGCCGGCATGAGCATGCTGCCGCTGGCGGCGGCGGCGATGTTTGCCAAGTCCATCGCGCGGCCACTGATCGAGCGGCTGGGCTATCGCGTTGTGCTCACCGGCAACACCCTGGCGCTGGGCATCATGCTGGCCAGCATGGGCCTGGTCAGCGAACACACGCCCTACCCGCTGTTGCTATGCATGCTGGCGGTGCTGGGCGCGATCAACTCGCTGCAATTTACCGCGATGAACACCGTCACCCTGATCGACCTGGACGACGCCCAGGCCAGCAGCGGCAACAGTTTGCTCTCGGTGGTGGCGCAATTGTCCTTGAGCCTGGGCGTAGCCTGCGCCGGTGCCCTGCTCGGCGGCTTTACTGCCGAAGCGGGCAATGACGGCGTGGAAAGCGTGCTGGGCGCGTTCCAACTGACCTTCCTTACCGTCGGCATCATGGCCATGCTGGCGGCGGCGATCTTCCTGCAACTGTCGCCAAAAGACGGCAAACGGGTGGTCAGCCGCGAGCACGACCTTGAGCATTAACAGGCTTCTCGTCTAGAACTTGCAGGGAAAATCCCACAGGGCTGGTACACTGCGCGACATTTTGTTTTGCAGAGCCAGTCCCGTGACTACCATCGCCACCGCTTTTAATACTTTGCCCCTGTCCGCCGCCATGCTGGCTAACCTCGACTCGCTGGGTTACGTCGAGATGACGCAGATCCAGGCGCAAAGCTTGCCGGTGATCCTCAAGGGGCTGGACCTGATCGCCCAAGCCAAGACCGGCAGCGGCAAGACCGCCGCCTTCGGCATCGGCCTGCTCAACCCGATCAACCCGCGTTACTTCGGCTGCCAGGCGCTGGTGATGTGCCCGACGCGTGAACTGGCCGACCAGGTCGCCAAGGAAATCCGTCGCCTGGCGCGTGCCGAAGACAACATCAAGGTACTGACCCTGTGCGGCGGCGTGTCCCTCGGCCCGCAGATCGCCTCGCTGGAACACGGCGCCCACGTGATCGTCGGCACGCCAGGCCGTATCCAGCAGCACCTGCGCAAAGGCTCGCTGGTGCTGGACGGCCTGAACACGCTGATCCTCGACGAAGCCGACCGTATGCTCGACATGGGCTTCTACGACGCCATCGAAGACATCATCAGCAAGACCCCGCCACGCCGCCAAACCCTGCTGTTCTCGGCCACCTACCCGGTGAGCATCAAGCAGCTGGCCTCCAAGTTCATGCGTGCGCCGCAGCAGGTGAAGGCCGAAGCCTTCCACTCCGACGACCAGATCGAACAGCGTTTCTACGAGATCTCGCCGGAAGAGCGCATGGACGCAGTGACCAAGGTACTGGCGCATTTCCGCCCGGCCTCGTGCGTGGCGTTCTGCTTTACCAAGCAGCAAGTGCAGGAAACCGTGGATCACCTGACGGCCAAGGGCATTTCTGCCGTCGGCCTGCATGGCGACCTGGAGCAGCGCGACCGTGACCAGGTACTGGCGATGTTCGCCAACCGCAGCACCTCGGTGCTGGTTGCCACTGACGTTGCCGCGCGCGGTTTGGACATTGACTCGCTGGACATGGTGATCAACGTCGAACTGGCCCGCGACTCGGAAATCCACATCCACCGCGTAGGCCGTACCGGTCGCGCCGGTGAGACCGGCATCGCCATCAGCCTGGTGGCGCCTTCCGAAGCACACCGCGCCCAGGCCATCGAGCAACTGCAGAAGTCGCCGCTGAACTGGGACCAACTGGACAACCTCAAGCCGCAAAGCGGTGGCCCGTTGCTGCCACAAATGAGCACCCTGTGCATCGCCGCTGGCCGTAAAGACAAGGTACGCCCAGGCGACATCCTCGGCGCACTGACCGGCGACGCCGGCATCCCGGGTGCCCAGGTCGGCAAGATCGCGATTTTCGACTTCCAGGCATTCGTGGCCGTAGAGCGCGGGATCGCCAAGCAGGCGTTGCAGCGTTTGAATGACGGCAAGATCAAGGGCCGCTCGTTGCGCGTGCGGATCTTGTAAAGATTTCAAGCTATACAGAGATCTAAATGTGGGAGCGGGCTTGCTCGCGAAAGCGGTGGATCAGTCAACTTATTCGGTGGCTGACACTCCGCTTTCGCGAGCAAGCCCGCTCCCACATTTGACTGTATTCCAATTCAGAGTTTGTAAGAGGACACCGTTTTGCGCTCGACCGAAGTTGTGATCATTGGCGCCGGCGCCGCAGGCTTGATGTGCGCACTGACCGCCGCCGGGCGTGGGCGCAAGGTGATGCTGATCGACCACGCCAACAAGGCCGGCAAAAAGATCCTGATGTCGGGCGGTGGCCGCTGCAATTTCACCAATATGTACACCGAGCCGGCCAACTTCCTCTCGCACAACGCGCACTTCTGCAAATCCGCCCTGGCCCGCTACACCCAGTGGGATTTCATCGGGCTGGTGGCCAAGCATGGCGTGCCGTACCACGAGAAAAAACTCGGCCAGCTGTTCTGCGATAACAAGTCCAGCGACATCCTCGGCATGCTGCTCGATGAATGCATCCAGACCGGCGTGAGCCTGCACCTGGACACCTCGATCGAGGAAATTGCCAAGGTCGACGGCGGCTACCAACTGCAAACCACCTTGGGTGAGCTGCGCTGCGAATCCCTGGTGATCGCCACCGGCGGCCTGTCGATTCCGACCCTGGGCGCCACCGGTTTTGGTTACCAAGTGGCCAAGCAGTTTGGCCACGAACTGTTGCCGACCCGCGCAGGTCTGGTGCCGTTTACCATTACCGACCAGCTCAAGGAGTTGTGTGGCGAGCTGTCCGGGACCTCCGTGGACTGCCTGGTGAGCTGCAATGACCAGAGTTTTCGCGAGAACATCCTGTTTACCCACCGTGGCCTCAGTGGCCCGGCGATTTTGCAGATCTCTTCCTACTGGGAGTCCGGTGACACGGTCGAAATCAATCTGCTGCCTGACCACGACGCCCACTCCTGGCTGCAACAGCAACAGGTCGAGCACCCCAACAGCGAGTTGAAAACCCTGCTGGGTGAGATCTTCACCAAGAAGATGGCCAACCTGTTGGCGCAGATCTGGTTTGTGTCCAAGCCGATGAAGCAATACACCCACGCCGAAGTGGCCGACATCGCGCAAAAGTTGTCGAGCTGGCAGTTGGTGCCGGCGGGCACCGAAGGCTATCGCACGGCCGAGGTGACGCTGGGCGGTGTAGACACGCGGGAAGTGTCGTCCAAGACCATGGAATCGCTGAAAAGCCCGGGCTTGTACTTTATCGGCGAAGTGCTGGATGTGACCGGTCACCTCGGTGGGTTCAACTTCCAGTGGGCCTGGGCGTCGGGCTATGCGGCCGCGCAATATGCCTGACAGAACGCTCCCGCATTGATTGCATTCCACATTTAGAATGCAGGCTCTGGAATAAATTTTGCTGTTACATGTGATCGCCACGCTTGCCGTGGCGTCATTACTGGCTCAATTTAGCGGCATCGTCCCGGAAGACTCCAGACTTCATGTCATCGACCTCGTTCAAGCAGTCCATGCGGCGCCTGTGGGCGCTGGATAAATTCAGTTACAGCGTTCGGGTATTCATCGCCCTCACCGGCAGCATGGCGCTGTGCTGGTATCAAAACGAGATGACCCTGCTGATCCCGCTGTTCCTGGGGATTATCGCCAGCGCCCTGGCCGAGACCGATGACAGTTGGCAAGGCCGCCTGAATGCGCTGGCGGTCACGCTGGTGTGTTTCAGTGTCGCCGCACTGTCGGTAGAGCTGCTGTTCCCTTATCCCTGGATCTTCGCCATCGCCCTGGCCCTGGCCAGCTTCTGCCTGACCATGCTCGGCGCGTTGGGCGAACGTTATGGCGCGATTGCATCGGCCACGCTGATTCTGTCGGTGTACACCATGATCGGCGTGGACCAGCGCGGTGGTGCCGTCACTGATTTCTGGCATGAGCCATTGCTGCTGGTGGCCGGCGCCGCGTGGTATGGCGTGCTGTCGGTGCTGTGGCAGGTGCTGTTTTCCAACCAGCCGGTGCAGCAAAGCCTGGCGCGGTTGTTTCGCGAGCTGGGGCGTTACCTCAAGCTCAAATCGTCGCTGTTCGAGCCGATCCGCCAACTGGATGTGGAAGCGCGCCGCCTGGAACTGGCCCAGCAAAATGGCCGGGTAGTGGCAGCGCTGAATGCGGCGAAAGAAATCATCCTGCACCGCGTAGGCAATGGCCGCCCAGGCTCGAAAGTCAGCCGTTATTTGAAGCTGTACTTCCTGGCCCAGGATATCCACGAACGCGCCAGCTCGTCCCACTACCCTTACAACGCCCTGGCCGAAGCCTTCTTCCACAGCGACGTACTGTTCCGCTGCCAGCGCCTGTTGCGCCAGCAAGGCAAGGCTTGCCAGGCCCTGGCCGAGTCGATCCAGCTGCGCCAGCCGTTCATTTATGACGATAGCTTCGCCGAAGCGCTGGGCGACTTGAACGCCTCGCTGGAACACCTGCGCATCCAGAGCAACCCGGCCTGGCGCGGCCTGTTGCGTTCGCTACGAGCCCTGGCCGCCAACCTGTCCACCCTCGACCGTTTGCTTGGCGACGCCAGCAACCCCGACTCCCTGGCCGACGCCACCGACAGCAGCCTGCTGGACCGTGCACCGCGCAACCTCAAGGAAATGTGGACGCGCCTGCGCACGCAACTGACTCCGACCTCACTGCTGTTTCGTCACGCCCTGCGCCTGCCGCTGGCACTGAGTATCGGCTATTGGATGGTGCACTTGATCCACCCGTCCCAAGGCTACTGGATCATCCTCACCACCCTGTTCGTGTGCCAGCCCAACTACGGCGCCACGCGGCGCAAGCTGGGCCAGCGGATCATCGGCACCGCCATCGGCCTGACCGTGGCCTGGGCGCTGTTCGACCTGTTCCCAAGCCCGCTGGTGCAGTCGATGTTCGCCATCGCCGCAGGGCTGGTGTTCTTTATCAACCGCACCACCCGCTACACCCTGGCCACGGCGGCGATCACCTTGATGGTGTTGTTCTGCTTCAACCAGGTGGGCGATGGCTACGGGCTGTTCCTGCCAAGGCTGTTCGATACCCTGCTGGGCAGCTTGATTGCCGGCCTGGCGGTGTTCCTGTTCCTGCCGGACTGGCAAGGCCGGCGCCTGAACAAAGTGCTGGCCAATACCCTGACCTGCAACAGCATCTACCTGCGCCAGATCATGCAGCAATACGCCGCCGGCAAGCGCGACGACCTGGCCTACCGGCTAGCGCGGCGCAATGCGCACAACGCCGATGCGGCGCTGTCGACCACCCTGGCGAACATGCTGATGGAGCCCGGGCATTTCCGTAAGGAGGCCGATGTGGGCTTCCGCTTCCTGGTGCTGTCGCACACCTTGCTCAGCTACCTTTCCGGGCTGGGTGCGCACCGTGAAACCCAGCTACCCGCCGATGTGCGTGAGCATTTGATCGACGGGGCCGGTAACAGCCTGGCGGCGAGTATCGACGAGATTGCTACAGGGCTGGCCAACAAGCAGCCAATCGCGATTCAGAGTGATGCCGAGGAGGCGTTGGCGGCGGACCTGGAGCAGATGCCCGATGAGATTGATGAGGGGCAGCGATTGGTGCAGACACAACTGGCGTTGATCTGCCGGCAGTTGGGGCCGTTGCGCACGTTGGCGGCGCATCTGATCAAAGATACCAGCGCCGCGTAGACCGCCATCGCAGGCAAGCCAGCTCCCAGATTTGACTGTGTTCACAAATCAAAATGTGGGAGCTGGCTTGCCTGCGATGGGGCCAGCAGAAACACTACATCCCATGCTCCTTCATCAACTTTGCATAACTGCCATCTGCCTTCATCCTGGCAATCTCCCGATCAAAGCTGGCCACGATCTGCTCATGCTCGGGGTTCTTCAGGCTCACCAGAATATGCAGGCTGTTCTCGCTCAGCGGCTTGGGTAAAAACTCCACTGCATTGCGCACCCGTGGCGACTCCCGTGCCAGGTAATAGCGGGCCACGAACTCATCTTCCAGCGTCAGCTTGACGCGATTGGCCGCCAGCATGCGCACCGCCATGGCGAAGTTGTGCACCGGCACTTTCTGCAACTGCGCATCCTGGTCGAACGCCGCCGAATAGGCATAGCCGCGCACCACCGCGATGGGGTCGTCGTGCAGTTGTTCCAGGTTCTGATAGTCGATGGGGTCGTCGCGGCGCTTGATAAAGCGCACGCGGTTAAGCAGGTATTCGCCGGAAAACTGGCCCAGCTTGGTGCGGGCATCGTCGTACCAGGCGTTGATCAACACGTCGTAACGGCCATCGCCCACCCCCATCAGCGCGCGCGCCCAGGGCACCTGTTCGAAATCACTGGCATAGCCTGCCCGGGCCAGCGCCGTACTGACGATATCGGTGGCCAGGCCGCCGTTGATCAAAGTGGAATCGGTAAAGGGTGGCCAAGCATCCGCTACCAGGCGCAGGCGCTGCGCCACCGCCGGCTGGGCCAGCAACAGCACTCCTATCAAAGCAACGGCACGAGAAAATCGCGGCATGCTCAAAGTCCTTGGCGGGCAGGCATTGGCCTGATAACAGTAGCTCATCAATGAGCCTGCATTGCAGATTACACAAAGAAGCCGGTGGCGATCGGACTGAATGATGGCAAATTGACGCCATTCACAAAAATGCTCAATTTAGACAGGACAGGCGGCGGCGCTTACTATCGGCCACAGACATTAATAAGGGAAAACGCCATGACGGTTGAATGGGTCTGCAAACATCACGAAGACCTCGGCAAAGAGCAGCTGTACGCCATTATGCGTTTGCGCAATGAGGTGTTCGTCGTCGAGCAAAAATGCGTTTATCAAGACCTCGACGGGCAGGATCTTTCCGGCGATACCCACCACTTGATGGCCTGGAAGGATGACGTGCTGGTGGCTTACCTGCGCCTGCTGGACCCGGAATCACAGGGCGGCGATGTGGTAATTGGCCGGGTAATCGTCGCGCCGGTGGCACGCGGTAGCGGGTTGGGGCACCAGATGATGGAAGAAGCCCTCAAGCGCATTGAAGACATCTGGCCGCAGACGCCGATTTATCTGTCAGCCCAGGCGCATTTGCAGGGGTATTACGGGCGGTATGGGTTTGAGGTGGCGGGTGAGGAATACCTGGAGGATGACATTCCCCATATTGGTATGCGGCGCCAGTAAGGACGCCATCGCAGGCAAGCCAGCTCCCACATTTTGATTTGCGAACACTTCAAGTGTGGGAGCTGGCTTGCCTGCGATGAGGCCAGACCTGCTGGGCACCCTGCTCAGGGATAACCCAACACCTGCTTGATTGCCGCAAGGTTCGCCTCGATCCAGCGCCGCTCAATCGCGCCCCAGCTACGAATCCGATAACGCCCGGCATGGTTGCGCGCACCATCCTCCTGCTCGAATTCACACACGATATCCAGATCAGCCAACGCCGCAATCGTGTCCTGCGCCGTGCGCCGTGGCATGCCGGTGGCGTCGGTGAGTGCCGGCACGCTGCTGGCCTGGCCGCTGTCGATCAGGTAGGCCACATACAGGCGGCGGTAGAAACTGCTTTTGGTCTTGCTCACATCCATGCTCGAACGCCTTGTGAAGTTAGGGCTTGCCCTGCAAGTCGCGATACGTGAGGTACACCCGCAGGTCGAATTCCACCTGATGGTAGCCCGGCATCATGTACTCACAGAGTTTATAGAACGCCTTGTTGTGGTCCGATTCCTTGAAGTGCGCCAGCTCGTGCACCACGATCATGCGCAGAAACTCCGGCGCGGCTTCCTTGAACAGCGCCGCAATACGGATCTCTTTCTTGGCTTTGAGATTACCGCCCTGCACCCGTGAAATCGTGGTGTGCAGGCCCAGGGCGCGGTGGGTGAGGTCCAGGCGGTTGTCGAACAGCACTTTGTCGATGGCCGGCGCGTTACGCAGGTGTTCCTGCTTGAGCGCCAAGGCATAGCTGTATAACGCCTTGTCGCTCTGCACGCCGTGGCGTTCGGGGTAGCGTTGCTCCAGGTAGGCGCCCAACTGGTCCTTGGCGATCAATTGGCGCACTTGCTCCTGGAGCGCTGCGGGGTAGGCCTGGAGGTATTTCAACGCGGTCATGGGGTTCTGCGACAGGGTTTGAAGGCCGCCAGTGTAGCGAATTCACAGCAGACGAGGGTGAGACCAGGCAGCCACTTCCTCCGCCACCAGCGGTTGGGCCGCCAACGGCCCCTGAATATAGGCGCAGCCGTTGGCCTTGAGCCACGTTGACTGCTCGAGGGTTTCCACGCCCTCGGCGATCACTAACACCTCAAAATGTGCGCACAACTGAATGATACTGCGCGCCATCGCCGCGTCCCGTACCGAGCCTGGCAGGCGCGCCACCAGTTGCGGGTCGAGCTTGAGCGTATCGAACTCCAGGTCCCGCAGATGGGCCAGGGAGCATTGGCCCAGGCCGAAGTCATCCAAGGCAGTGCGCACGCCGATCTGGCGCAATAACTTGAGCTGCTTATGGGTCTCTTCAAGGTTACTCATCAGGCTGTCTTCGCTGATTTCCACCTCCAGCTGGCGCCCCTGTAACCCATGCCGCTCGAGTACCTGCTGCAGTTGGCTGGCAAGGTTGGGCATATTGAACTGGCTGGCACTCAAGCTCACGCTCAGCACCAGCTCTTCATCGAAGGTGGCTTGCCAGGCTTGGCGCTGCTCGGCGACTTGCTGGTAGATCCAGGCGCTCAACTGGCTGATCAGACGCGCCTCTTCCAGCAGCGGCAAGAACAAGCCCGGCGGCACATCGCCGACGCTGGGGTGCTGCCAGCGCAACAGCGCTTCGACGCCACGCAAGCGCCCGTCTTCCAGCGAGACCTGGGGCTGGTAGACCAGGGTGAAATCCTTGTTTTGAATCGCGGTGCGCACGCTGTCTTCCAGCATCAGCCGCGAACGGGCACGGCCGTTCATTTCCTGATCGTAATAGCGATATTGCTGACGCCCCGCGCGCTTGGCTTCGTACATGGCGATATCCGCCGCACGCAACAGGCCACTCAGGTCAGAACCGCAGTCCGGGAATGTGGCGATGCCGATGCTGACACCGAGCATCACCTCCAACCCGTCGACTTGCTGGCACACAGACACCCGTTCGATCAGTTTTTCCGAAATCTTGGCGGCCTGCTCCGGGAACTCCAGCTCCAGCAACGCGGTGAACTCATCCCCGCCCATACGCCCGAGAATGTCGTAGGAGCGCAGGCAGGCCTGCATCTGCTCCGAGACCCAGCGCAGCACGCGGTCACCGGCGTCGTGGCCCAACGAGTCGTTGACCCGCTTGAAACCGTCCAGGTCCAGGTACAGCAATACCAGCGACTGCTCGTTACGCTCGCTGCGCAGCAAGGTGTTCTCCACCGCCTGGTGAAAGCCGCGTCGGTTCAACAGCCCGGTCAGCGGATCGGTCACCGCCTGGAACTCCAGTTGCTGATGCAGGTGGCGCACCTCGGACATGTCCAGCACGGTCACCACCATGGCCTTCTGCTCGGCGGGCAGCGGCGCGCAGGACAACGCCACCGGCACCTGCTGGCCACGACCGGTGCGCAAAATCGCGTCGTGCTGGCGCCACGTTTCGCCCCGGCGGTAGGCCTCGTACATCGGGAAACTCAACCACGCGGGCACATGGGGCTTTTGCAGGAAGCTTAAGAAGCTCTCGCCCTGCAACTCGGCCATCGTGGCGTTCAGCAAGCGTGAAATAGCCGGGTTGGCGTACTCGATCACACTTCCCTCGCCCACCACCAACAAGCCTTCGGCGGCGTTGTCGAGCACCGAGGCGTTAAAGGCACGCGCCTGCTCCAAGTCGTGGCTCAGGCGCTGCAAGGCACGGCGATTGCGCTGGTGCTCCAGCAGAGCCTGGACCTTGGGCTTTAGGACCTGCGGGTCAAAGGGTTTGAACAGATAGTCGATCGCACCGCTGGCATAGCCTTCCTGCACGGCGGCGGACGATTGAGCGTGGGCGGTGAGGAAGATAATCGGCGTCATGCGCGTGCGCTGGCTGCCGCGCATCAGGCGCGCGACTTCAAAGCCATCCATGCCGGGCATGCGCACGTCCAGCAACACCAGGTCGACCTCATGGACAAGTAGCAACTCCAAGGCTTCCAACCCGGAAGCGGCCGTAATCACGTGCCAGTCTTCACGCTGCAAAAGCGCACGCATGCTGATGAGGTTCTCCGGGTAGTCATCGACTACCAAAAGAACCGAACTGCCATCGCCGTGGTGTGGAGCGCAATCCATGCTACGTCTCTTCCTTGAGGGGCTGCACCGGTCACTTCTGCTACAAAAACCGGACAAACACTGAGGGCTCACTCTAGCCCCGCTTTAAAAAAAGCAGAAGTGACGTGGGTGCCATCATTGCGCCAAAGCTCAGGAAGCCGACTAACGGTCAAGCCCTACAGCCCACGGCCTGTGGGAAACATGGCTTTTTGGCATTTAGCTGACGCCAATAATTTGCCACAAACTGTTTAACAACCGGACAACCACCGCCTATAAAGAACCTGTGCAGCCCTCGGGCTAAAGCCTTCACCCCTCTGTAAAAGGCCAACACCATGATCGACCTTTCCACCTGGAACCTGAGCATTCCGGTCGGCTCCCCGCCCACGACCATCGACACCCCCAAGCTGCTGAGCGGCTTCAAAGACCAGTACTTCCAGGCCGAAGGCAGCAACGTGCAATTCTGGACACCCGTGACCGGCACCCGCACCGAAAACGCCATCTACCCACGCAGCGAGTTACGCGAAACCTACGCCGATGGGCGCCTGCGCAACTGGACTTACAACGAGGCCAACAACTTCCTGCGCGCCACCGTGGCGGTCAACCAGGTGCCCTCCAGCGGCAAAGTGGTCATCGGCCAGATCCACGCGTATGACAGCCAGAAACCGCTGATCAAACTGGAGTACCAATTCAAGGAAAAAACCCAGACCGGCAACATCGTCGCCAAGGTGCGCATGCGCCCGGATGATGGTGAGGGGCGTGTGATTACCGTCGCCAGTAACGTGCCATTGGAGAAGAGCTTCACCTATGTGATCAACCTCAATAAGGCCGGCTTGCTCAACGTATCTGCCGCAGACGGCCAATGGAACGAGCGCATAGGCGCCGCGTGGGGTGCGAAACCGCTGTACTTCAAGGCAGGGGTGTACGTGCAGGACAACAGCGGCGACAGCAAGGAAGGCGCGCGGGTGACGTTTGCCAAGTTGGACATTGATCACGAGTAGCGCGCAAAAGAAGCCCCGTTAACAGCGGGGCTTCTTAGAAGGTTTATTCAACGCACATCAACATAAAGCCCATCGATGAATCGCCGGCGGGTTTGTTATCGCCGACTTTGAGTGTTAATACGTTAACGTAGTTTATGGCCGGGACACTGCCCAACTTGGCATGACCATAGAAGATATGTTCGTTGGAGCTCACATCGGTGACCGACACCGTGCAGAATCGTGGCGGCATTTTAAACACGCCGGGCAGGAATCTGACTTTATACTCTGAAAAATAATCAGGCTGAGCAGTCCATTTTACTGTTTTCACCCACTTAGGCGACTGCGCAATGACTTGCCCAATACCGTTAATGGTGGCGGTAAATATTCGACCCTCCGCGTAAGCGAAAGACCCTGCTGCCATCAACGCCATGATCACGCCGGTAGTTTTAATAAAGCCCATTATCAATTCTCCTTCATTGAATAGATTTACAGGGCAACCTTAAATGATTCGGGACGGATAAAAGCGCACTTTTAATGGCGTACAAATAAAACAGAAAACCTATAAAGACACAGGGAAATCTACTGACTGGTTTCAGGACACTTCCGATTGCAAACAACTTTTGAGTCGCCACTATTCGTAGGCAAACTCCGACAGACACAAAGACTATTCTCGGATTAATCCAACAATTTAAACTCACCACCGAACCCTGTGGGAGCCGGGCTTGCCCGCGATGGCGGTGTATCAGCCAACATCAGCAGTGCCAGACACACCGCCATCGCGGGCAAGCCCGACTCCCACATTGGATCTCCATCGATTTGGAGATCGAGGTTGGTCCTACACGACCGTTGCGGGCAGACAGATCGCCGCTTATAGTTCGCCCCGTCGCTGAGAACAGCGACAGGGTTTCGCAGCCCTAACGATACGTGTGTAACCGAGCATCATGAATGCAACGAGGAGCGCTTCTGCGCCCGACGTTAACTTTATGGTGGCTGTGTGTGGGAGACCTTCGGGTCTGCCGGGTTCCTCGTATCCTCGGTCTGCGAACCCGCACACAGCTACCACCCATTCGTTTCGCAGCGATCGGCGGTAGTCCTTCTAGATACGAGGAATATTTGCCATGACTGAACAACTACCGCCCCGCCGCTTCTACCCCTGCACCGAGTCCGCCACCGAATCACCCGTGCTCTTGATCGACAGCGCCGCCCCACTGCCCGACCTCCACGCCTGCCTGCGCGAACGCCTCAACGCCGCCCTCGAACACCTCAACCTGATGGCCTGCTCCAGCCTGCCGGACTTCGCCGAGCGCGACCTGAATAACGTGGCCAATACCGCACGTATCCTGGTGCAGGACGTGAGCGACGTGTTCCGCGTCATCGAGCACCGAGGCTTGGATACCGCCGCCTGATCAGATCCCGGCGACAAAAAGCCCGCATCGCTGCGGGCTTTTTAATGTCTCGCCTATGACAAATTGCTCGCGTCCGAACAAATAAAAATGTAACTAATGGACCTGCCACTCATAAGGAATTCGAATATCAACAGTAGCCAAACACACTAAAAAACTGTCATTTTTCACAGGTGCATCGGCCACAAAAAACAATCAATGTCCCAACATCCTGAATAAAACGTCGTGACCTACTGAACCTTAAAAAGGACGTCCATCATGCCCAGCCCTCTCGCCCCCACTATTACAGCCGCTAAAGACTCCGCGGGAAATAATCTCCCCAACAATAAGGGCACCGTTACAGACGGCAGCATTACTCTCAGCGGCTTAGGCTTTCCAGGGATAACACTCAATATCAGTGTCACAACGGGCGGCACTGCGCAGACGCCTTCAACTGCCAGCGTCCTGGTAAGCGCCAATGCGACATGGACAGCCACTCTGACAGGTTTACCAGCCGGCATGACGGTCGTCGCATTTACCGAAGACCCCACAAACTCAGTCACCGCACCGCCGCCAGGAACAGTCTCATGGAGCTTTACAGTCACACCACCTGCACAGTCGGCTGTGTTAGAAAACTTTGAAGGTTTGAACGGCATTTTTTTTGAAAATCATTCGAGAACGTGTACTGACCGTGATATCGGCATTCATTACCAAGGCGCCAACAAAGGCCGTTTTATGCCTTCAAGATTGGTGTGGGCCTACAGCGTGCCCGCTGGCCAAGTGATCCAAAATGGCGTAGGAGAGCCAAAGGGAAATGTTTTTTGCATGAGCCACTACCCCGAGACGCCCATGGGCGGCGAGGCCATTCTAACCCTCTATTTACGTGACCCTAACAGCAACACCTGTACGCCACTTTCCAAAGCCACTTTTAAATATACATCGAGCGTCGATTGCACCGTGTATGCGAGAGATAACAACTCGAAGATACTGGATCAAAAAACGCTGCCCATTGCCCACACAACGCCTTTACCCGTCACGTTGACCGCACCTGGCATAGCCACGATAGAAATACATTCGGTACCCGTTAATGCCGCTACTACACTGGGGTGGTCTGCAATGATTGGAGAGGTCGAGTTAACTCCAGGGCCATAAAAACGCCCATCACAAATCAAGCTCGCCGCTGGCAACTATCCTTCGCTAGATACGGTTTTACTCACCCAATAAGGACCCGTATTATGCCCAGCTCTATCCCGCCAAAAATCACAACCATCAAAGATAG
This sequence comes from Pseudomonas sp. KBS0710, assembly GCF_005938045.2. Taxonomy (GTDB): domain Bacteria; phylum Pseudomonadota; class Gammaproteobacteria; order Pseudomonadales; family Pseudomonadaceae; genus Aquipseudomonas. Next base: position 6,356,134 of record NZ_VCCF02000001.1, on the reverse strand, counting down.
CGCAGGGAACAATATTCCAAAAAATGGAATTGTCGCAGGTGGCAGCACTGACTTAACCGGCACGGGTTTTCCCGGCGTCACACTCACTATCAGCGTAATGACTAACGGTGTCGTGCAGGTGCCCACAACGCCCACTGTACTCATAGACTCCGGAGGGAAATGGACCACAACTTTAATTGGCTTGCCCGCAGGCACGACGGTTGTCACCTTTACCGAATCAGTCAACGATCCTGCCGTCAACCCTCCGCCAGGAGCAACCTCATGGAATTTCAAAGTAGTGCCAGGGATAAAAGAACACTTTGGAGATCTTATTGGGCAAACGTTCGAGATGCACTGGAGACATATAACCTACAACAACATTCACATTTATTACAACAGTGCCAACACAGGAAGCATTAGAGCGGCCAGGGAGTTTTGGACGCAGACATCAGCACAGTTCAAAGGAAAACTCGACGGCAACGTATTGTGCGTGGATTACCATCCCACGGCTGTCAGCCACGCTGATTCTCTGATTACATTTACGCTAGCCAAATCGAAAGATGACAATACGGCCATCCCCTTTTCAAAGGTCAGCTTCTACTATCTCAGCCAGTTTCCTTGCACCGTTACCACCAAAGACCTCAACAACCGCTCACTGGAAGAAAAAACACTTTTTGTCAGCCCAGCAATTCCTTTGCCTGCTTCTTTCTCATCACCTAACACTTTCTCGATTACTGTATGCATTCCCGCTTCCCAAAAAACCTACTCACCTAGCTGGTCGTTTATTGTTGGAAACCTGGAAATCACTCCTTAATTACAGATTGCACGCTTACCATTTTCAATAAACCCAGCCCTTTTATCTCTTTGCCTCCCAACCACTACCACTGTGCCGCTACACCCCATGCACCGAAACCGGCCTGCCGGACTTCGCCGAGTGCGGTCTGAATAGTGTGGCGATAACGTGCGAACCCTCAACTGGCCTTATGTCATTTTCGCTGAATACTTAGTTCTAAATCCTCTAAATAACTGTCAATTGTCACAGGTCCCCTGAAGTGCAGCGCGCGTTATTTTAAGTTTTCATTACTTTTGCAGTCACCACCATACGAGGAACGAAGCCATGACAATGCCTAACCCAATGGGTACCTATATCGGAGGAAGCGCCACGGGGTCCAAACAACTAACTATTACCACGGCTAACAGCAGCAGTGGAGCTATAACGGCTGACTTTCATGACGGCAAAGATGCTTATTCGCTGACAGGAACATATAAATTCGCCAACGCTGAAAAAGGCGGACCTGCGAGCTTCATCTTGGAAGGCGCACCCGGAGCAAAGATAGCCTATAGGTTTTCACTGGTTTCAAATGTAGTAACCGAGAGCACACCCTTCCAAAAACTTACCGGAAATTTTTGGGTTAATAACTCTGCCGGGACTATGGAGCTCACAAAATCCAACTAAGCTCTGGGCCTTTTAAACAATCGAAACCTACCTGCAGATCACTATGAAAAAACCCGCGTGGTAGCGGGTTTTTTCAATATAGGTAACATACTAACGCTTAGTTCACCTTGGCGTTCAATTCACCTTTGAGGTAACGCTGGTACATGGCTTCCAACGAGATCGGTTTGATCTTCGAAGCATTACCGGCAGTACCAAACGCTTCGTAGCGAGCGATACACACATCACGCATGGCCGTTACGGTGGCGCCGAAGAATTTACGGGGGTCAAATTCGCTCGGGTTGGTGGCCATCAGGCGACGCATTGCGCCGGTGGATGCCAAACGCAGGTCGGTGTCGATGTTGACCTTGCGCACGCCGTACTTGATGCCTTCGACGATTTCTTCAACCGGCACGCCGTAGGTTTCTTTGATGTCGCCGCCGTACTGGTTGATGATCGCCAGCCACTCTTGCGGTACCGAGGAAGAACCGTGCATCACCAGGTGGGTGTTAGGGATGCGCTTGTGGATTTCCTTGATGCGGTCGATGGCCAGCACGTCGCCGGTCGGTGGCTTGGTGAACTTATAGGCGCCGTGGCTGGTGCCGATGGCGATGGCCAGGGCGTCAACTTGGGTCTTTTTCACGAAGTCAGCGGCTTCTTCCGGGTCGGTCAGCATCTGGCTGTGATCCAGCACGCCTTCGGCGCCGATGCCGTCTTCTTCGCCGGCCATACCGGTTTCCAGGGAACCCAGGCAGCCCAGCTCGCCTTCAACCGAAACACCACAGGCGTGAGCCATGGCCACGGTTTGCTGGGTCACGCGTACGTTGTACTCGTAGTCGGTTGGGGTCTTGCCGTCTTCGCCCAGGGAGCCGTCCATCATCACCGAGCTGAAGCCCAGCTGAATGGAGCGCTGGCACACGTCAGGGCTGGTGCCGTGGTCCTGGTGCATGCACACCGGGATGTGCGGGAATTCTTCGATAGCGGCGAGGATCAGGTGACGCAGGAACGGGGCGCCAGCGTATTTGCGCGCACCGGCCGAAGCCTGGACGATCACGGGGGAGTCGGTCTTGTCAGCGGCTTCCATGATGGCGCGCATCTGCTCAAGGTTGTTGACGTTAAAGGCTGGGACGCCGTAGCCGAACTCGGCTGCGTGGTCCAGCATTTGACGCATGCTGATAAGTGCCATTGTGTTGTCTCTCCCGGTCGAGGGTCGTTAATCGTGCAAGCCTGCCGTAGCGGCGGCTGCTATTCAAGTTATTGCAGATCAAGGGGTTAAGCTTGAGCTGCTGAATCGTTATTGCAGTGTCCGGTTTACACATGAGTGACTTTGGAACCGGATCAATGTGGGAGCTGGCTTGCCTGCGATGGGGGCAGATCAGACAACATCTGTTTTGCTGACCCACCGCAATCGCAGGCAAGCCAGCTCCCACATTTTGATCTCATTTATCTTGAGATCGTGTTCTTACTGGGCCTTACAGCCGCGCCCAATTAAATCATCGGTGGCAACCCAGTAAACCAGGCCTTCCTCACCTTTTGTGTGAAACGCCAATTGGCCGTCGCTGTACAGCACGCCCGAGGCGGCAACCTCTTGTTTAAGGCGATAAACCTGGTCCGAACCGCCAAGGCGTACATCTACCTCGGAGCGAGCCGGGTTGGTAAAGCGCCAGTTGACCTCGGCCTTGCTGTCGCAGGTCCATGTGGTCCATTTGTCTGCCGGTTCTGCGGCCTTGTTGAACATGTTCATGCTGCTGCAACCGGCCAACAAGGCCAGGGCTGCCAGGGCGAAAACGCCTTTCATTGCCACTCCTCGAACGACGGCCCCCAGGGCCGCCACTGCTGTCGGTTAGTTGATCAGACCCGTCATGGGCAACCCTGTTCCTGACCGTTGGGCGCGGCGTCGTATTGTTCCAGCCGTTCGTTGCCGATGCGCTTGTTGATCACCGGCATGGTTTCGGCTTGCCAGTCGGCCTGGTAGCAGCTTTTTTTCGGCGCAGCCCCAGGCGCTTGCGCCTCGGGCGCAGCGCTTGGCGTGCTGCCGCAGCCGGCCAACAGGCCCGCTGCGATCACCAGTGCCAACGACTTGATCATGGGAATGCTCCTTTTCCGGATCACGAGCCTTAACCTTTGGCTCGGGTTTCCAGCACTTCAACGGCCGGCAACACTTTGCCTTCGACGAATTCGAGGAATGCGCCGCCACCGGTAGAAATGTAGGAGATCTGGTCAGCAACGCCATATTTATCGATGGCGGCCAGGGTGTCACCACCGCCGGCGATGGAGAATGCCGAGCTTTCGGCAATCGCCTTGGCCAGCACTTTGGTGCCGTTGCCGAACTGGTCGAACTCAAACACACCGACCGGGCCGTTCCACAGAATGGTCTGGGAGGCTTTCAGCAGTTGCGCAAAGTTAGCCGCGGTTTGTGGGCCGATATCCAGAATCATGTCGTCAGCCGCCACGTCAGCAATGAGCTTGACGGTGGCTTCGGCGCTTTCGGCGAATTCCTTGGCAACTACCACGTCCACCGGCAGCGGCACGCTGACTTTGGCGGCAATGGCGCGGGCCGTGTCGAGCAGGTCTGGCTCGTACAGCGACTTGCCCACCGGGTGCCCGGCTGCGGCCAGGAAGGTGTTGGCGATGCCGCCGCCAACGATCAGTTGGTTGCAGATGGTGCTCAGACTGTTGAGCACGTCCAGCTTGGTCGACACTTTGGAGCCGGCCACGATTGCAGCCATCGGTTGTGCCGGAGCACCCAGCGCCTTGCCCAATGCATCCAGCTCTGCCGCCAGCAACGGGCCAGCCGCCGCAACTTTAGCGAACTTGGCCACGCCGTGGGTCGAGCCTTCGGCGCGGTGCGCAGTGCCGAAAGCGTCCATCACGAACACGTCGCACAGGGCCGCGTATTGCTGGGCCAGTTCGTCGCTGTTCTTTTTCTCGCCTTTGTTGAAGCGCACGTTTTCGAACAGCACGATATCGCCAGGTTTCACGTCGACGCCGCCCAGGTAATCGGCTACCAGCGGCACGTTACGGCCCAGGGCCTTGCTCAGGTACTCGGCTACAGGCTTGAGGCTGTTTTCGGCGCTGAACTCACCTTCGGTCGGGCGACCCAGGTGGGAGCAGACCATCACGGCCGCGCCTTTTTCCAGGGCCAGCTTGATGGTCGGCAGCGAGGCCAGGATTCGCGCATCGCTGGTGACAACACCGTCCTTGACTGGGACGTTGAGGTCTTCGCGAATCAGTACGCGCTTACCTTGCAGATCGAGGTCGGTCATCTTCAACACGGTCATGGGTCGCAGTTCCTGAATTACTGTTGAGGTTGTTTGGTAGCGATGTGCAGATAGTGCCCTGCAACATCCAGCATGCGGTTGGCAAAGCCCCATTCGTTGTCGAACCAGGCCAGGATGTTCACCAGTCTGGGGCCGGAAACACGGGTCTGGCTGGCATCGACAATCGCCGAATGCGGGTCATGGTTGAAATCACAACTGGCGTGCGGCAACTCGGTGTAGGCCAAAAGGCCTTTGAGCGGGCCGCTGGTGGCGGCGTCGCGCAGGATCCGGTTGACCTCCGTCGCGTCAGTGTCGCTGACGGTTTGCATGGTGATGTCCAGGCAAGACACGTTCACCGTCGGCACCCGTACGGCTTTGGCCTGGATTCGCCCGGCAAGTTCCGGCAACAGTCGCTCGATGCCACGGGCCAGGCCGGTAGACACCGGAATCACTGACTGGAACGCCGAGCGCGTGCGGCGCAGGTCTTCATGATGATAGGCGTCGATCACCGGCTGGTCGTTCATCGCCGAGTGAATCGTGGTGATCGACACATAATCGATGCCGATCGCCTGATCCAGCAGGCGCAAGAGTGGCACGCTGCAGTTGGTGGTGCAGGAGGCGTTGGACACCAGCAGCTCATCGCCGGTCAGGCAATCCTGGTTGATGCCGTAGACGATGGTGGCGTCCACATCCGCCTCGCTGGCCATCGGCTGGGAAAACAACACACGCGGTGCGCCGGCGTCGAGAAAACGCTGGCCATCGGCACGGGTGTGATAGACACCGGAACACTCCAGCACCAGGTCAACGCCCAGTGCTTTCCAGTCGATGCCTTCGGGAGTGGCACTGCGCAAGACCTGCACGCAGTTGCCATTAATATGCAGACAATCGCCCTCGACCCGCACTTCGCCGGGGAAGCGGCCGTGAGTGGAGTCAAAGCGTGTCAGGTATTCGATGCTGGCCATGTCGGCCAAATCGTTGATCGCCACAATTTCAAACCCGGCCGCCGCCCCTCGCTCGAACAGAGCACGCAAGACGCAACGACCAATGCGGCCGTAGCCGTTGAGTGCAACTTTGTAGGGACGCGGTTGAGGCATGGGGTTCTCGATCAACTTGGGTGAAGGGGTGAATGTGCCGCCGCCTTCGCGAGCAAGCCCGCTCCCACATTTGACCGGGTTCACAATTGCAACTGTGTGAACCCATTCAAGTGTGGGAGCGGGCTTGCTCGCGAAGAGGCCGGCACAGCCACCTCAATCTACAGCCTTAGTCTTCCAGCAGCTCTTCAGCCTGACCCAGGATGTTTTCCAGGGTGAAGCCGAACTCTTCGAACAAGGCTGGCGCCGGCGCCGACTCACCGTAGGTGGTCATGCCGATCACGCGGCCTTCCAGGCCCACGTACTTGTACCAGTAGTCGGCGTGCGCCGCTTCGATGGCGATACGCGCGCTGACCTGCAACGGCAGAACCGACTGCTTGTAGTCCGCGTCCTGGGCTTCGAACAGGCTGGTGCACGGCATGGACACAACGCGCACGTTACGGCCCTGGGCGGTCAGCTTGTCGTAGGCCTGAACCGTCAGGCCGACTTCGGAACCGGTGGAGATCAGGATCAGTTCCGGCTCGCCGATGCAGTCTTTGAGCACATAACCGCCACGGCTGATGTTGGCGATCTGCGCGTCGGTACGCACTTGGTGTTGCAGGTTCTGACGCGAGAAGATCAGCGCCGAAGGGCCGTCTTTGCGCTCGATAGCGTGCTTCCAGGCCACCGCGGATTCCACCGCGTCGGCTGGGCGCCAGCAATCCAGGTTCGGCGTGGTGCGCAGGCTGGTCAGTTGCTCGACCGGCTGGTGCGTCGGGCCGTCTTCGCCCAGGCCGATGGAGTCGTGGGTGTACACATGGATCACACGCTTCTTCATCAGCGCGGCCATACGTACCGCGTTACGCGCGTATTCCATGAACATCAGGAAGGTCGCGCCGTAAGGCACCAGGCCGCCGTGCAGGGACACGCCGTTCATGATGGCGCTCATGCCGAACTCGCGCACGCCGTAGTACATGTAGTTGCCGCTGGCGTCTTCGGCCGACACACCTTTGCAACCTTTCCACAGGGTCAGGTTGGAACCGGCCAGGTCAGCCGAACCTCCGAGGATCTCAGGCAGCAATGGGCCAAAGGCATTCAGGGTGTTCTGGCTGGCTTTACGGCTGGCGATGGTCTCGCCCTTGGCCGCGACTTCGGCGATGTAGGCCGAGGCTTTTTCCGAGAAGTCGGCAGGCAGGTCACCGGCGAGGCGGCGTACCAGCTCGTTGGCCAATTCCGGGAATTCGGCGGAGTAGGCAGCAAAACGCTGGTCCCACTCGGCTTCGGCGGCCAGGCCTTTTTCCTTGGCGCTCCACTCGGCGTAGATGTCAGCCGGGATTTCGAACGGGCCGTGGTTCCACTTCAGCGCTTCGCGAGCCAAGGCGATTTCCGCGTCACCCAGTGGGGCGCCGTGGCAGTCTTCTTTACCTTGCTTGTTCGGCGAGCCGAAACCGATGATGGTCTTGCAGCAGATCAGGGTCGGCTGCTCGCTCTTGCGGGCGGTGTCGATGGCGGTCTTGATCTCTTCCGGATCGTGGCCGTCAACATTGCGGATCACCTGCCAGTTGTAGGCTTCGAAGCGCTTTGGCGTGTCGTCGGTGAACCAGCCTTCGACTTCGCCGTCGATGGAGATGCCGTTGTCATCGTAGAAGGCAATCAGCTTGCCCAGGCCCAGAGTACCGGCCAGGGAAGCGACTTCGTGGGAAATACCTTCCATCATGCAGCCATCACCCAGGAACACATAGGTGTGGTGGTCGACAATGTTGTGGCCAGGGCGGTTGAACTGCGCGCCCAGTACTTTTTCAGCCAGGGCAAAACCCACGGCGTTGGCCAGGCCTTGGCCCAGCGGGCCAGTGGTGGTCTCGACGCCCGGGGTGTAGCCGAATTCCGGGTGGCCCGGCGTGCGGCTGTGCAGCTGGCGGAAGCTCTTGAGGTCATCGATGGTGACGTCGTAGCCGGTCAGGTGCAGCAGCGAATAGATCAGCATCGAGCCGTGGCCGTTGGACAGCACGAAGCGGTCACGGTCGGCGAACGACGGGTTGCTCGGGTTGTGTTTCAGGTAGTCACGCCAAAGTACCTCGGCGATATCCGCCATGCCCATCGGGGCACCGGGATGGCCGCTGTTGGCTTTTTGCACGGCATCCATGCTGAGGGCACGAATGGCGTTGGCACGCTCACGACGGCTGGGCATCGCTGATCTCCTGGGGTTTGAGTAGAAGAAACGGAAAAAAGGACCGGCATTTTCCCTCAGCCACCGCCTGCGGGCAATGACAGATAGTCACTTGAAGGTGTTTTTCCTGCGGTTTACCCGGCATTGGCTTGCAGAAACAGCCCACCGGTTCGTCTAAAGGTTATAGCGGCTGCTTATAACTACCGATTATCGACCAATATCAAAACTTTTTGATATTGGCCTTGCAGGGATTTCCACCCGTCACTAGACTGCTGGCCTTATGAACCTACCCGTGCCCTCCCTGCGTCCCGACGACGGCGATGAGCTGGCTGCCTTATGCAAGGCCGCTGGTGATCCGTTGCGCTTGAACGTATTGCGCGCACTGGCCAACGACTCTTTTGGGGTGCTGGAACTGGCGCAGATCTTCGCCATCGGCCAATCCGGCATGAGCCACCACCTCAAGGTGCTGGCCCAGGCCGAGCTGGTGGCTACGCGCCGCGAAGGCAATGCGATTTTTTATCGCCGCGCCCTGCCCCACACCGAGCTGCTCGGCGGCAAGCTGCACGCCGCCCTGCTCGACGAGGTAGACAGCTTGGGCCTGCCCAGCGACGTGCAGTCGCGCATCAGCCAGGTGCACGGGCAACGCGCCGCCGCCAGCCAGGACTTTTTCTCACGGGTGGCCGAGAAGTTTCGCGCCCAGCAGGACCTGATCGCCGGTTTGCCCCAATACCGCGAAAGCGTACTGGCGCTGTTGGACAAGCTGAGCTTCAGTGATGAGGCGACAGCACTGGAAGTCGGCCCCGGCGACGGTGGCTTTCTGCCGGAACTGGCCCACCGCTTCAAGCAGGTGACGGCGCTGGACAACAGCCCGGCGATGCTTGAACTGGCGCGCCAGCTGTGCGAGCGCGAAGCGCTGGGCAACGTCAGCCTGCAGTTGGCCGACGCGTTGAACGACACCAGCCTGCGGGCCGATTGCGTGGTGCTGAACATGGTCCTGCACCATTTCGCCGCCCCCGCCGAAGCCCTCAAGCAGATGGCCAATTTGCTGCAACCGGGCGGCAGCCTGCTGGTCACAGATTTATGCAGCCACAACCAGAATTGGGCCAAGGAGGCCTGCGGTGATCTCTGGTTGGGTTTTGAACAGGACGATCTGGCCCGTTGGGCCACCGCTGCGGGACTCGTTCCCGGGGAAAGCCTCTATGTAGGTTTACGTAATGGTTTCCAGATCCAGGTCCGCCACTTTCAGCGACCGACTGGCGACACTCACCATCGGTAAATATCAGGAAAACATCGAGATGAGCGAATACTCCCTTTTCACCTCCGAGTCCGTGTCTGAAGGGCATCCGGACAAAATCGCCGACCAGATTTCTGACGCGGTGCTGGACGCCATCATTGCTGAAGACAAGTTCGCCCGCGTGGCGTGCGAGACGCTGGTGAAAACGGGCGTGGCGATCATCGCCGGTGAAGTCACCACCACCGCCTGGGTCGACCTGGAGCAGATCGTTCGTGATGTGATCACCGACATTGGCTACAACAGCTCCGACGTCGGCTTCGACGGCGCGACCTGCGGCGTGATGAACATCATCGGCAAGCAGTCCCCCGACATCAACCAGGGTGTGGACCGCGCCAAGCCAGAAGATCAGGGCGCCGGCGACCAGGGCCTGATGTTCGGCTACGCCAGCAACGAAACCGACGTACTGATGCCGGCACCGATCACCTTCTCGCACCAGTTGGTACAGCGCCAGGCCGAAGCACGTAAATCCGGCGTGCTGCCGTGGCTGCGCCCGGACGCCAAGTCCCAGGTGACCTGCCGTTACGAAGGCGGCAAAGTGGTGGGTATCGACGCCGTTGTACTGTCGACCCAGCACAACCCGGACGTGTCCTACGCCGACCTGCGTGAAGGCGTGATGGAACTGATCGTCAAGCACGTGCTGCCTGCCGAGCTGCTGACCAAAGACACCCAGTTCCACATCAACCCGACTGGCCAGTTCATCATCGGCGGCCCGGTGGGCGACTGTGGCCTGACCGGTCGCAAGATCATCGTCGACAGCTACGGCGGCATGGCCCGTCACGGCGGTGGCGCGTTCTCGGGTAAAGACCCATCCAAGGTTGACCGCTCGGCGGCCTACGCCGGTCGTTATGTGGCCAAGAACATCGTCGCGGCCGGCCTGGCCGAGCGTTGCGAGATCCAGGTTTCCTACGCTATCGGTGTGGCCCAGCCTACGTCGATCTCGCTGAATACCTTCGGCACCGGCAAGATCAGCGATGACAAGATCGTCAAGCTGGTGCGTGAGATCTTCGACCTGCGCCCGTACGCCATCACCACGATGCTCGACCTGCTGCACCCGATGTACCAGGACACCGCAGCCTACGGCCACTTCGGTCGTACCCCTGCGCAGAAGACTGTCGGCGACGACACCTTCACCACCTTCACCTGGGAAAAAACCGACCGCGCCAACGACTTGCGCACGGCCGCCGGCCTGTAAGCACACGTTGCGCCAAAAGCCCCGCCGGGTTCGCCCGGCGGGGCTTTTTATTGCCTGTGCTTTTAAAGCGGCACAGGAGCAGCTCAACAAAGGTTGTAACAAACTGGCTGAATCCCGAGCCAAGGTCGATGCCAAGCAACAAATACAGGACACCAAGATGGAAAAGAACGGTGCCGTGAAGGCCTTGGGCGGCCTGTTCAGGTAACTGGAAACACCCAGTAAAAAGCCCCGCCCTGCCGGGGCTTTTTTGTGGCCGCCGGGATCACTTAGGCTGGGCATCCCTTCCGAGCAAGGATGCTCATCATGCGTTTACTGATTGCCCTTGTACTCAGCGCCCTGGCGTTTCTGGCCTGGGCCGAAGACTGCCCCGAAGAGGCCCGCTCACAGGTCGGCACCCTGGCTGAACAGATCAAGCTGTGGGATGACAGTTACCACCGGCTCGGTCAGTCCCCGGTCAGCGACGAGCTATACGACCAGGCCCGACAGCGCCTGGCGCGGTGGCAGGCGTGTTTTGCGCAAACACAGTCGACAGCGGACAACCCGCTGGCAGGTGCGCGCGGCACACAGCCCCATCCAGTCGCTCATACCGGCCTGGAAAAGCTGGTGGATGAACAGGCCGTGGGTGAATGGCTCAAGACACGCCAGGGCGTCTGGGTGCAACCCAAGGTCGACGGCGTTGCGGTGACGCTGGTGTATCGCAAAGGCCGCCTGAGCCAGCTCATCAGCCGTGGCGACGGCGTGCTCGGTCAGGATTGGACAGCCGCCGCGCGCAAGATCCAGGGCATTGTCCAGCAACTGCCCGAGCCCATCGACCTGGTGCTGCAAGGCGAACTCTATTGGCGCCTTGACGATCATGTGCAGTCCGAACACGGCGGGCTCAGTGCTCGCAGCAAAGTGGCCGGGCTGATGAATCGCCGACAGTTAAGTGAGGCCGAGGCCTCCAGGATCGGGCTGTTTGTGTGGGCCTGGCCCGACGGCCCGGCAGACTTCAGCACGCGCCTGGCCACCCTGGCGCGCTGGGGCTTCACCGATAGCCGTCGCTACAGCCACCCCGTGCAAAACCTCACTGAAGCCGCGCACTGGCGCCGTTACTGGTACAACCATCCGCTGCCCTTTGCCAGCGATGGCGTGGTATTGCACCAGGCCCTGCACGCGCCCGCCAACCGCTGGCAAGCCAGCGCGCCTTACTGGGCGGTGGCCTGGAAGTACCCGGTAACCAAGGCGTTGGCGCTGGTGCGCAAGGTGCAGTTCAAGATCGGCCGCACGGGGCGTATCACCCCTATTCTGGAACTGGAGCCGGTGCGGCTGGACGATCGGCAAATCCGCCGCGTCAGCGTCGGCTCCTTGAAGCACTGGCATGCGCTGGACATCCGTCCCGGCGATCAGGTCTCCATCAGCCTTGCCGGGCAAGTGATTCCGCGATTGGAGCAAGTGATCCTGCGCAACGAGACCAGGGTGGCGGTGCAAGTGCCCGATGCGCGCAACTTCCATGCCTTGAGTTGCTGGCAACTGGACCCCGGCTGCGAGGAGCAATTGCTCGCGCGCCTGACCTGGCTGAGCAGCAACCAAGGACTGGCCTTGCCCTATATGGGCCGCGAAACGTGGAACACATTGATCCAGGCCGGTCTAATCGCAGGCATTCTCGATTGGTTAACCCTGGATGCGGCAGAGCTTGCTAACATTGACGGCTTCGGAGATCGCCGCCGTGCCCGGGTGCTCGACAGCCTGCAAAGCGCGCGACAACGGCCCTTTGCACAATGGCTCAAGGCCCTGGGCGTACCGCCTTCGGCACGTAGCGATCTGGAGGGAGGCTGGCAGGCCCTGGCCGCCAAAGACACTCAAGCCTGGCTGACTACCGATGGCATTGGCCCGGGCCGCGCGGCGCAATTGAGCGCTTTTTTTCGCGACCCGCAAGTACAAGCGTTAGCTGAAACATTACGTGTGGCCGGAATTGACGGGTTTTAAGCCCAACCGAGCTACCTTTTAACCCGGCAGAATTCACCCTGCCATCTTATTGCGACCTTGGAGCCTCACATGAAATTTCTAGCCCCACTTGCCTTGTTGACCACCGTAAGCTTGGCGAGCATGCCGCTGCTGGCCGCCGAAGAAGTGCCGGAACTCACTGGCTGCGCCGCCAAGCGCCAGGCTATCAGCGCACAAATCGAACAAGCCAAGGCCCATGGCAACAGCGCACAACAAGCCGGCCTGGAAAAAGCCCTGAGTGAAGTCACCGCCAACTGCACCGATGCGTCATTGCGCAAAGAACGCGAGAACAAGGTGCTCGACGCCAAGCACGAAGTCAGCCGCCGTCAGGCCGACCTCGACAAGGCGATGAAAAAAGGCGATGCCGACAAGATCAACAAACGCAAAGACAAGCTCGCTCAGTCGCGCAAGGAACTGCAAGACGCCGTCGAAGAACTCGACAAATAAAACCGGTCAGTGGTCGCGAAACTGTTTATGGCAGGCCGTGCAGGCATCTTCGACTTTCTGCACCGCAGGCCCCAGGTTGCTGGCCTTGTAGGGCTGCACCTGGCTTGCGACCACCAATTCACCGGTGGCCGCTTCAAGGTTTCGGGCCAACTCCTGGAAGCGTGCCTGCTGTTGCCACACCGTGTCCTTGGCGCTGGTGTGATCTTCCTCGCGCACACTCGGGAAATGCTTCCACGGTTCGTGGGACAGCGCATCGAGCTTGACCGCGCCTTCGGCGAACTTCGCGCCGTCGAACGGGATACGCCCGCGCAGCATGCCGCCCAGGTCTTCGCCGGTCTTGAGCATCTGCTTGAAGATGGCCTTGCGTTGGCCCAGAGGCGAATTCGGGTCGACACCGCCGCAGGCGGACAAGGTCAGGCAGGCCAGCAATACCACGGTCAGTTTTTTAAAAGTCATGATGGCTTCAAGGTCACGGGAAACGGCGGCCAGTATCCTCGCCCCGCCCGCAAAGACCAATAGCCCTATTAATAATAAGGGTTGCCTGAATGCGCTGCGGCGCAGGCAACCGCTTCAGGAATTACGTGCATGAATATCACCTTGAAACGCTGGAGCCGCCGAATGGTGTGGGCTCTGCCGATGGTTGCACTGTTGGCCGGTTGTGATGGCGGCAAAGACGCTGGCAAAAAAGAAGAAGCGGCCAAGCCCCATGCCGTCGCCACCTATGTCAGTGCTCCGTGGGAAGCGCTGCCGGCGGTGTCCGACGGCGACCTGCTGGCCGGGTTTGAATCCTGGCGCAGTGCCTGCCAGCGCCTCAAGGCTGATCCAGTCTGGGGCGCAACCTGTGCCGCTGCCGCCACCGTACCGGGCGATGCTGTTGCCGTGCGCGGTTTTCTCAAGGAGCGCCTGGATGTGTTCGGCCTGCGCTCGGCCGACAACACACCCAATGGCCTGATCACCGGCTACTACGAGCCGGTCTACCCCGGCAGCCTGACCGAAACCGCCACTGCCCATGTGCCGGTGTACGGCGTGCCGGATGACCTGATCATCGTCAACCTGGAAAGCATCTACCCGGAACTCAAAGGCAAGCGCCTGCGCGGCCGCCTCGAGGGCCGCGTGCTCAAGCCGTATGACGATGCCAGCACCATCAACGGCCAGGGTTCCACCGCCAAGCCGATTGCCTGGCTGACCAACCCGATGGACCTGCAGTTCCTGCAGATCCAGGGCTCCGGGCGTATTCAACTGGCCGGTGGGCGCCAACTGCGCGTCGGTTATGGCGACCAGAATGGCTACCCCTACCGCCCCATCGGCCGCTGGCTGGTGGAGCAAGGCGAGCTGAAAAAAGAAGACGTGACCATGGGCGCCATCAGCGCCTGGGCCAAGGCCAACCCAGAGCGCATTCCGCAACTGTTGGCGAGCAACCCCAGCTACGTGTTTTTCAGCGCCCGCCCGGACAGCAACGAAGGCCCGCGTGGTTCACTGAACGTGCCGCTGACGGCGGGTTACAGCGTGGCGGTGGACCGCAAGGTGATTCCGCTGGGCAGCCTGCTGTGGCTGTCGACCACCCAACCCGATGGTTCGCCCATCGCACGGCCCGTTGCCGCACAGGACACTGGCGGCGCGATCACCGGTGAAGTGCGCGCGGACTTGTTCTGGGGCACCGGTGATGCGGCGGGTGAGTTGGCGGGGAATATGAAGCAGCAGGGGCAGATCTGGATGTTGTGGCCCAAGGGCGTGGCGTTGCCGCATGTGCCGGATGCGCCAGCGGGCACCTGAATAACGCTGAAGATCACATGTGGGAGCCAGCTCCCACAGGGGATCACGTCAAGGCTTTAGATGGACACAAAAAAGAAACTCGCAATCAACGCCATCCCCACCGCCCATACCAGTGAACGCAGCATCGCCCAGTCGGCCAGGTAGCAAATGATGTACAGCAACCGGCTGGTGATAAACAGCACCGCCAGCACATTGATAGTCACCAGCGACGCCGTACCGGCCAGGTGCGCGATGATCACCGCCGCGGCAAATGCAGGCGTCACTTCAAAGCTGTTGAGTTGGGCATTATGGGCGCGCTTGGCTACGCCTTCGACGGTATCCAGGAAGGCACGCGGGTCGTGGTTGTGCCGCGGGCCGAACTTGCCGCCGCTGAACTTGGCCACCCCCGTACACAGGTAAGGCAGGAAAATTGCGATCAACACACACCAGAAAGCGGCCGTCATCATGGATTCCTTTTGTTGTTTTAAATAGAAATTAGAGTTTTAGCACTATAACTGCAATATCGCACTCACCGGCTATGAACCGAGGCGCGCCGAAAGGTTCTATCAGGCTTTTGGCCGGCGCCTTGAAACATCCCGCCGCTGCTGCGGTCCATCCCAGCAATATCGACCTTCCCTCACTTCCAAGGACCTCGGATGCTTGAACTTGTCGCCGCCTTTATTTGCCTCACCACCCTGCTCACCTATGTGAACTACCGTTTTATCGGCCTGCCGCCCACCATCGGCGTGATGGTCACGGCCCTGCTGTTTTCCCTGATCCTGCAAGGCCTGAGTGTTATCGGCTACCCAGGCCTCGAAGAACGTATCCAGCAGTTGATCGGCCAGATCGACTTCGGCGATTTGCTGATGAACTGGATGCTGTCGTTCCTGCTGTTCGCCGGCGCCTTGCACGTCAACCTCAATGACCTGCGCAGCTATCGCTGGCCCATCGGCCTGCTGGCAACCTTCGGCGTATTGATCGCCACCGTAGTGATCGGCAGCCTGGCGTATTACATCTTTGCCCTGTTCGGCTGGCACGTCAGCTTCCTTTACTGCCTGCTGTTCGGCGCACTGATTTCACCCACCGACCCGATTGCAGTGTTGGGCGTGCTGCGAACCGCCAACGCCTCCAAACCACTGAAAACCACCATCGTCGGCGAATCGCTGTTCAACGACGGCACGGCGGTGGTGGTGTTTACCGTGCTGCTCGGTATCGCACAGCTGGGCGAAACACCGACCGTCGGCGCCACGGCCATGCTGTTCGCCCATGAAGCGATTGGCGGCGTGGTGTTCGGCGGGCTGATCGGCTACCTGGTGTACCTGATGATCAAGAGCATCGAGCAACACCAGATCGAAGTGATGCTGACCCTGGCGTTGGTGATCGGCGGTTCGGCAATGGCGACCGAACTGCACGTCTCGGCGCCGATTGCGATGGTGGTGGCCGGGCTGATCATCGGCAACCTGGGGCGCAAGCTGGCGATGAACGACATGACCCGCCGCTACCTCGACGGCTTCTGGGAATTGCTCGATGACATGCTCAACGCCCTGCTGTTTGCCCTGATCGGCATGGAGCTGCTGCTGTTGCCGTTCAACTGGCTGCACGTACTGGCCGCCAGCTTGCTGGCTGTGGCGATCCTGGCCTCACGCCTGCTGACCGTGGCCCCGGCGATTCTGTTGCTGCGCCGCTGGCGCACGGTGCCACGCGGCACTATCCGCATTCTCACCTGGGGTGGTTTGCGCGGTGGCGTCTCGGTAGCACTGGCGCTGGCCCTGCCGCTGGGCCCGGAACGTGATTTGCTGTTGAGCATCACCTACATCGTGGTGCTGTCGTCGATCCTGTTGCAGGGTTTGAGCATCGGCAAGCTGGTCAAGCATGTGACCAAAGATGAGCCGGCACCACCTGCCCAGGCTCACTGATTGAGGCCGGCGGCGAGTTCATTTCGCCGCCGGCGCCTGCGATCAATGGGCCTGCACGATGATCTGGCTTTTGAGGTCGTTGAACATCGCCTCGACCATCGGCTGCATGCTCTTGAACCACTCAGGGCTGCAAACCGCTTCGGGGTAGTTAAAGACAAGCGTGCGGGAAACCAGCACGGTATTGCCGCTGCGCTCATAACTGGCGTCGTAGGTAACATCCGCGCCCTTGAGCGAAACGGTCTTGGGCACCGCCAGAATAGTCAACGAGGCGGGGAACTCGAAGCGGGCCTTTTCAACGCTCTCGCCGGCAAAGCAGGTGAAGTTCTGCACCCGTTCCTTTTCTACCGACAGGGCCTGCACGTCCTGGGCAATATTGCTTCCCAGGCGACTGAGTGCCGGTACACCGATCGGCCCCGGCACGTTGACGAGGTTTTCCGTGCACCCGGCCAACGTGGTGTTGAAACCGGACGCATCACCTTCCAGCGCATCTGTTTGCAGTGCGGCTTTGCCCGTCTGGCCTGAGCTGCGCAGCATTTTCTGGATCATCTGATCACGCTCCGCCGGCTGCTGAGACCTGATCCAAAACCGCGTCGCTTCGGTACGCCAACCCTCGGCGAGGGACGTTTGCGTAAAGTCTGCCGCGCCCTTGTCGTCAACCTTGAACACCAATTCACTCGATAGCTTGCTCGGTTGAGTGGCCGGGGTACGTGCCAACTCGCCAGTACGCGTCAGCAACACCGGCTTGTCCAAGTCCTGCAGTGGCAAGTAACCGGCAGCGATGAAACTGGCGGTGGAGTCCAGATAGAGGTCCAGGCTCGGCACATAGGTGATCGCATGGTTGAGCACGCGTAACGCCGCCACCTTGGGCAAAACATAGGCATTGCCGGCGTTGATCAACACCGGTGAGCTGTCGATGCCGACGGCCTTGAGCATGGCTTCCAGCAGGGCCACATGGTCCTTGCAGTCGCCGTAACGGTTAGCCAGCACCGATTGCGCCGAATGCGGCACGACGCCGCCGGCGTCGATGTAAACCGCCACATAACGGATGTTCTTGCGCACCCAATCACTGAGCGCCAGGGCCTTGGCCCGAGGCGTTGGCTGGTCGGCAGTGAGCGTGTGCGCCAATTCGGTGATGTGCGGTGTGACCTCAACCTTGGCACGTGCCTCGTAAGCCCTGGCCAGGTCTTTGTAGGTTGCAAAGGTCGAAACAGCGAGGATCTGTCCATAGTCGGTGTAGGCCACCGCGCCTTGTTCGGGCCGGGTTTTGTCGGCCGGCACATAGTCCCATCGGTACACTTTGCGCCCCACTGCACCCGCCGCAGTAGAGGCTTTGAAACCCCGGGCCTCGGCGTACAAGGGCTTGTCGGCCGGCAAGTCGTAGATCAGGGAGTAACCCAGCGTGGGGCTCAAGCTCGCCGTGGAATAGTCGGTAAACTCGCCAGGAAACAGTGCCGTGTGGCGTATTCGCTTGTAACGCAAGCTCAGGCGATCACCCACTGCCACCTCAGGAAAAATCACCACCTTGACCCGCGAATCCTGAAACATCGGGGCATTGGCCGAGGCTTGTTCCTGTTGTTCCCTGATCTGCGGCGCGGTGACCATTACCCTGCGCCCATCGGGCTTGAGCGTGAACGCCTCGACAATCTCCAGGCTATCCAATGAGCGGTTGTAACTGACCGCTTGCTGGGCACTGGACCGGATGGCCCGATCCTCGTTGATCAGCACGACCTTATCGGCATCCAACACATAGCTGCCGTCGGTATTGATCACATAGCGTTGAGTATGCTTTTCGATGGTCACGGAGCGATCCGCAGCATCATCCTTAGCCTGCGCCACGCCGAAAACGCCCACCGCCAATACCAGCGTGCACCAACTGCGTCCCCGCAAAAATGGGAAAGTCCGCATAAAGATCCTTCTTTCATGAATGGAAAACCGCGCAGCGACTTTGCCATTCATTTATGACGAATCAGCTTACTCGTCCTTGTTCACCCGCTGGGGATGGCGCGGGTCTGCGGGCTTGCCCGGCAAGCTGCTCTCACTGCGAATCTGCGCATGGCTGATCAACGCAAAGATAAAACTGCCGCCGATGATATTGCCCGCCAGGGTCGGCCCGGCGAACACCAGCCAGAAATCCTTCCACGGCAGTTCGCCGGCAAACACCAGGTACGACACTTCCGCCGAGCCGACGACGATGTGGGTGAAGTCCCCCAGCGCCATCAGGTAGGTGATCAGGATGATGATGAACATCTTTGCGCTTTCCATGGACGGGATCATCCACACCATGGTGGCGATCATCCAGCCGGAAATAATGCCCTTGGCGAACATCTGGCCGGGGGCGTTTTCCATGACCTTGCGGCCGATTTCGAGGAAGGCCATGTCGGTCTTGGTGTCGAAGATCGGCAGGTGCAGCATCACGTAGGCCACCAGCAAGGTGCCGCACAGGTTGCCCACCAGCACCACCGTCCACAACCGCAACAGGCGGCCGGCATTGGCAAGTGTAGGCTTGCTCATCACCGGCAGCACGGCGGTCAGGGTGTTTTCGGTAAACAATTGCTGGCGCGCCAGGATGACCGCGAGAAAGCCCGCGCAATAGCCAAAGCTGGCGATCACCTTGAAGCCTTCGCCATCCGGCAGACGCGAGTTGAGCAGGCCCATGCCCATCAGCGACAGGCCCATGGTCAGGCCCGCCGCCAACGCCGACCACCACAACGCGGCCACATTGCGTTCCAGTTCCTGGTCGCCCTGGGTGCGGATTATTTCGTGCAGAACCGCCGCGCGGGGCGGCTGGTTCTTGTCGACGTCCTGTTGCTCTTCCTGCGACAGGTTGGGGGTTTTGCCGTCTGCTTGAGTGGCCATGATGTACCAGAGTCCGAAGGGTGCCTGTAGCTACGACACGCCGCGACGGTGGCTGTTCAGTGGCCAGGCGACTAAAGCGCAATGCGCCAAGCCTTGGCCATCTCTACGGTGCTGGAACTGCCCGGCTTGCTCCAGGGTTTATTACGCGCCTTATAGTGTTTGATGACGCCGTCGAGTACCGCGTTGAATTCAGCCGGGGACGTTGCGTCGGCCAGGTCACGGGCTGCGCGCTGCAACAGCTCAACATTGGACGCCGGCTGGCCAGGGCGGTACAGCGACGGGAAAATCACTTCCCGATTAAAGTTTTCAGCCTTTACCGCCAGATCGCGCCTGCGCATGTGCGCCACGGCGCTGACCATGACCTTGGCCAGCGCTGAGGTCACGTCTGGAGCCTGCTTGGCAGCCACTTGCAGCAGTTGCTGAAAATTGCGTTGGTTCACGGCATCAAGGCGCCGGCCCAGCCACTCGACATGCTCGGGGCGCCGAGCGAGTGCATCCAGGTTGCGCAGTGCAGCCGCGATTTTTGGCGTAATCACCAGTGACGTGCTGCTTTCATTGGCCTCGGCAATTGCGCCGTCCAAAGCGGTCAACGCCTGTTGTGCGTTCTGGCGCCACAACAGCACTGCGGCAGCAGCCGGATCCTTCTTAAGTTGATCCTGGACACTGGCGAGCACCGGATCATCCATCGCCAGCACGGCGTCTTCCAATAAGGCGAAGCTGTGATGCTCGCGCACGACTGCACGTTTTTCCAGATGCCATGCCACTGCCTGACGGGCCTGGGCCTGCAAGTGCAGCTTCTGTTCAGGCGTCATGGTGAAGTTGACAGTGCCATTGAGCGCACCGCGAAAGTCGCCTTTGTGGGAGTTCAGCGGCAACGTGACTGTCTGATCGGCAAACGCCTTAAGGCGGTCGTCCTGGAAGGCAGCGGCAGCTGTATGCGGGGTACGGGTGAATGTGTCGACCAGATGAGTGAAAAAACTGCCACTTTTTGCAGGCTCTTTTGGCTCATCGGACTCGAACTTTACGATCAGCGATTCGTCCCGGCCCAAGGGGCTCTCTGCAAAGGAGCGCTCAATGACACCGGGCGCAGGCGTATTGAGCAGCAGTCCGCCATCCTGAAACGCCGTATTGTCAGCCGCCGCCTGGAACCGATGGCCTTGTTCGGTGGGGCTTTTGAACAGCACCGGCAGCGAGCCCGAAATATGTGCGGCGCGGGCAATATCCATGTCGGGCGTCAGGCTGGCATTGAACACCACCAATTGCGGACGACCGTCGAACATGCCGGTGCCGGTGATATTCAGCTGCTTGATTGCCGGGATATGGCGGCTCAACTTCTCAAGATCACCGAACGTCGGTGCGCCACCCGCGCGAAGCCGGTCGGCGATCTGCATGAGGTCTGCGGGCAGGGTGGCCCTCGGCGTGTTGGCGATATGGGCAAGAATCGATTTGCGCGACTCGTTGCGCAGCATCTCTTCCAGTGGCTGCGCATCGGTTTGCAGGCGCGGCATCATGGTCAATAACAGTTGGGAAATATTACCGGCCTTGCCAGGCAAACGCCCGGCGAGTTTGCCTAGCTCGGTGCTGACAGTTTGCAGCCAGGCCGCCACGGGATTTTTGCTGTTCAGCAGGCTGGGCAGGTCAATGCTGTTCGACAGCGCACCGAAGGCTTTGGCGTCCAAACCACTGGCCAGTAACGTTGCGGAAATCGCACCGGCGGAGGAGCCGGAAATCACCTTGATGCCCGGCATTTTGTTGACGTCTTCCAGCGCTTGCACCATCCCCGGAAAAGCAATGCCCTTGGCCCCGCCTCCACTGAGTACCAGATGGGAGGGCGGCGCAGGTGCCAGTGCGACCTCCACACGCCCATCGTTGTGACGATAAATGCTCAGGTTCCGCTCGCCCGCACCTTTGGCCAAAGGCGTCTTGCTGGGCGGGTCGACCTCGTCAAGCGCTGGTGGCGCAAGCTGTATTGCCGAATTGGACACCTTCATACTCGCAGCTCTCTCTACAGGTTGTAGCCCTGAGTGGCGAGAGAGCCCGGGAAAGATCCAGCTGGAATGATTTGGTCAACAATCAAACCGGCGCCAGGTTATTCGCTGATGCCATCTTCCTGGAATTGATCTTTCACATACTTGATTTCGGTACGCCCGTGCGGCGCCGGCAAACCGTCTTCGCCCAGGTTGACGAAGACCATTTTCTCTACGGTGAGGATGCTTTTGCGGGTGATCTTGTTGCGCACTTCACAGGTCAGGGTGATCGAGGTGCGGCCGAACTCGGTGGCGGTGATGCCCAACTCGATGATGTCGCCCTGGCGCGAGGCACTGACGAAGTTGATTTCGGAGATGTACTTGGTCACCACGCGCTGGTTGCCCAGTTGAACAATCGCGTAGATGGCCGCTTCTTCGTCGATCCAGCGCAGCAGGCTGCCGCCGAACAGGGTGCCGTTGGGGTTGAGGTCTTCGGGTTTTACCCATTTGCGGGTGTGGAAGTTCATGGTCACTCCAAAGCGTCGTGCGAAATGATGGGCAACATCATGGCAGAGCATGGGCACAAGCTCTATGAAGCATTGTCTATCACGCCCATCAGCGATCTTCATCCGGCCGACAGAAAGGCTTGGGAAGTGCCGCGCACACGGCTATAATCGCCACCGCTTCAAAACGGTCATCTTCGATTGATACCGTTCTCCCGCCACCTGTCCGAGGGGCGCTGCAGCAGGTTCAACCTGTCAGGCTCGGATGGGGCGTTGTCCGGCCTGGTTAGCCAGCTGGATACTAAACGCACAACGGCGCCCATTCGCACACTACGAATGGAGGCTCTTCATGAGCGCTGTAATCACGCCTGCAGGTTTTACCGACTACAAAGTCGCCGACATGTCCCTCGCCGCCTGGGGCCGTCGCGAAACCTTTATCGCCGAATCCGAAATGCCAGCCCTGATGGGTCTGCGCCGCAAGTACGCCGCTGAGCAGCCGCTCAAAGGCGCGAAGATCCTCGGCTGTATCCACATGACCATTCAGACTGCCGTGCTGATCGAAACCCTGGTTGCCCTGGGTGCCGAAGTACGCTGGTCGTCCTGCAACATCTTCTCGACACAAGACCAGGCCGCTGCTGCTATCGCGGCTGCCGGTATCGCGGTTTACGCCTGGAAAGGCGAGACCGAAGAAGAGTACGAGTGGTGCCTGGAGCAAACCATCCTTAAAGATGGCGCGCCATGGGATGCCAACATGATCCTCGACGACGGCGGCGACCTGACCGAGCTGCTGCACAAGAAATACCCGCAGATTCTGGACCGCGTTCACGGTGTGACCGAAGAAACCACCACCGGCGTACACCGCCTGCTGGACATGCTGGCCAAGGGCGAGCTGAAAATCCCGGCCATCAACGTCAATGACTCGGTAACCAAGAGCAAGAACGACAACAAGTACGGCTGCCGTCACAGCCTCAACGATGCCATCAAGCGCGGCACCGACCACCTGCTGTCGGGCAAACAAGCCCTGGTGATCGGCTACGGCGACGTGGGCAAGGGTTCGTCCCAGTCCCTGCGTCAGGAAGGCATGATCGTTAAAGTCTCCGAAGTCGACCCGATCTGCGCCATGCAAGCGTGCATGGACGGTTTCGAAGTGGTTTCGCCGTTCATCAACGGCCAGAACGACGGCACCGAAGCAAGCATCGACAAAGCCCTGCTGGGCAAGATCGACCTGATCGTGACCACCACCGGCAACGTGAATGTTTGCGACGCAAACATGCTCAAAGCCCTGAAAAAGCGCGCTGTTGTCTGCAACATCGGTCACTTCGACAATGAAATCGACACCGCTTTCATGCGCAAGAACTGGGCATGGGAAGAAGTGAAGCCGCAGGTACACAAGGTTCACCGTACCGGCGCTGGCGATTTCGACCCGCAGAACGACGACTACCTGATCCTGCTGGCTGAAGGCCGCCTGGTTAACCTGGGCAACGCCACCGGCCACCCAAGCCGCATCATGGACGGCTCGTTCGCCAACCAGGTACTGGCACAGATCTTCCTGTTCGGCCAGAAGTACGCCGACCTGTCGCCCGCCCAGAAAGCCGAGCGCCTGACCGTGGAAGTACTGCCGAAGAAACTCGACGAAGAAGTGGCCCTGGAAATGGTCCGCGGCTTCGGCGGCGTGGTGACTCAACTGACCAAGACCCAGGCCGACTACATCGGCGTGACCGTTGAAGGTCCGTTCAAGCCGCACGCTTACCGTTACTGATATGCCTGCTGCCTGCTCTCTCTGCGAGAGCGGGCTTTTGTGGGAGCGGGCTTGCCCGCTCCCACATTCAATCGGTGCATGACTTGCGGTTTTATGAGTTTCCAAGGGTGTTAACCATGTCCCAAGACCGTCGCTACAGCTTCGAGTTCTTCCCGACCAAGACCGATGCTGGGCATGAAAAACTGATGGCGACTGCCAAGCAGTTGGCCAGCTACAACCCCGACTTCTTCTCCTGCACCTACGGCGCCGGCGGCTCGACCCGTGACCGCACGTTCAGTACCGTGTTGCAGCTCGAAAATGAAGTCAAAGTTCCCGCCGCTCCGCACTTGTCGTGCGTGGGCGACAGCAAGGCCGAACTGCGCAGCCTGCTGACCCAATACAAACAAGCCGGCATCAAGCGCATCGTCGCCCTGCGTGGCGACCTGCCGTCCGGCATGGGCATGGCCAGCGGTGAGCTGCGCTACGCCAATGACCTGGTGAGCTTCATCCGTGAAGAAAGCGGCGATCACTTCCATATCGAAGTGGCGGCTTACCCGGAGATGCACCCACAGGCGCGTAATTTCGAAGACGACCTGCAGAACTTCGTGCGCAAGGCCAATGCCGGCGCCGACAGTGCGATCACCCAGTACTTCTTTAACGCCGACAGCTACTTCTACTTTGTCGAGCGTGTACGGGCCATGGGTGTGAATATCCCTATCGTGCCGGGCATCATGCCGATCACCAACTACAGTAAGCTGGCGCGCTTCTCCGATGCCTGCGGCGCTGAAATCCCACGCTGGGTGCGCAAGCAACTGGAAGCTTATGGCGATGACGTCAAGAGCATCCAGGCGTTCGGTGAGCAGGTCATCACGCAGATGTGTGAACAATTGCTGCAAGGTGGCGCGCCAGGGTTGCACTTCTACACCCTGAACCAGAGTGAACCCAGCCTGGCCATCTGGAACAACCTCAAGCTGCCACGCTAAGGCTTGCTTGGTAACGCCAAGGCCCTCGTTTATACGAGGGCCTTTTTAGTTTTAAATGCGCCACATCAACTTGCCCGCGAATGCGTGTGCCAGAGCTTCTCTTTAGCGCAGGAGCATCGTAACCTCAGGGTATGCCTGTCATTCTCAAGCTGTTGACCGCCGTGCTTTTCGCTTGCCTGAGCTTCACCGCTTACGGCGAGAAATTGCGCATTGTCACCGAGCCTTGGGCGCCTTATGTGTACGACGACAAGGGCAGCATGCGCGGCCTGGATTACGAAACCACGGTGATCGTGTTCCAGCGCCTGGGGGTGGAGGTGCAATGGCAATTCCTGCCCTGGAAACGTTGCCTGGCCATGCTTGACCAAGGCCACGCCGATGGCGCCCTGGATATTTTCCACAGCCATGAGCGCGACGCCTTGCTGCTTTATCCCAGCGAACCGTTGTCGGCTGTCGAGTTCGTGCTGTTCTATGCCAACGACCGCCCTCACCCGGCCCAAACCCTGGATGACTTGCGCGGGCTGACGGTCGGCACGTCGCCGGGCTATCTGTATGGCGAGGCCTTCAGCGAATCCACCCTGTTCGACCGTGAGCCGGCACCCAGCCATGAAGCCAACTTCGGCAAACTGTCGTTGGGCCGCATTGATCTGGTGATTACCGACCGTCGAGTCGGCCAGCATGTGATCAAGGCCATGGGCCTGGAAGGCAAGGTCAGCCAGGCGCCGCTGGTGGTCAGCCGTCAGCCGCAATTTTTGGCCGTGCGCCGTGGCGCCGGCATGGACCTGCTGGTGCAACGCTTTGCCGCCGAGCTCAAGCGCTTCAAGCAAGAGCCTGCCTACGCAGCCTTAAGCGCCAAATATGGCGGAATCCAAGCCAATACAGCCCCGGAACACACCGTTGAGCAGCAGGAAAGCGGCGCGCCGTGATTGCTCTGTTATACTCCGGCCTTTCCGCCAGGCTCACGCCCGGCCGCTGAGGTCTTGAAAAAGGCACCTAACCCAGCTACTGCGCAGCTTTCAGCCCGCGCGAGCCGGTGGAGTGCCCGCCAGACGCAGCAGGACCGGACGGGGTTGCGCTCCCCTAAGCGCCATTCACGCCCGGCAAGATTATCCCTTTGGGCCAAGCCCTAACTAAAACAGGATTACTCATGTCCTTTGCTTCCCTCGGTCTCTCCGAGGCTTTAGTCCGCGCCATCGAGGCAGCGGGCTATACCGAGCCTACTCCGGTGCAACAGCGGGCCATTCCCGCCGTGTTGCAAGGTCGCGACCTGATGGTTGCGGCGCAGACAGGTACTGGTAAAACCGGTGGTTTCGCCCTCCCGATTCTGGAGCGGTTGTTCCCCAACGGTCACCCGGACAAATCCCAGCGTCACGGCCCGCGCCAACCGCGCGTACTGGTCCTGACCCCCACCCGCGAACTCGCCGCCCAGGTGCACGACAGCTTCAAGCTGTATGCCCGCGACTTGAAGTTCGTCAGCGCCTGCATCTTCGGCGGCGTCGGCATGAACCCACAGGTTCAGGCCATGTCCCGTGGTGTTGACGTGCTGGTCGCCTGCCCGGGTCGTTTGCTCGACCTGTGCGGCCAAGGCAGCGTCGACTTGTCCCATGTGGAAATCCTCGTGCTGGACGAAGCCGACCGTATGCTCGACATGGGCTTTGTCCATGACGTGAAAAAGGTGCTCGCGCGCCTGCCGGCCAAACGTCAGAACCTGCTGTTCTCGGCAACGTTCTCCCAGGACATCACCGCCCTGGCCGGCAAGCTGCTGCACAACCCGGAACGCATCGAAGTCACGCCGCCGAACACCACGGTCGAGCGCATCGAGCAACGCGTGTTCCGCCTGGCCGCCAGCCACAAGCGCTCGCTGCTGGCGCACCTGATTACCCACGGCGCGTGGGAGCAGGTGCTGGTGTTTACCCGCACCAAGCACGGCGCCAACCGCCTGGCCGAGTACCTGGACAAACACGGCCTCACCGCCGTCGCCATCCACGGTAACAAGAGCCAGAACGCGCGCACCAAAGCCCTCGCCGATTTCAAGGCCGGCACTGTGCGTATCCTGGTCGCCACCGATATCGCCGCGCGCGGCCTGGATATCGACCAATTGCCACACGTGGTCAACTTCGAACTGCCGAACGTCGATGAAGATTACGTGCACCGTATCGGCCGTACCGGCCGTGCCGGTCGTTCGGGCGAGGCCATTTCCCTGGTTGCTCCGGACGAAGAAAAACTGCTCAAAAGCATCGAGCGCATGACCAAGCAGAAAATCGCCGACGGCGACCTGATGGGCTTCGACTCCAGCGCCGTGGAGGCCGAAAAGCCTGAAGCGCGTGAGCGTCCGGACGTGCGTAACCCACGCAACCCACGCGTTCCGAAGGGCGATGGCCCGAACGGCGGCGGTGGTGGTGGTGGCCGTCGCGACAAGGGCAAAGACAAAGGCGGCAAGGAAAAAGCGCCTACCAACGGCCGTGGCGAACGCCCAGCCCGTGAGCAAAAGCCCCGTGAAGGCACCCCGGCCCGCGAACAGCGCCAGCCGAGCCAGCCGCCACGCGCCGCCGCCGACCGCGCCCCGGACGAGTTCCTCGACGACGATGTGGATAACTTCGGTAACCGCGTTGACTACGTGCCCCAGGCCAAGCCGGCCCAGGGCCGTGGCCGCCGCCCAGGTGCCCCGGCACAGGGCGCGGGCGCAGGTACAGGCGCCCCACGTGGCGGCCAGCCACAGGGCGGTCGTCAAAATGGCCCACGCAACAGCAGCGGCGGTACCACCGGTACGCCACCTGCCAAGCGCAACGGCCCGCGCAATGGCGCACCTCGTGACGGCCAGGCCCGTCGTGAAGACTCGCGCAGCAACAACCGCCGTCCGGCCCGTGACGACCAGCCACGCTTGTCGGAACCCGCCGTGCAGAACCCGCGCGGTGGCCCGGCGCCGAAAATCATCCACAAGGAGTCGAAAGCGGATCGCTTCCCGACACCTGAGCAGTTGGATCAACTGCCAGGCCGCCCTCGTGGTGAAAAACCTGCGTTGCTGACCCGCAACCGCTGAGTTTTCGACGCTAAAAAAACGCCCCGATTAGTCGGGGCGTTTTTGCATCCAGTCAGCAGCTTATTGATCAGCCACTTCACCGGCCTTATGAAAAAGCTTGGCGAAGATCATCCAGCGGCCGTCAACTTTCATCAGGTTCAAGTAATCAATCATCACGTTATTGAACAAGCGCAAACGCACTTTGACGATGGCCATTTCCGGCGACATCACGTCGATCATCAATACCTCATCCAGCTGCGGAAAACCGCCTTCCTGCGGCGACTTACGGCCTTGGACCATGCTCCGGTACTCATCGAACGGTCGCACGACCACCGTCGAATTCTGCGCGCTGTATAACACGCAGCCGCGATGGAAGACTTGATCGAACTTATTCAAGTCCTGCGTTTGCAGCACACTAAAGTAATCGTTCAGAAACGCTTGAATCTCTTCAATCATGGTTCACAACTCCCGACAGTTTCAGCACGGTGTTATTTGAATAAATAACTTGCCGTCATTATCGGTAGCCCGCTCATTTCACGTATAGCGGCTATTATTAGGCTTTCTTGTGAAAGGAATTCACACATTGAAACTGCCCCCTCTTGCCGCACTGCGTGCTTTCGAGGCCTTGGCCCGACTGGGCAAGGTAAACCTGGCCGCCCTTGAGCTGCACGTGACCCACAGTGCCGTCAGCCATCAGATTCGCGCACTTGAGGATTACCTGGGCCTCGCCTTGGTCATGCGCAGCAAACGCACGCTGATGCTGACGGATGAAGGCCGCGTGTATGCCTATCAGATCCGGCAGGGGCTGGGCGAGATCGCCGGAATCACCGAAAAACTGATGGCTAAAACCAGGCACCCACAGCTGACCGCTTCGGTGCTGCCCTCCTACGCCATGCATTGGTTGTTGCCGCGCTTGCATGATTTCAGGGCCGCCCACCCCGAGCTGCACTTGCGGCTGGAGTCGAGCATGGAGTTCGCCAGCTTCGAGCAAGGCCCGCTCGATTGCGCGATTCGCTTCGGCCATGGCCAGTGGCCGGATGTGCATTGCGAAGCGTTGATGGGGGACTCATTGCTGGTGGTCGCCGCGCGCGACTTCAACCACGGTGTGCTGCCGGACACGGCGCAAGCCGTCCTTGAGCAGCCATTGCTGCATGCCAGTGAGAGCTGGCCGATCTGGCTGGGCGCCGCCGGTATCGAAGGGCAACGCCCGCAAGCGCCGCTGGAGTTTACCGATTCCACGTTGATGCTCGAAGCCGTGCGGCTCGGGCACGGCGTCGCGCTGACCCGCCGCTCGATTGCCCATGCGCTGATTCAACGCGGGGAACTGGTGCGGCTCACCGACATTGAGCCGGCGCACACGTCACGTTACTACCTGGTCTGGCCCGCCGGCAGCAAGCCTTCGGCGCAACTGATCTTGTTGCATGACTGGCTCAAGGACCAAGTGAAGACCTACCAAGAAAGCCTTTAAACAATACACAGCAAAACGCCGACCCTGAGGTCGGCGCTTGGCGTTTGGAACAGCGAAATAATTACTTCGCTTTGACGCCTTCAAAAGTCACGTACAGCTCAACAGTGTTGGACGCTGGGCCCAGGTCCATCTGCTTGCCGAAGTCCTGACGGTTGAAGGAGGTAGTGCCTTCAAAGCCGGCACGGTAGCCGCCCCATGGATCCTTGCCTTCGCCCAGGAACGTAGCCTTGACCACGATCGGCTTGGTCACGCCGTGGAAGGTCAGGTCGCCGGTTACGTCGGCAGTGACTTGGCCTGCAGCATTTTTACCGGTGGTTTTGACGCTGGTGGAGACGAACTTGGCATCAGCAAACTTGCCAACGTCCAGGAAGTCTTTGCTGGCGATGTGCTTGTCACGTTCGGCGTGGTTAGTGAACACGCTGGCGGTACGGACGTTGAACTCGATTTTGCTGTCTTCAGGCTTAGCAGCGTCAAAGCTGAACTTGCCGTCCAGATCCTTAAAGGTACCGGTGATGAAGCTGTAGCCCAAGTGGCTGATCTTGAAGTCAACGAAGGCGTGCTGGCCTTCCTTGTCGACAACATAGTCAGCGGCCATCGCCGAACCTGCGGACAGCAGTGCGGAACCGATTGCCAGAGCGGCGAGAGTCTTTTTCAACATGCTTTCTATTCCTTGTGAGTCGAGGTTGAACATCAGGCTTTGCGTCCCAGCATTCGCGTAAGGGTCGCATCACGATCGATAAAGTGGTGTTTAAACGCAGCCACGCCGTGCAAACCGGCGAAGACCACCAACACCCAGGCCAGGTACAGATGCACCAAGCCGGCGTTATCTGCCTGGTCCGGTAGCCCGGAAACCACGGCAGGAATTTCAAACAGGCCAAACACCGGAATACCGACACCGTCTGCGGTGGAAATCAGGTAACCGGCGATCATCACGGCAAACAGCCCGAGATACAGGAACGCGTGGCCAAACGCAGCGCCAATTCGCGTCATTCGGCTGTAGCTGGCCAACGGTGGTGGCGGCGGGCTGACAAGGCGCCAGACGATACGTACCAGCATGATGGCGAACAGCGTGATGCCAATGCTCTTGTGCAGATCGGGCGCGTCTTTGCGCCAGGCGCTGTAGTAGTCGAGGCCGACCATCCACAGGCCCAGCGCGAACAAACCGAACACCACCAAGGCTACGCCCCAGTGCAAAACAATGCTGACCCAACCATAACGGGCCGATGAATTACGTAGCTGCATGTCCCAAATCCCGTAAGAGCTGTGCCCAAGACTAGCGATTTACCTATCGAATTAAAGCGGAAAATTTCGCTTTGAAATATCGAGAAATACGATCAAGAGAGTATGCACAGTACGTTAACAATGGATTAAGGACTATCCCTAAGAAACGTGACAGATCGTCCTGCCTTTACTGCCAATTCATCCGTAATGGGTTGTGACGCCGCCTGGCATTGCATAGGCTTGCGCGATTGTTTCGCCTGCGCCGGGCGCAGGGCCGCTTCGAGGAGATAACCGATGGGCTTGAATAACCAGTGGATGCAACGCGACCTCGCGGTGCTGTGGCATCCCTGCACCCAGATGAAAGACCACCAGCAACTGCCGCTTATCCCGATCAAACGCGGTGAAGGCGTATGGCTGGAAGACTTCGAAGGCAAGCGCTACCTCGATGCCGTCAGTTCCTGGTGGGTCAATGTGTTCGGCCACGCCAACCCGCGCATCAACCAGCGCATCAAGGATCAGGTCGACCAACTGGAACACGTGATCCTCGCCGGTTTCAGCCATCAGCCGGTGATCGAGTTGTCCGAACGCCTGGTGGCGATGACGCCCGAGGGTTTGACCCGCTGCTTCTACGCCGACAACGGCTCGTCGTGCATCGAAGTCGCGCTGAAGATGAGCTTTCACTACTGGCTCAACCGTGGCCTGCCGAACAAGAAACGCTTCGTCACCCTGACCAACAGCTACCACGGCGAAACCATCGCCGCGATGTCGGTGGGCGATGTGCCGTTGTTTACCGAAACCTATAAAGCCTTGCTGCTGGACACCATCAAGGTGCCGAGCCCGGATTGCTACCTGCGCCCCGAGGGCATGAGCTGGGAAGAGCACTCACGCAATATGTTCCTGGCCATGGAACACACCCTGGCCGAAAACCACGCCAGCGTCGCCGCCGTGATCGTTGAGCCGCTGATCCAGGGTGCCGGCGGCATGCGCATGTACCACCCGGTGTACCTCAAGCTGCTGCGTGAAGCCTGCGACAAATATGGTGTACACCTGATCCACGACGAAATCGCCGTCGGCTTCGGCCGCACCGGCAGCATGTTCGCCTGTGAGCAAGCCGGCATCCGCCCGGACTTCCTGTGCCTGTCCAAGGCCCTCACCGGCGGTTACCTGCCGCTGGCCGCTGTGGTCACCACCGACGATGTGTACGACGCTTTCTACGACGACTACCCAACCCTGCGCGCCTTCCTGCATTCCCACAGCTACACCGGCAACCCGCTGGCATGCGCGGCTGCCCTGGCGACCCTGGATATTTTCGAAGAAGACAACGTCATCGAAAACAACAAGGCCCTGGCCCAGCGCATGGCCACCGCCACCGCGCATTTGGTGGACCATCCGCACGTGTCGGAAGTACGCCAGACCGGCATGGTGCTGGCCATCGAGATGGTCCAGGACAAAGCCACCAAAACCGCCTACCCGTGGCAGGAACGCCGTGGTTTGAAGGTGTTCGAGCATGCCCTGGAGCGCGGCGCATTGTTGCGGCCGTTGGGCAGCGTGGTGTATTTCCTGCCGCCGTATGTGATTACGCCGGAGCAGATCGACTTTTTGGCCGAGGTGGCCAGTGAAGGTATCGATATCGCCACCAACAGCAACGTCAGTGTTGCGGTGCCGAAGGACTTCCACCCAGGCTTTCGTGATCCGGGTTAATTGAGTTCACTCAACTGATCGGGTGCCGGGTCTACCGCTATCGCGGGCAAGCCCGGCTCCCACAGGTTTTGTATTTTTCCAGAGAACAGAAATGAGACTGTCCCGCTTTTTCACCGACACCCCGCTCAGCATCGGCGAGCATGAATTGCCCGAAGCCCAGGCGCATTACATCAGCCGCGTATTGCGCATGGGCGATGGCGATGCCGTGCAATTGTTCGACGGCTCCGGCCAGGAATTTCTCGGCACCTTGCTGGAGGTCGGTAAAAAACGCGTCACCGTGCAACTCACCGAAAGCTTTGCGGGCCAGACCGAATCACCGCTGCACATCCACCTCGGCCAAGGCCTGTCGCGGGGCGAGCGTATGGATTGGGCGATTCAGAAAGCCACCGAGCTGGGTGTGAATGCAATCACACCGATCTTCAGCGACCGCTGTGAAGTGCGCCTCAAGGACGAACGCGCTGACAAACGCTTGCTGCACTGGCGCCAGGTGGCGATCAGCGCCTGCGAGCAATGCGGGCGTTCGACGGTGCCGGTGATTCACCCGCCGCTGTTACTGGCCGACTGGTTGAAGCAAGCCGAGGCGGATTTGAAGCTGGTGCTGCACCCGGTAGCTGAGCCGATGGTCAGCCACGCCAAGCCATCGAGCCTGGCGTTCCTGATCGGGCCGGAAGGTGGCTTGACCGACACTGAAGTGCAAGCGGCCCAAGGCGCCGGCTTCCACGCCGCCCGCCTCGGCCCGCGAGTGCTGCGCACCGAAACCGCGCCAGTCGTGGCATTGAGCGTGGCCCAGCAACTGTGGGGCGACTTCTAATTACACACCCAATCGAATGTGGGAGCTGGCTTGCCTGCGATAGCGTCGGCACATTCAACACCGCTATCGCAGGCAAGCCAGCTCCCACAGTAATCGGGTTAACACTTCGCTATTCCACCGGGTCACTCACTGGCCTGGCAATAATCGCCTTCAACTCGCGGGTCATGGGGAACTCAAGGTTCAAGCCCTTGGGCGGAATCGGCTGTTCAAACCAGCGCTGGTAAATCCCGTTGATCTCCCCGGAGCGGTACAGGTCCGCGAGCGTTTCGTTGACCACGGCGAGGAACTGCGGGTCGTCCTTGCGCAGCATGCAGCTGTAAATCTCCCGCGATTGCTCCTTGCCCACCACCACCCAGTGGTGCGGGTCTCGGGCCTTGGCGCGCTCGCCGTAGAGCAATGCGTCATCCATGTAGAACGCCACTGCGCGGCCGGTCTCGAGCATCTTGAACGCTTCGCCATGGTCCTTGGCGCTGATCACAAACATATTGGCTTTGTGCTCGGCGTTGTAGCTCTTCAGAAAGCGCTCATTGGTGGTGCCGGCCGTGGTCACCACGTTCTTGCCCTTGAGGTCTTCAAAGCCCTGGATGCCACTGTCCTTGGCGGTCAGCAACTGGCCCTTCACATAGATAAACCCATAGGAAAACGCCACCTGCTTCTGCCGCTCGGCCGTCACGCCCGTGGAGCCGCACTCCAGATCCACGGTACCGTTCTGCACCAGCGGAATACGGGTTTGAGAGGTCACCAGGTTGTACTTCACGTTGAGGTCCGCCAAACCGGTTTTCTGCTGGATGCGCTCGACGATCCTGTTCGCCAACTCCACCGAATAGCCCATGGGCTTGCCGCTGCTATCGCCCACATAGGAAAACGGCACCGAGGCATCGCGATACCCCAAGGTGATCGACTTGGCATTCGCGATCTTGCTCAAGGTGCCGTCCAGCGCGGCTTCATTGGCCTGAACCTGTGCGCCAAACAACAGCCCCAGGGTGCAGCCGGTCAACAGGATTTTTTTCATTGTTATTCTCCGTTGGTGGGTGTGAGTCCAATTATGCAGCGCGGGGCGTGAGGCCCTGCATATCGATGGAAGGTGCGTGCTCGCTGATCAGTTCGGCCAGCAATTGGCCGCTGCCGCAGGCCAGGGTAAAACCCAGCGCGCCGTGGCCGAGGTTCAGCCACAGGTTGCGATAGGCGCTGGCGCCGATCAGCGGCACGCCGGTGGGTGTCGCCGGGCGCATGCCGGCCCATTCGACGGCTTGGCTGTAATCGCCGGCCGTTGGGAATGTCTCCATGGCCTGGCGTTTCATCAAGGCCAGGCGTTTGGGCTCAAGGCGCGCATCAAAGCCGACGATATCCACCATGGCCGCGACCCGCAGTTGCTCGCCGATGCGCGCATACACGATCTTGCGGTCATAGTCGGTGACACTCACGTTCGGCGCCTGGTGGTGCGCGCCAATCGGTACGTTCAGGCTGTAGCCCTTGAGCGGATACAGTGGCAACGACAACCCAGGCAAACCCAGCTCGGCGCTGCGATGCCCGGCTGCGAGCACCAGTTGATCCACCGCCATCACCTCGTCACCCAACTCGATGGCCTGCACCGCACCGTCGGTGTGGCGTATGCGGGTGACCTTGCGGCCCAGCAAAAACCTGCAGCGCCCCGAGGCCTCGAGCCGGGCTGCCAGCCGTTGGCAGAAGGCGTGACAGTCAGCCACTTCCTCGTTCGGCGTGTAGATGCCACCGAGAAAGTCGGCGCCCATTAACGCTGGCTCCAAGTGCGCACAATCGGCCACGGACACCACTTGCTGCTGCACGCTATTGCTGACCTTGCTGCGCGCATGTTCAAAGGAGGTGGCATTGCGAAACGTCACCAGTTTGCCGTTGCGGCGCCAGTCGAAGCCATTCAGGTGATCGCCTTCGCGCCATTGCTCCAGCGTGGCCTGGCTCAAGGACGCCAGGCGCAGCAGGTGCGCGGCATTGCGCGTGTTCACCGAGCCACGGCAGGCGCCGATAAAGGCCGCCATCCAGCGCCATTGTTGCGGGTCGAGTTTAGGGCGCAACTTTAACGGCGAGTCACCACGCAGCAACCAGCCGATGGCTTGCAGCGGCACGCCTTTGTCGGCGAGCGGCGCGACATAGCGGTAAGACAGTTGCCCGCCATTGGCGAAACTGGTCTCGCTGCCCAGGCTGTCCCGCGCTTCGATCACTGTCACCTCATGGCCCGCACGCACCAAGGCATAGGCGCTCGCCAAGCCGATAACGCCACCACCGATGATGCAAACCCGCTTGGCCATTGCTGCCACCCGCTGTTGAATTGACTGGCCTTAAGCCTAGGGCCAGGTGACAGGCCGCCGACAATGAATAAAGATGGGTTACCTATAAACAAAGGTTATGGACTTGCCATGCGCTTGCGTCATATCGAGATCTTCCAGGCCATCCGCCAGACCGGCTCCGTCAGCGGCGCCGCGCAGCTGTTGCACGTCTCGCAACCGGCGGTGACCAAGGTGCTGCAGCACGCCGAGTTGCAACTGGGCTTTGCGCTGTTTTTACGGGTACGCGGCAAGCTGCAGCCCACGCCGGAAGCGCTGGCGCTGGAAAGCGAAGTCGAGAAAGTCACCGAAAGCCTGCAAGGCGTGCGGCGCCTGGCCAAGAGCCTGCGCCGCGAGCCGGGCCAACGGGTGCGCATTGGTGCGATTCCGGCACTGGCCCTGTCGCTGCTGCCGCCGGCGATTCTGGAATGGAAACGCGACTACCCGGACATTGCCTGCGAGCTGTCCAGCGACCATAGCCGCGAGCTGGTGCAGAAACTGTTGATGCGTGAGATTGACCTGGCGCTGACGCTCAACTTCTCCGGCCATCCGGGGCTGACCACCCAAGTGCTGGCCAATGGGGTGTTGGTGGCGTTGGCGTCAAAGGGTTATTGGTCGGATGCGCAGTTGAGCAAGCCACTGCCCTTGGCAGACCTGACGGGTGCGCCATTGGTTGGCTTGTCGAGTGCCGACCCGTTGGCCGCCAAGCTTGACAGCTACCTGGAAAGCGTCGATCCACCGCCACGGGTGAGTATTGCCGTGCAGACTTATTCTCTGGCGCGGGCGATGGTGGAGTCCGGTGCCGGGTTGACGGTGATCGATCCGTTCACGGCCTTGGGCGCATCAACGGCGACCACCTGCATTCGTCCGCTCACGCCGCCGTTGCCGATCACGCTGTACGCCCTGACCCGCGCTGATGAGCCGCCGCCGCATATGTTGGCGAACCTGTTGGACATTTTCGGCAACCGAGCGCGAGAGCTGCTGGAACGCTTGTAATGTGGGAGCTGGCTTGCCTGCGATAGCGTCGGCACATTAAAACCGCTATCGCAGGCAAGCCAGCTCCCACAGATCAGAGCACGTAGTGCATGATCGCCACAAAGTGCAGCAAACTGCCGCCAATCACAAACAAATGCCAGATCCCATGGGAATGGCGCAAGCGATCCTCAAGGGCAAAAAAGATGATGCCGACGGTGTACAGCACCCCGCCCGACGCCAGCCACACAAACCCCGCCGTGCCCAGTGCGGCAATCAATGGCTTGACCGCCACCAGCACAATCCAGCCCATCACCGCGTAGATGACAATCGACAGAATCCGCGCCTCAGACCTCGGCTTGATCTCCTGCAAAATGCCGACCACCGCCAGCCCCCACACAATCCCGAACAGCGTCCAACCCCACGGCCCGCGCAGCGTCACCAGGCAAAAGGGGGTGTAGCTGCCGGCAATCAGCAAGTAGATCGAAAAGTGATCGACCTTCTGCATGATCTCTTTTCGTCGCCCCTGCACGCTGTGGTACACGGTGGACGCGCTGTACAGCACCAGCAGGGTAAAGCCATAAATAGCCACACTGACAATCTTCCAGGGGCTGCCGTCCAGGCTCGCCACCACCAACATCCACACTGCGCCGATAAAAGCGGCAACCGCCCCAGCCAAATGGCTCCAGGCGTTGAATCGTTCCCCGTGATACATGTGTCACTCACCTCGAATAACCGTTACCACATGGTTGTGCCAAGTCCATTCTGACGCTACAAGCACTGTTGCAGGTAACACGCATTTCTTCATTTGCCCAACGACCCCGTGCCGATGGATCATTCACTCAAGCCAGCTCCCACATAAAAGCAGCCTACCGGTAATCCCCGTGCCCGAGCTTGAACCCACCGCGCCGCAACCCAGCCTATGGCAACTGTTTTACAACTTCGCCATGGTCGGCCTGTTCGGCTTTGGCGGCGTGATGCCCTGGGCGCGGCAGATGATGGTCGACCGTCGCCGCTGGGTCAGCGAGCAGGGCTTCAATGAGCTGCTGACCACCGGCCAGTTCTTCCCCGGCCCCAATATCGCCAACGTCGGCATCATCTACGGCCGGCGCCTGCATGGTTTGCCGGGTGCGGTTGTGACCGTGTGCGGGCTGTACCTGTTCCCTTCGATAATCACCGTGCTCGCCGGTTTTGCCTATACCAAGTGGTGGACCCTCGACGTGGTGCAGCAGGTCTTCGGCGCCGTGATGCCGATTGCCACCGGGCTGATCCTCGGCACGACCCTGCGCCTGCTCAAGGCCATGCCCAGGACGGTCGCCAACTACGTGGCCTTCCTGCTGACCTTTGTACTGATGGCGATCCTGGTGCTGCCACTGTGGATGGTGCTGCTGATCTGCATCCCCAGCTCGCTGGCACTGGGCTTTATCGACACACGCAAGGTGGCTCGCTGATGCAAGCCACGCTCCTGCACCTGATGCTCCAATGCGCACTGTGGTCGCTGATGTCGATTGGCGGCAACATGGTCGCCATCGGTGACATTCACCGCTACTCCGTCAACGACATGAACTGGGTCAGCGACGCCCAGTTCGTCGCCTTCTTCGCCCTGTCCCAGGCATTGCCCGGCCCCAACGGCATGTTACTGGTGTTTATCGGCCAGCAAGCCGCCGGGCTGCCGGGTGCGCTGGTCGCCTTGCTGGCCAAGCTGGTGCCCTGTTCGGTGCTCACCTACGTGGGCGCCGGCTGGCTGGAAAAACACACAACCACGCCATGGGTTCAGCGGGTCAAGCGCAGCTTGTTGCCGATCTCCATCGGCCTGATCCTGGCCGCCAGCTACATCCTGATGAATAGCCTGGAAAACAACACCACCAGCCTGGTGCTGACCCTGGCCAGCGCCGCCGTGGTGTATTACACGCGGCTCAACGCGATCTGGCTGATCATCCTCGGCGTGGTGCTGGGCTTGTGCAGCGCATGGCTGGGAGTGAACTGGTTTTAGGGGCACAATCGACGGCATTCGAACCCGAGCCACGGCCATGCTGATCGACGAAGAATTCACCCTCAAGAAGCTGGAAATCTTCCTGGCGTTCATGCGCACCGGCAACCTGGCCCGCGCCGCGGCCGAGCTGC
Source organism: Pseudomonas sp. KBS0710 (assembly GCF_005938045.2). Lineage (GTDB taxonomy): Bacteria > Pseudomonadota > Gammaproteobacteria > Pseudomonadales > Pseudomonadaceae > Aquipseudomonas. Next base: position 6,317,982 of record NZ_VCCF02000001.1, on the reverse strand, counting down.
AAACCAGCAACGTCAGCGTGCACCGCGCTATTCACTCGCTGGAAAATGCGCTGCGCTGCCCGTTGTTCAAACACGAAGGGCGCAACCTCACCCCGCTGGAAAGCGCCTATGTGCTGGAAGAGCGCGCCCAAAAGCTGGTGGCGGACGTGGTCGACAGCGTGCGCCTGACCCGCGAAGCCGCCGGCTTCTCCGCCGAGCGCTTCAAGCTCGGCTCGCTGTATTCGCTGACGGTCAAAACCGTGCCGCAGCTGATCATGGGCCTGAAAATCAGGCGCAGCGAACTCAACATCGACCTCATTCTGGGCTCCAACTTCGACCTGCTCTACAAGCTCAAGAACATGGAAGTCGACGCGATCCTGATCTCCCTCGACGACCACGCCAACGACCCCGACTGCGAACAGATTGCGCTGTTTTCCGACGACATCTTCCTCGCCACACCGGCCGATTCACCCTTCGACCGCGAGCAGCAAATCGACCTGGCGGATGTGCGCGACGCCACCTTCATCACCCTCACCCAAGGCTTCGCCACCCATCAGGACGGCAACCGGGTGTTCAAGCAGGCGGGGTTCGAGCCGAAAGTGGCGATGCAGGTGAACGACATTTTCACGCTGTTGAGCATGGTCAGTTCAGGTGTGGGTTATGCGTTGCTGCCAGGGCGGATTGCGGCGGTGTATGAGAACCGTGTGAAGCTCATTCCGCTGCAACCGCGGTATCGGTTGCAGCAGCATATTGGCGTGGTGTTTTTGAAGGCCAAGGAGCGTGATCCGAATTTGCTGGCGTTGCTGGCGGAATGTCGGATGTATGCCAACCGCCAGGTTTCAACCTGACAGACCGCTTTCGCGAGCAAGCCCGCTCCCACACTTGACCGCGCTCTAACATGAGAATGTGGTCAAAATGTAGGAGCGGGCTTGCTCGCGAATAGGCCAGAACAATCAACCTGAATGACGGGCTTAACCGACGATCCCACGCACAATGAAGTACAACAGCGAAGGCCCCAGCAAACACCCAAGCCCGGTATGAAACGTGGCCGTCAACGCGCCATACGGCACCAAACGCCGATCCGTCGCCGCCAGCCCCGCCGTCACCCCGCTCACGGTGCCGGCCAAGCCACCAAACACCATCGCCGAACGTGGGTTATCCAGGCCCATCCAGCGCGCCGCCACGGGCGTGCCGACCATCACCAGAATCGCCTTGATCAACCCGGTGGCAATCGACAACGCCATCACATCCGAGGTCGCGCCGATCGCCGCACCGGTTACCGGGCCGACGATGTAAGTCACAGCGCCCGCACCGATGGTGGTCATGCTGATTGCATCGCGATAACCAAACGCCCAGGCCATGCTCGCGCCGACAATAAATGGCAATACGGTGCCGAGCAGCAGCGCAATCACGCCGATTAATCCGGCCTTACGGGCCTCGGTGGCTTGCACTTCAAACGCGGTGGCGACGATGGCGAAGTCACGCAGCATCGCGCCGCCCATCAAGCCGATACCGGAGAACAGCGCCATATCGGCCAAGCCTTTTTGCCCACCGGTCAGGGTGCCGCCGACCCAAGCCAGCACCAGGCCGATCACAATGGCGATTGCCGAGCCATGAATGCGCCCGAACGTCAGGCGCTTGGACAACACCACAGAAATCCACATCACCACGCCCACGAAGGCAAAGGCGGTGACCAGGCTGTTATTTTCCAACCCTTTCTGAATAAGAGGCCACATATCAGCGACCTCCCGCAGGCACAATCAGCGGCTCTTCGGCGGGCAATGGTTCGCCCTTGTGCGTGCGACTGATCAGCGCGATGGTGCACCCGCAGACCACCACGGAGCCAATCGCGGCCAGTACTGCAACCGGGCCGCCGTGCAGGGCGGTGACCACGTTTTGTTGCGCCGCCATCGCCACCACCACCGGGATGTACATGGCGCCCCAGAAGCCCACGCCCATTTCGCAATCCTTGGTCATGCCGCCGCGTTTTTGCATCCATAAGCGTGCGCAGATCAGCAGGATCATCGCGATGCCTACCCCGCCCACGTTGGATTTTACCCCGAGCAACACGCCAAGCATGTCGCCCAGGATCACGCCCGCCAGCATGCAGATCGCCAGCAATGCCACACCGTAGATAATCATCGTTGTAGTCCTCAAAGTGCTTCATCGAAATTGTTGTTTTTGTGCTTCGAAAGCCTTGGGTGGTGCTTTATCGGTGGCGGCGCTCCTCCTCTTGCAGCAGGGCCTGCAAGGTGTCCAGCCGTGCGCCTTCATAGGCGATTACGCTGCCTTGCTCAAAGACACGCCGGGACAGGCCGGTGAGTACCGCGCCAGGTGGCAGTTCGATTTGCAGGCGCACGCCGCGCTCGTAGGCGCTTTGCACGGTGCCACGCCAGTCGACGATGCGGCACATGTTGAAAGCCAGGTCGTCGCGCAGTTGCTCGGGGTTGTGGATAGGCCGCGCGCGGGTGCTGCTCAGGTAGGTGATGCGCGGCGCCTTGAGCGTTACAAACGCCTGCGCCAGCGCCTCGGCGGGATCGTTCAGCAGCACGCAATGGGACGGCACGCTCACGGCCAGGCGCTTGGCCACGCCATTGCCTTTGATGCGTTGCGCGACACGCTGCATGGCTTCGTCACTGCCGGCGACGACGGTCTGGTTGTCGGCGTTGATGTTGGCCAGGTACACCGGCGTTTCCAAGCTATGGATTTCAGCCAGCAGCGTTTCGACTGTGGATAACTGCGGGCCGATGATCGCGGTCATGCCAAAGCCTTGTGGATAAGCGTTTTGCATCAGCTCGCCGCGCAGGCTTACCAGCCTTACCGCATCGGCAAATTCCAGCGCACCGGCGATGACGGCGGCCGGGTAGGCGCCGATGGACAGGCCCGCCACGTAATCAGGCGTGTGTTGCAATTGGCGGGCGTGGGCCACGCCGGTGATCAACAGGCAGAGTTGCACGGCGCGTGTGTTGGCCAGGGCTTGGGCTGAATCGAGCAGGCTTACGTCTTCGCCCAATGCATCACTGGCTTCTTCCAGGACCTGAGCAGGCAACGCTTGGAGCATGCCCGCGCGTTGGGCACCCTGCCCCGGAAATACCAGCAGGCTGCTCATGCCACAGCCTGCCAAGGGTCGATTACCAGGTGCGCGCCATGGGTGGTTTTAAGCAGCACCCGGCGTGATTCGCCTGCCCACTCACGCAAGGCGACAGCGCCGAACGGGGTTTGCAGTTGCAGGTCGACGGCGCATTCCGCCGATTCCAACAGCGCCAGCAGATCGCGTGCGGCGTTGCGCTCAAGTGGCTCAGGTGTGCGCAGCATCAAATCCAGATCACTTTGGGCATGCAGTGCTTCAATGCCGCTGGCCAGCTCGAAACCTGCACTGCCGGTGACGCCCCAGTCTTGCTGCGCCAGCACCGGGCGCAGTTGATCGAGCGCGCGTAACGCCGGTAAATCCCGTGGTGAAACCGCGCTGCGCAAATCTTGCGGCACCACACGTCGTTGCACGGCCACGAGCGGCATCACCGCTGCAAACCGCTGCTCACGCAAACGCCCGCGTACGCCGACGGCCACGTAACCCGGCCCGGCCAGGGCGCGACGCACCACCACCGGGTGACCGGCGCTGAGCGCATCGCGCACCCAGGCTGGTGCGTCAGCGGGCAGATGCGCCGGGGTCATGCCCCAGAGCAAGTCGTGGGCGTTCACCATTGCTCCCGCAGCAGTTGGCGTACATGGCTTGAGGCGGCGCGATTGCTCGCACCCAGGCGCCCTTTCAGATCCGGGCTGTGGATATCTTCAATGGCCTGCAATAGGCAATCGCTGACCTGCGCCACATCGTCCGCCGTAGGCTGCTCAATCTGGCTGACCTCCAGGGTTTTCCAGAGCAAACCGAGGCTGGCATAGCTGTCGATGTCATAGGCCATGGGCGGCACGCTGGCCGCCAAGGCTTCGAGTTCTTCCACACTGCGCAAGGTCACCCGCGCCGCCGACGCCTTGCCCATGGCGTGTACCATCACGCCAGGGTCACGCAGGGCAATCAGACGGTTGGCCTGATAGCCGTGAGCGAGAAACGCACCGGACATGGCTTTGCCCACCAGCAGCGCAATCACCGGGTGCCCGGCCAGGCGGGCGCGGGCGTAGCTGTCGGCGGCGGCGGCCAGTGCTTGATGGATGCCGAGGGCTTCTTCGCGACGGCCATAAGCCTGGCTCGGCACATCGACGATGGCGATGATGGGGCGTTTGTCGCCCTTCTCGATGGCCTCGTCGACAGCCTTGGCAAGGCCCCAGCCCTCCAGTAAACCGACTTCGCCGTTGCGTGCGCGCGGGAAACGGTTTTGCGCGTCGGTGACCACGGCAATAAAGCGCACGGCCTGTTCACCCAATACGCCGTCAGCGACTTTCAAAGAGTCCGGCAACCCTTCGACAGGCGTTGCACCGGTGCTCAATGCGTTGAACCACTGCAAGCCTCTCATGGGCGTTCTCCTTGATACAGGTCGCGCACCGTCGCGGGGTCTATTTGCGGCGTTGCGTCCAGCTCAGTGAGGCGTGCCAGGTAGAAATCGATCTGACGGCTGCGCTGCTGCTCGGGCAAACCCTGTTGCAGCAAGGTGCTGACGGTCTGCTGGATCTGCGCCACATCGTCCGCCACATAACGGTCGGCCAGGCCGCTGTTAAAACGCTGCTCGCCGCCGGTAAGGCTCCAGATAAACGGCCGGTCGCGGGAGTCGTACTCTTCCAGGCCCGCTTCCTGCTCGATCACTTGTGGGCCATTCAAGCCCAGGCGTGCTTCGCGGGTGACCACCAGGTAACTGCACAACCCGGCGGCGATGGACATGCCACCAAAACAACCAACGCTGCCCGCCACCACGCCGACGACCGGCTGGTACTGGCGCAGGTCGACAATCGCCGCGTGGATATCGGCAATCGCGGCCAAACCGAGGTTGGCCTCCTGCAAGCGTACGCCGCCGGTTTCCAGCAGCAGCACGGCACGGGTCGGAACACCTTTGCGGTTGTCTTCAGCCGCCAGTTCGAGGGCACCGGCAATTTTTGCGCCGCCCACTTCACCAAGGCTGCCACCCTGGAAGTTGCCCTCAATTGCAGCAATCACCACCGGTAACCCGGCGATGCTGCCCTTGGCGATCACCACGCCGTCATCCGCTTGCGGCACCACGCCTTGGCGGCTGAGCCACGGCGACATGACGCGTTGGAACGGGTCGATCAGTTCGCGGTAAGTGCCGTTATCCAGCAACGCCTTGGCCCGCTGCCGCGCGCCGAGTTCGACGAAGCTGTGCTTGTTGAGCAAGTCAGTCATGGCCGATCTCCTCGAAACCCTGTTCCAGGCGCAATCGCACCACGCCGGGGGTGGCGCCGAAGTCGTGGATATCAATCTTCAAGGCCGGTGGCGTCTGCTCTTGGAAGATCCGTTCGAACAGGTGCTGCCAGCGTTGCTCGGCGCCATTCACCGAGGTCTGCACCTGAATGGTCAGCGTGCCGGGCGTGCCCGGTTCCAGCAGTACTTCCAAGTCGCCGGAGCCGACGCAACCCACCAGCGCACGGCCTTTGGGCGGCTGCCCGGCGGGGAATTCAAAGGATAAGGTTTCCATCACAACGCTCCGTCGAGGCGGTCGATAAACAGGCAGGCGGCCAACAGGTCGGCGGCGCCGCCGGGGGAGGCATTCAGGGCCAGGAGTTGCTGGTCGAGGTCGTGCAGTTGGCGGCGCCCGGCGAGGCTTGCGCTGCCGCCAGCGTCCAGCACCGCCCGGGCGCCGCGCTGCATGGAGAGCAGGCCTTCGGTGCCGGCGCGGTAGAGCACGCAGGTGTCGGCCAGGTCGGTCATGATCGCGAGCAAGGCATCCAGGCGCGCATTCTGTTCGCCGGCGTTTTGCCGGCGGCTTTTGTGCAATTGCGGCAGGCCGCGTTGCACCACGGACGGAAAGCCCAATTGCGCTTCTTCACGGGCACCGCGTGCGCCGTAGCGCTGCGCGACTTGCGCACCGTGGCTCAGCGGTTGTGGGGCGTAGCGGTCGTTGAGCAGGGCCAGTTTGGCAGCGGTGAGCGTGATCGCGCGTGGTGCCAGAGCCGCTGCGGCAGTGAGCAAACCAAGTGCCCAGATCGCGCCGCGATGGGTGTTCACGCCGTTGGTGGTGGCGAGCATGGCTTGCTCACCTTCGCGACCAATACGCCCAAGGGCTTCGCGCAAGGGCAAGCCGACTTCACCAAACTCAAGCGCCGCCTCGGCCATTTCCTTGAACATCGGCCACAACGACAGCGCCGAGGCGTGCATCAGGCCCAGGTGCAAATCGCTGTGGGCGCCATTGCCGCGACGGTCTACCAATGCGGGTTTGGGCGACAGGTCAGCCTCATCAATCAAGGCATCCACAGCCATATCCGCCAGGCGATCGGCGAGGCTCAGTTCATGCAGTTTGAGGGCGCGCATTTACCAGCTCCTGAACTTGGCGGGCGGGTTGTACAAGCCACCGGACCAGTCCATCAGGTCGGCTACGCTCTTGGCGGCCAACAGCTCGCGGGTGGCGTCGGTGCGACGAATCCCCAGGTCTTCGGGCAAGGCGATCAAGCCTTCGCGGCGCATGCGCGCGGTGTCCTTGGGGTTGTGGCGCATACCGATGGCGGTCACGCCTGCAACGGCGGCGATCATCGCCTGGCGCTCTTCCAGCGAGCGCGCCTTATACAAATAGGCGATGCCTTCTTCGGTAAGCAGGTGAGTCACGTCGTCGCCGTAGATCATGATCGGCGCCAACGGCATGCCGCTTTTGCGCGCGACTTCCACGGCGTCGAGGGTTTCGACGAAGGTCGGTTTGCCGCCTTCCTGGAAGGTCTCGACCATTTGCACCACGAGCTTTTTGCCGCGCTCGAGCAAGGCTTCCGGCGCGTCGTCGTGGCGCATATCCAGCCAGGCAGGTGTGCCGTGGCGGCGGCCACGTGGGTCGTGGCCCATATTCGGCGCGCCGCCGAAACCGGCGAGACGGCCACGGGTCACGGTGCTGGAATGTCCATCACCATCCACTTGCAGGGTGGCGCCGATAAACAGGTCCACCGCGTATTGGCCGGCCAGTTGGCAGAACATCCGATTGGAGCGCATCGAGCCGTCACGGCCGGTAAAGAACACATCCGGGCGTGCGGCGATGTAGTTCTCCATGCCGAGTTCGGTACCGAAGCAATGCACGCTTTCCACCCAGCCGCTTTCAATCGCGGGAATCAGCGTGGGGTGCGGGTTGAGGGTCCAGTTGCGGCAGATTTTGCCCTTCAGGCCCAGGGACTCGCCGTAGGTCGGCAGGATCAACTCAATGGCGGCCGTGTTGAAACCGATGCCGTGGTTGAGCGACTGCACATTGTGTTTTTCGTAGATGCCACGGATCGCCATCATCGCCATCAGCACATGCACCGGCTTGATATGACGCGGGTCGCGGGTAAACAGCGGTTCGATGTAGAACGGCTTGTCGGCCACCACCACAAAATCCACCCAGCTGGCCGGGATGTCGACGCGGGGCAAATCAGTCACGTCATCGACCAACTGGTTGACCTGCACGATCACGATGCCATCGCTGAACGCAGCGGGTTCAATCAGCGCCGGCGTGTCTTCGGTGCTGGCGCCGGTGTAGATGTTACCGGCGCGGTCGGCCATGAAACCGGCGGACAGCACCACGTTGGGAATCAGGTCCACCACCAGCCGTGCGTAGAGTTCGATGTAGGTGTGGATCGCGCCGATTTCCAGCAGGCCGTCTTCGAGCAACTGGCTGATGCGCAGGGATTGGGTGCCGGCAAAGGAGAAATCCAGCTTGCGCGCGATGCCCTTTTCAAACAGGTCCAGGTGCTCGGAACGGCCGACACTGGGCATGATCATGTGCAAATCGTGGAGCTTGGCCGGGTCGGCCTTGGCCAGTGAGCGCGAGAGGAAATCGGCCTGCTTCTGGTTATTGCCCTCCAGCACCACCCGGTCGCCGGGCAGGATCAGTGCTTCCAGCGCCTCAATGATTTTGTCACTGGGCAACACCGCCCCGTCTGCGTACTTTTTGACCAGCCCGAGGCGCCGCTGCTTCTCGTCGCGCCGCCGCGTCCAGCGCGAATCGGGGGTGATGGTTGTTGTCATGGTCGCTCCACGGGGTTTGCTGTCGTGGGCTGTACCTTAGGAGTGAAAGTGGGGGGCATCAATCAAGCCCGGCGGCGGATCGTTACGGTTGGAGTAACGGATCCTCAGTAAAACACTGAGTTAGCGCCGAATGAAGATGTAAATGTGGGAGCGGGCTTGCTCGCGAATGCAGGGTGTCAGGTGGTACATCTCTAACTGACCCACCGCATTCGCGAGCAAGCCCGCTCCCACATGTGTTCGTTGGTGTTCAGGGGGATCACATCACCGCCACCAGTGGTCAGCCAGCACTTCTTCCACTTTGCCCAGCAGCATCGTCGCGCCTACCATCAACTGCCCAAGCAACGCCTCATCCATATACCCTTCATACTCCGCCAGGTTGCGACGCTCATGACACAGCGCCAATAACCTCACCTGCACCTTATTGGCGTCGACGGTGTGAATGAAGCATTGAAAGACCAAATAGCGTTTGTCGGAGCGATACCCGCACAGGCGCAGAGCCGTGAGCGCGATAGCGTGGGCGGCGTTGTACGCCAAGTCGAAACGACTGGCGAAGGCTAACTGCGGGTTACCTGCATCCCTCAACCGATCCCGCGCCGAGCGCATCAGCCCATCACACTCTTTGCGATCCGGCGGCTCAGCCTTCAAGCCAACGCTACGTTGCAGGTTCTCCAGGTTTGCCTTGCTGTCCATCCATGGACTCCTGAGGGTTGTCCCCCATCAGATTGATCTTGTCCTGCTGCACGACCCGCTGCACAAAACTGTTCCCGGCATTCCATTTGCTGGTCCAGTCTTCAGGGGTGTAAAGCGTCGGGTTGATGGTACGGCCCAACTGTTCTTCCAGCGGCATGAGCTGCTCCATGACTTCACTGTAGTTGAGGCTCTGGCCGATCAGCATAAGATCTATGTCACTGGATGAGTGCGCCTCGCCCTTGGCGATGGAGCCGTAGATAAAGGCCCAGGTTATCTGCTTGGCGAACGGTGCCAATGCATTGCGCAAGGGTTCGTCCAGGCTCAGGGTTTTGCGCACGATGGCCAACAACTCCGAGTAAATTGGGCATTGGGGGTTGGCTTGATAGTGGGTCTGATTGCCTTGGCGCGTCATGCTCAAAATGCCCGCCAGCTGCAAACGCTCCAGCTCGCGGGTGAGGCTGCCTTTGCCCACTTGAGCCGCGCGTGCGATTTCATTGGTGTAGAAACTTTGATCGGGCTTGCCGAAGAGCAGGCCCAGCACTTTTTGCTGGGTGTTGGTGAAGAGTGCAGTGCTGAGCGGCAAGGTTTGCATGGCAGAGGCCAAAGAGTCCCAAAAAGGGAACGATAGGTCCCTTTTTGGGAACGATCAAGTCATCCACGACCTGCGGCTACTTTCAGGCTGCCGCACAGAGCCCCTGTGGGAGCTGGCTTGCCTGCGATGGCGGTGGTTCAGCTATGAAGTTGTGGGCTGACAGTCCGCTATCGCAGGCAAGCCAGCTCCCACATTTGCTCAGGGGTGCTTATTAGATAGCGGTCCCTTTTTGGGAACGCTTAGGCGGGGCTGACTTGTTCCAGTGCTCTGTCGACCAACAGCTGACTCAGCTCTGCCATTTGCTGAATCGCCAACATGCTCGCGCGCTGGGCGGGGTCCAGGTCGAAGGCAAGGTTGCAGGTCAGTACGTTGAGAGAGCACAGGGTTTCGCTGGCGTTGGCCAGTAGCGCTTCGGTGTTTTGGTGGGGGTTTACGGTGAAGAGGGGCGGATTAGGGGTAGGTTTAATCATGATGAAGCTCCTAAACAGTTAGTAAGGAGCGCCACCGTTCGCTTGCACGCGAATGAGGGTGGCGACCGTGCGCAGGTGTGCAAGACCGGGCCTGTTTAGGACACCCAGCAGGTCCGAAGACCTCCTGCGCGCAGCCGCCATAAAGCAGCGAGCACAAAAAACGCCCGTGGTTGGCTGGGCGTTTGTACGCCTAAACAGTTTCGTCGGACTTGCACGTCCGTGTCACCGTTTTTCGATGACGGGACGAAGACTAGCCGCCATGACTACCCACAACAAGTTCATGCACAGCTCGAAATCTTGCAGGAAAATTCCGAAGGCTGGGCACAACGCTCACGGCAAAAACGCTTCCTGTGGCGAGCGGGCTTGCCTGCGATGGCGGTGGGTCTGCTATTGATGCGGTGACTGACAAGCCGCTATCGCAGGCAAGCCAGCTCCCACATTGGAACTTCACAAGGCTTGGGTTCACGCCAGGCCGGACTCGACCAACAGCGCTTCAAGCCCCATCAAATCCGGCACCTTCGCCACGTGTTCGCCCACCTGCACCGCCGCAAGCTCCAGCGGGCACAGTGGCACGTCTACGTAGCTCAATTCGCTGTCGAGCTTGTACGAGCGGGGAATGCCCTGGATCACCAGCGCAATAAACTTCAATGTCGGCCGCCCGCCCAGCGCGTTCAGCACCACGATGCGCGATCGCTCGGCGGTCAGGATTGCTTCGCCGCACACCGCTTCAAAGCTGATCAGGGGTATTTGCCGGTCGCGCCAGGTCACTTGCCGCAGGTACCACGGCGGCGCATCGCTGGCCGGTTCGCCGCGCTGGAAGTCGATCAGCTCGGCCACGGCCACATTGGGTAGCACCAAGTGGCGGTCGGCCAAGGGCAACAACAGGCCGGTGAGTTGGCTGGTGCGGTGGTCAAGCATGGGACTTGCTCCAGTAGGCGATGCTTTCCAGCAGCACCGACTCCTGGTACGGCTTGCCGAGGTAGTCGTTGACGCCGATGGCCATGGCGCGGTCGCGGTGTTTTTGGCCGGTGCGCGAGGTGATCATGATAATCGGCAGGCGCATCAGCCGTGGGTCGTTGCGCACCTGGATCGCCACTTCGAAGCCGTCCATGCGCGGCATTTCGATGTCGAGCAGCATCAGGTCCGGGGTGTGTTCTTCGAGTACGGCGATGGCGTCGATGCCGTCTTTGGCGGTGAGCACGTTCATGCCGTTGCGCTCCAACAGGCGGCTGGTGACTTTGCGCACGGTGACCGAATCGTCCACCACCAGCACCAGCAGCGGGCGTTTTTTCAGCGGGTCGTTGAGGATCAGCGGCGCATCGACCGCTTGGGCCGGCAAGGCCGGTTGGCGGGCGCGGATGTGCGCGAGCAAATCGATGATCAGCACCACGCGGCCATCACCGAGGATGGTCGCGCCGGACAAACCCTGCACGCCCGCAAACTGCGGCCCCAGGCCCTTGACCACAATCTCCCGCGTACCCGCCATGGCATCCACATGCACCGCCACGCGCCGCTCGTTGCATTGCACCAGCAGCACCGGCACGGGCTGGTATTGGCCGAGCAATTTGGGGCGGCTGACGGTATGCAGCAGGTCGCCCAGGTAGAACAACTCATAACGCTGGCCGCCGTATTCATAACGCGGCGGGTCTTGCTGATAGTGCCCGGCCAGCTCGTGGGGCAGCACACGCACCAGGCCTTCGATGGTGTTGAGCGGGATCGCATATTGATCGTCCGCGCACTGCACCATCAGCGCGCGGTTGACCGACACGGTAAATGGCAGGCGAATGCGAAAGTGCACGCCCGCGCCGGGCGTGGAGTCAATCACCATCGAGCCGCCAAGCTGGCGCACTTCTTCGTGCACCACGTCCATGCCTACGCCGCGCCCGGAAATCTGCGTGATCTTTTCCGCCGTCGAGAAGCCCGGCTGCAGGATGAACTGCAGCACGTCGCGGTCGCTGATCTCTTGATTAGGGTCGAGCAGGCCGCGCTTGATCGCCTTGCGCCGCACTGCGTCCAGCGGCACGCCGGCGCCGTCGTCACGCATGTCGAAGACGATATCGCCGCCTTCGTGGGTCAGGTCCAAGGTGATACGACCCTTCTCCGGCTTGCCCGCCAGCACACGGGCTTCGCGGGACTCCAGGCCATGGTCGACGGCGTTGCGCAGCATGTGTTCCAGCGGCGCGACCATGCGTTCCAGCACGTTGCGGTCCATCTCGCCTTCGGCATTGCCGACCACGAACTCCACGTCCTTGCCCAACTCCTCCGCCACCTGCCGCACGATGCGCTTGAGGCGCGGCAGCATGCGTTCAAACGGCACCATGCGCGTGCGCATCAAGCCTTCTTGCAACTCGGTGTTGATGCGCGCCTGTTGCTGCAACAGGTTGTGGGCATCCTGGTTGCGGCGGTCGAGGGTTTCCTTGAGGTCCAGCAGGTCGGAAGCGGACTCGGACAGCGCACGGGACAGTTGCTGCAACTGCGAATGGCGGTCCATTTCCAGCGGGTCAAATTCTTCATAGCCCAGGCGCTCGGCCTCGGCTTGCTGGCGGCTGAGGATACGGCCCTGGGTTTCGCTGTCGAGGCGGCGCAATTGGTCGCGCATGCGCTCGATGGTGGTTTCGACCTCGTTGAGGGCGGTGCGCGCATCGTTGACCTGCTGCTCGATACGCCCCCGGAAGATCGAGGTTTCACCGGCCAGGTTGACCAGATCATCGAGCAAATCGGCGGAGATTTTCACCATGTCCGCAGCCGGATCGACAGCCGCTTCGGCCTTGCCGGCGGGCAGTGCGACCGGCGCCAGCGGCTCATCACTTGGGTGTACCAGGCTTTTGATCCGCTCGATCAGCTTGTCCACCGAGCCCACCGGCAAACCGTCCGCCACGGCATCGATCATCTGCGCCAGGCGGTCGTGGCAACCTTGCAGCAGCGAAAACAGCTCCGGCGACGGCGCGAGCAAACCGGCCGACAACCCTTCGTAGAGAAACTCCAGCTCATGGGCCAGATCGCCAATCGGCCCGATCTCGACCATGCGCGCGCCGCCCTTGAGGGTGTGCAGGTCGCGCAGCAGGGTTTCCACTTCCTGACGATTGTTCGGCTCCGCCTGCCAACGCACCAGCGCGCTGCCGGAGCTGTCGAGAATATCGGCGGCTTCTTCGAGGAAAATTTCCAGCAACTCGGGGTCGGCCGTCGCCACTTCGGGGGCTGTGGCCGCGGCCGTGGGCGTGCTGCTGTGGCGCAACTCGCGCAGTTGCGCGATCAAGTCGCTGGAGTCGCTCAGGGGTTGCTGGTCTTGCAGTTGATCGAGCTGCAAGGCCAGCCGCTCGTGACTGGCCATCAACACTTGGGACAACTCGGTGGAGTAGCTGTAACGGCGGTCCACCAAGCCTTCGTAGAGGCCTTCCAGCTCGTGGGCGAGGTCGCCGACCGGGCCGATTTCAGCCATGCGCGCGCCACCCTTGAGGGTGTGCAAGTCTCGCTGCAATGAAGACAACGGCGCAGCGCTGTCGGGCTCCAGCAGCCAACGCTTGAGCGACTGGCCGGCGCTGTCGAGGATATCCACGGCTTCTTCGAGGAAGATCTCGACGATCTCATCGTCCATCGCCGTGTCCTGGCTCAACTGCGCCGTGGCCGCGCCCAGTTCAGCGATGCTGAGGGTACGGCTGCCATCGCTTTTGATCAGGCCGGTGGCCGACGGGTCGAGGGCTTCATCGAGCAATTCGCGCAGCGCCTGCACCCGCGTCGGCGCCGGGCTGATTTCCTGCCCCGCTGCCAACTGGTCGAGCATGTTGATCAGCGCGTCATGGGCCTGTTCGGCCTCGTGGAAAAACGTCTCGCTGACCGCCAGGCTGCTCTCCTCCACCGCACCGTAGAGGTCAAGCAAGGCTTCGCAGAGTTCGTCGATGCTGTGCAGGTCGGCGATATGCGCGCCCTCGCCCAAGGTGGTCAACTCGTCCAGCAGTGCCGTGAGTTCCTGACGTTCGCCGGGGTGCTGCTGCCAGCGGCGCAACAGGCTTTCGGCGTCGAGCAGGATGTCCATGCCTTGGGCCAGGAAATTGGCGATCAACTGCGGGTCACGCTTGATGCGCAGGCCCGTATTCGGCGCATCGAGCAAGGCTTGCAGTTGTTGGTCGAGCAGGCTTTGGGTGCGGCTGATCAGGTTCGGCGCGCCTTTGATCGGCACCAGCGGGTCGCTGTGCAGTTGGTGCAGGCCGCGCTGGAACAAGCCTTCGGCTTCCAGCAGCAGCTCCACTTCGTCCAGGTCCAGCGGCAGGCGGTGGGCCTTGTACTCGCGAGTCAGGTGATCCAGCGGCCGCGCCAGTTCGGCAATCGGCAGTACACCGGCCATGTAGGCACTGCCTTTGAGGGTGTGCAGGGCGCGTTGCAGCTCATCGCTGACTTGCAGCGGCACATGCTCGGCGGCCTGTTGCAGGAAGTGGTTGATGCTCTCCAGATGGCTCTGGGCTTCGTTGCGGAAGATCTCCAGCAGCATCGGGTCGTGGGGCTCGGCTGTTGCAGTGCCACTAGCCAGGGCATGGGCACGGGCGGCCAGGGCGTCGACTTCATTGCGCTGGTGTTGGTCATCGGTGGCGAAGTCGGCGATCAGTTCGGGCAGCAGGGCCACCGCTTCATCCAGCACGTGTTGCACGTCGGGGCCGAGGGCCACGCTGCGTTCGAGCACGCGATTGAGCAGGTTCTCCACGGCCCAGGCCAGCTCGGCCAACACCAGCGCGCGGACCATACGGCCGCTGCCTTTGAGCGTATGAAAAGCCCGGCGCATTTCGCCCTGGGCGGTTTTGTCGGCGCTGTTGGGCAGGTTGCGGTGCAGCACGTCGAGGACTTCGTCGGTCTCTTCGAGGAAGACTTCGCGCAGCTCATCGTCGATGGGTTCTTCATCGGCCGGCGGCGGCAGCAAACTGCCGGGACGGTGCAGCGCCGGTGGGTTCAGGCGCGTGATCGGGCTGGCCAAGGCATCGAACTGGGACTGGCTCGGTGTGCTTTCGGCCGACAATGCGCCATCCGGCGCAACCAGCGCCTGACGCCAGGGTTTTTCGGCGGGCAGGTAACCGAGCGCGGCCAAGCCTTGGGTCGCCAGTTCCAGCACGCGCTCGCCCGCGGCGTCAGGGTCTTGGAGCATACGTTCGAGGTAGTACTCCAGGCTGCTGATCACCTCGGCAAAATGCGCCAACTGCGCCTGGGTCGGCGGCGCGTCGTTGACCATCAGCTGTTCATCGACGTAGTCGGTGCAACCCCGCATCAGGCTCGCTGCGCGTGGCAGTGGAATCATCGCCAAGGCGCCGCGCACCTGGCTGAGCAGCTCCGGCAGGGATTCCAGGCGTTGGCGGTCCCAGTCGGCTTCGATGCAGTCGATCACCAGTTCTTTGGCTTGGCGCAGGCACTGGCAGGATTCGCGGATCACCAGTTGATGAATCTGCGTCAGGTCGGTGGTGGGCAAGCGGCTTTCTTCGCGGCTTTCCGGTTCGACCGTGCCGACCATGCCCGCCAGCGTGGCCTCGACGTAGAGCAAGGCGCCGGCGACGTCCATCAGTACCGCGTCGTTGGGTTCGCGGTGACCTTGCACCAGGCTCAACACTACGGCGAGCTGGTCAATGATCACCTTGCGCGGCTGACCGAAGCCCAGCACTGCCAAGGTATCGGCGATCTGCCGCAATGGCGCCAGCAGCGCATCCAGGTCGTCGGTGTGTTGACGGTCGCTGCGCACGAACAAGTCGAGGCGCTCCTTGACCCGCACCAACTCCTCACACAATGCGCCGAGTACCGAGCCCATGGCATTGCGATCCGGCCCGGCCAGGCGCGCTCGTTCGGCGTCGACCACGGCACTGTCGGGCAAGGCTTCATCCAGGCCATAGCGCTCCTTGAGGCTTTGCATGCGCGGCGTCGGCCGGGTGACCTTGGCCACATAAAACAGCAGGCTCTTGAGCAGTTCGTCGGGCGCAGGTTGGTTGATACCGCCGATGCCCTGGGCCAGCAGACGCTTGAGTTGCTTGTCGCTGGCTTTGAGCAGGCTGCGCAGCGCCGGGCTGTTGGCGATCACGCCAGTGAGCATGCCTTCGACCAGCGCCGAGGTGACTTGCCACAACGGCAACAGCGGCGCGCCCTGGCACAGCGCTTCGAGGCGCGCGAACACCCGCGCCATGTCTTCCAGGTTGCTCGGGCCATGGTCTTCACGCAGCAGACCAGCCAAGGCTTGTTGCAGCAGTTGGTGCCACTGGCGCAATTGCTCGTGCAGTTCTGGCACTGCGCGCTGGGCCAGGGCTTCGTCGGGCAACGCTGCAATCGACAAGAGCTGTGGGCTGAACAGGCTGGTTTCCGACAACAGGCTTTCACCGCGCGCGCTGCGCAGGTCGTTGAGCAGCGGCAACACCACCAGCGGCAGGTCGCGGCGGGCGCTGTGTACGCGGTCCAGGTACAAGGGCAATTGGCTGAGGGCCTGTTGCAGCAGGCGGATGCTTTCATCGCGCTGGCTGACGCGTTCGGCTTGCAGGGCCAGGGTCAGTTCTTCGATCTCTTCGGCGAGCAGGGCTGCGCCGTAGAACTCGACCATTTGCAGCGCGCCATGCACTTGGTGGATGGCGGCCAGGCACTCGGCGATGGCGTCGCTGTCGTGGGTTTCGACAAACGCATCCAGCGCCGAACGGGCCTGTTTCAGGGTTTCGGCAATGTCGCCCTTGACCCATTCGAGGGCCACGTAGTCGTGCCGATCAACCATAACTGCTCCGCTTAGAATTTATGAGTTGCTGGTGTTGCCAAGAACAATGGAGATCACCTGTGGGAGCGGGCTTGCTCGCGAAGACGGCGAATCAGTCGATACATGTGTTAACTGATACACCGCATTCGCGAGCAAGCCCGCTCCCACATTTGGATAGCATTTCAATCGTCTACCTGTTTGGCTGCTGGCAGGGTGAAACCCGACACCGACCGGCGCAACTGGCTGGCCATTTTTGCCAGGTTGCCGATGCTTTCCGCCGTGGCCGTGGAGCCCGACGACGTCTGCGTGGTGATCTGCTGAATCACGTTCATCGTCAGCGAAATCTGCCCCGCCGACGAGGTCTGTTGCT
Source organism: Pseudomonas sp. KBS0710 (assembly GCF_005938045.2). GTDB lineage: Bacteria > Pseudomonadota > Gammaproteobacteria > Pseudomonadales > Pseudomonadaceae > Aquipseudomonas. Next base: position 6,301,077 of record NZ_VCCF02000001.1, on the reverse strand, counting down.
GCGCCGCATTCGAGATGCTCTGAATCAACGCCGCCAGGGTTTTCGACACACCTTCGATCTCTTCCAGCGCCACGCCCGCGTCCTGGGCCAGCCGCGCGCCACGCACCACTTCGGTGGTGGTTTGTTCCATGGAGATAACCGCTTCGTTGGTGTCGGCCTGGATCGCGCGCACCAGGGTTTCGATTTGCCGGGTGGCGGCGGATGAGCGCTCGGCCAGCCTTTGCACCTCATCGGCAACCACCGCAAAACCGCGCCCGGCGTCACCAGCCATGCTCGCCTGGATGGCGGCGTTGAGGGCGAGGATGTTGGTCTGGTCGGCAATGTCGTCGATCAGGCTGACGATGTCGCCAATCTCCTGGGACGACTCGCCCAGGCGCTTGATGCGCTTGGCGGTGTCCTGGATCTGTTCGCGGATGTTGTCCATGCCATGGATGGTGTTGTGCACCACCTCGTTGCCCTTGTTGGCGATTTCCACCGAGCGCTCTGCCACAGCCGAGGATTCGGCGGCGTTGGCCGACACTTGATCGATGGATTGCGCCATCTGATTGATCGCCGTGGAGGCTTCAGCGATCTGCTGGGCTTGGTGCTCCGAGGCCTGGGCCAGGTGCATGGCGGTGGCCTGGGTGTCCTGCACCGCACCGGCCACTTGCCCGGCAGTGAGGTTGATGGTGGCGACCAGATCGCGCAGCTGGTCCACGGAGTAGTTGATGGAATCAGCGATGGTGCCGGTGAAGTCCTCGGTGACCGAGGCGGTCACGGTGAGGTCGCCGTCGGCCAGGTCTTCGATTTCATCCAGCAGGCGCATGATCGCGTTCTGATTGCGCTCGTTTTTCTCGGCGGTTTCATGCAGTTGGCGGTTGGTTTCGCGCACCATCACCAGGCCGATCAAAATAATCGAGGCCAACGCCAGCAAACCCAGCACATACCCGCCAATAGTGTCGAAACTACGCCCGCTGGCAAGGTTTTCAAACCCGGTGGCCAGGTGCGAGGCTTCATCGAGCAGGGTTTGCGAGAGGTTGAAGATATTGCTTGCCGAGGCCCGCACCTGGAACAGCTGTGGCGAGGTTTCGAGGATTTCATCCACGGAGCCGGAGACAAACTCGAACAGCTCCGAAATTTCCGCCAGCCGTGCGCACGCGTCATGGTCCTCGACCTGGGTAATGCGCAGGCCTGGGTTGCCATTGAGCATACCGTTGAGCACCACACCGAAACGGCTGGCATCGCGGCCAAAGGCATCGGCGGCTTGCACGGCAGTTTCGTCACCAGCCAGCACGGTGTTGACCGCGCCTAAAATGCGCTCGGCCAACAGCGACTGGCGCTGGGCCAACGCTACCTGGCTGGCCGGGGCACCGCGTTGCAGGAGGATATCGACGACCTTTTCCGACTCCATCTGCAATTGCGGCACGGTTTCGGCGAGGGTCGCGGCCACTTGATGCAGGGACAGCACGGTTTGCTCGCTGGCGAGAATCGCGTCGGTGTTTTTCAGCAACGCTTCCCAGTCGGTCTGCACCGCGCGCATTTCCGCACGTACCGCACTGGGCGCGGCCGGCAGGCCGGTCTCGATATCACCTTTTTTCAGGTAGCCCCAACGCTGCGCAAAGTCGTTGCGCGCATCGCCCAGCAATTTGAACGCGGCGGCCTTGCCGGCAGCGGCCTCGGTGGCGTTTTTGGCGATGCGCTGCGACAGCACGCGCAGCTCACCGGCGTGGCCGATGTACTGTTTGTCGTAGGTGGACTGGGTGTTGAGGTACGCGAAGTTGGCGAACAACAGCATGATGAACACGATCAGCGCGATAAACAGCACGATGATCTGTGAGCGGCTGCGCGACGCGGCCTGGGGTTTGGGTGTGGTGACGGTGGTCATGCGGCAACATCCATAAAGCCCGGGGCCTGGGCCAGAGCGAAGGGGCTGAAGACTTGCCACACCTGATCGCTGTCGAACTCACCCTGGATAAACGGCGCGGCTGGGGCAGTGCTCACCAACAAAGCGTCCTGTGCGAAATGCTGCATGCCCACCACCTCGTCTACCAGCAACCCGACAAACAGGTCGTTGTATTCGACCACCAGCACCCGCCGTTGCTTGCGGGCCTTGGACAGTTCCAGGCCGAGAAAACCGCCCAGGTCCATCACCGGCAGCAAACGCCCGCGCAGGTTGGCCACGCCCTTGACCCATGGCTTTACGCCGGGCATCAAGGTGCAGCGCGGCTCATGCAACACTTCGGCAACTTCGCCCATCGGCGCCACGTACCAGTGTGGCCCCAGGCGAAAGCCGATCCCGCTCCAGCGTTGCAGGCGGGCTTCCTGGGACGGCAGGTCGGCGGCCAGCAGGCGGCAGCGGCGGTCGATGTCCAGCAGCAGCTCGAAGGCGGTTTGCGACTCGGTCATGATCGCGAGCCTTTAGCCGGCCAATACCTTGTTCAAGGTGGCGATCAGGGTGTCTTCGTCCACCGGTTTGGTCAGGTAGTCCTTGGCACCCTGGCGAGTACCCCAGACCTTGTCGGTTTCCTGATCTTTGGTGGTGATGATGATCACCGGGATATGCTCGGTTTCTTTGTCTTTGGTCAGTTGGCGCGTAGCCTGGAACCCATTGAGGCCCGGCATCACGATATCCATCAATACCGCGTCAGGCTTTTCCTGGCGGGCGAGCGCTACACCATCACCGCCGTTGGCGGCCTTAAGCACCACGTGGCCGTGCTTTTCCAGCATGCCGGTGAGTTTGTACATTTCAGTCGGCGAATCGTCGACGATCAGAACGCGTGCCATGGTTTTCCCCACTACATTGGTCGGCGCCGGCCCTTGTGAGGCGGCGTCAGTGTGCTTGTTCTACTGCGGCGAACCCCGGCACGTAAGCCTTGATTGCACCCAGCAGTTCTTCCTTGCTGAAAGGCTTGGTCAAAAACTGATCGACACCGACGATGCGCCCCTTGGCCTTGTCGAACAGGCCGTCTTTGGAGGACAGCATGATCACCGGGATCGACTTGAACGCCGGGTTGTTCTTCACCAGGGCGCAGGTCTGGTAGCCATCCAGGCGCGGCATCATGATGTCGACAAAGATAATGTGCGGGTGATGATCAACAATCCGGGCCAGGGCATCGAAACCGTCGATGGCCGTGATCACATCGCAGCCCACGTTCTTCAACAGCGTCTCGGCGGTGCGGCGGATCGTTTTTGAATCGTCGATCACCATCACTCTCAAGGCGTTGGAATGCTGTTCCATATCTGCTCTACCATCGCCACAGCGAATCGGTTTTCGGTGTGTACTGCCTGATGTTGCACAGGATGAGCGCCGCAAGCCTTGGAATTCAAGGGCTGCTGCGCCATGGCAGTCTTTTTAGCACAGTCTCCGGGCGCAATCTATCGAGCAACCGGCCAGGTGGTTTTTCCTTGACCCACAACAGCCGCAGCGCCACTCTGACGCCACTTTTATGCGCCCTAATTTGCTAGAGGAAATCCCCCATGAGCGTTCGCGTCGGCATTGTCATGGACCCTATCGCCAGCATTTCCTATAAAAAGGACAGCTCGCTGGCCATGCTTCTGGCCGCCCAGGCCCGCGGCTGGACGTTGTTCTATATGGAGCAGCGCGATCTTTACCAGGGCGACGGCGAAGCCCGCGCGCGCATGCGCCCGCTGCAGGTGTTTGCCAACCCGGAGAAGTGGTTTGAGCTGTCGGACGAGATCGACAGCCCGCTGAGCGATCTGGACGTGATCCTGATGCGCAAAGACCCGCCGTTCGACATGGAGTTCGTCTACTCCACCTACCTGCTGGAGCAGGCCGAGCGCGCCGGCGTGCTGATCGTCAACAAGCCGCAGAGCCTGCGCGACTGCAATGAAAAGCTGTTCGCCACGCTGTTCCCGCAGTGCACGCCGCCGACCGTGGTCAGCCGCCGCGCCGACGTGCTGCGTGAATTCGCCGCCAAACACGGTGATGTGATCCTCAAACCGCTGGACGGCATGGGCGGCACGTCGATCTTCCGTCACCGCGCCGGCGACCCGAACCTGTCGGTGATCCTGGAAACCCTGACCGCGCTGGGCACCCAGCAGATCATGGGCCAGGCTTATATTCCGGCGATCAAGGATGGCGACAAACGCATCCTGATGATCGACGGCGAGCCGGTGGATTACTGCCTGGCGCGTATTCCGGCGGCAGGCGAGACCCGTGGCAACCTGGCGGCCGGTGGTCGTGGTGAAGCACGCCCACTGACAGACAAAGATCGCTGGATTGCGGCCCAAGTCAGCCCAACCCTGCGGGAAAAGGGCCTGCTATTTGTAGGACTAGACGTAATTGGTGAGAACCTCACCGAAATCAACGTCACCAGCCCGACCTGTATTCGCGAGATCGACAACGCATTTGGCACGAACATCGGCGAAATGCTGATGGCGGCCATTGAGCGCAAGCTACAAGTCAAGTGACATAGAACAGCCGGACATCAACCAACATTGCGTTATCATGCGCCACCTGTGAAACGCGCGATGTTGGTTTTTTTGTCATGACACTCCCGTCCGATCTGCCCCCCGAACTCTCCCACAGCGGCGTGCGCCCGGCTGATCGGCTCGGATTTACCCTGTTCCTGGCCGCCTTGATCCACCTCGCCCTACTGCTCGGCCTGGGCTTCACCTACGTCGAACCCAAGCAGATCACCAAAACCCTGGAAATCACCCTCGCCACGTTCAAGAGCGAAAAGAAGCCCGAAAAGGCTGACTTTCTTGCCCAGGACAACCAGCAAGGCAGCGGCACCCTCGACAAGAAGGCCGTGCCCAAGACCACCGAAGTGGCGCCTTTCCAGGACAACAAGGTCAATAAAGTCACACCGCCACCCGCCCCCAAGCCCGAGGTCAAGCAGGCCGCGCCCAAGGCTGCCGTGACCACCGTCGCGCCCAAACCGCAAAAAGCTGCGACCCAGCGCGAGAAAGCCAAGACCGAGCCAACGCCTGAGCCCGTCAAACCGGCGCCGACGTTCGACAGCTCACAACTTTCCGACCAGATTTCCAGCCTCGAAGCCGAACTGGCCAATGAACAGCAGCTATACGCCAAGCGCCCACGCATCTACCGGCTGAATGCCGCGTCAACCATGCGTGACAAAGGCGCCTGGTATAAGGACGAGTGGCGCAAGAAGGTCGAGCGCATCGGCAACCTCAACTACCCGGATGAAGCCCGACGTCAGCAGATCTATGGCAATTTGCGTCTTCTGGTGTCGATTAACCGCGATGGTTCGCTATATGAAGTGCAGGTGCTGGAGTCGTCCGGCCAGCCGCTGCTGGACCAGGCTGCCCAGCGCATCGTGCGCCTGGCTGCGCCTTTCGCGCCGTTTACCGGTGACTTGAACGACATCGACCGCCTGGAAATCATCCGCACCTGGAAGTTTGCCAGGGGCGATCGGCTGTCCAGCAATTGATGACAATTGCTGTCTGGAACACATCCCCAGCTTGTCAGTTCGCCCCTCCAACGCCACACTAGTGGGCATGAAAAATGTCAGCCCGACCTACCTCAAGCACCAATTCCTGATCGCCATGCCCCATATGGCCGACCCGAACTTTGCGCAGACCTTGACCTACATCGTCGAGCACACGGCCAATGGTGCCATGGGGTTGGTGGTCAACCGCCCGCAAGAGCTGAACCTGGCCGATATCCTTGAACAACTGCGCCCCGAGATCGACCCGCCAGCGCGCTGCCAGGGCGTGCCGATCTACATTGGCGGGCCGGTGCAGACCGATCGTGGTTTTGTGCTGCACCCCACCGGGCCGAAGTTTCAGGCCACCGTGGACCTTGAAGGCGTGTCGCTGTCCACCTCCCAGGACGTGTTGTTCGCCATCGCCGACGGCGTTGGCCCTGAGCAAAGCGTGATCACCCTCGGCTACGCCGGTTGGGAAGCCGGGCAACTGGAAGCGGAACTGGCCAGCAATGCCTGGCTGACCTGCCCGTTTGACGCCGACATCCTGTTCAACACCGCCAGCGAGCTGCGCCTGGAAGCGGCTGCCGCCAAGCTGCGGGTCAACCTCAGCCTGCTGACCAGCCAGGCGGGGCACGCCTGATGGCTTTGCGCTTGATCCTCGGATTTGACTACGGCACCAAACAGATCGGCGTAGCGGTCGGCCAGGTGATTACCGGCCAGGCCCGCGAGCTGTGTACCTTGAAAGCCCAGAACGGCGTACCGGACTGGAACCAGGTTGAAGCCCTGATTAAAGAGTGGAAGCCCGATGCGGTGGTGGTCGGCCTGCCCTTGAACATGGACGGTACCCCCAGCGACATGTGCCTGCGCGCGGAAAAATTCGCCCGCCGCCTCAATGGCCGCTACAACCTGCCCTTCTATACCCACGATGAACGCCTGACCACCTTTGAAGCCAAGGGTGAGCGCCGCGACCGTGGAGGGCAAAAAGGCAGCTACCGCGACAACCCGGTAGACGCCATCGCCGCCGCCTTGTTGTTGCAGGGCTGGCTGGATGAAAACACCGCTTTATTTGAATCCTGACTGACGCGGCTTGCCGCGTCTTTTTACGTTTGAGTCCGGACCTTGCTGCGCCCCCGCCGCGCAAGGCCTTGAAGGAGCCACCATGAGCCTGCCCAATCCCGCCGAACTGATCAGCCAGATGGCGATTCGCCTTAAGGCCCACCTGGAACACCGCGCCATCAGCGAGCCGCGTTTTATCGGCATCCGCACCGGCGGTGTGTGGGTGGCCCAGGCGCTACTGGAAGAACTGGGCAGCGATTCGCCGCTGGGCACCCTGGACGTGTCCTTTTACCGCGACGACTTCAGCCAGAATGGCCTGCACCCGCAAGTGCAGCCCTCGGCGCTGCCGTTCGAGGTCGAAGGCCAGCATCTGGTGCTGATCGACGACGTGCTGATGAGCGGCCGCACCATACGCGCGGCCCTCAACGAGCTGTTCGACTACGGCCGCCCGGCCAGCGTGACCCTCGTATGCCTGCTGGACCTGGACGCCGGCGAATTGCCGATCAGCCCGGACGTGGTTGGCGCAACGCTGTCGCTGCAAGCCCATCAACGGGTAAAATTGTCCGGTCCCACGCCGCTCGAACTCGAACTGCAAGACCTTGCCCTTTAAACCGCCTTGTACAGAGTCCCCGCGATGACGCCTCTAGATGCCAAGCGCCCGCTGCAGCTCAATGCTCAGGGCCAGTTGCAACATTTCTTGTCCCTCGACGGTTTGCCCCGCGAACTGCTCACTGAAATACTCGACACCGCCGACTCATTCCTCGAAGTCGGTGGCAGGGCGGTGAAGAAAGTCCCGCTGCTGCGCGGCAAAACCATCTGCAATGTGTTCTTCGAGAACTCCACGCGCACCCGCACCACCTTTGAACTGGCGGCCCAGCGGCTGTCGGCCGACGTGATCACACTGAACGTGTCCACCTCGTCGGCGAGCAAGGGCGAAACCCTGCTCGACACCCTGCGCAACCTGGAAGCCATGGCCGCCGACATGTTCGTGGTACGCCACGGCGACTCCGGCGCCGCGCACTTCATCGCCGAGCACGTGTGCCCGCAGGTGGCAATCATCAACGGCGGTGACGGCCGCCACGCCCACCCGACCCAGGGCATGCTGGACATGCTCACTATCCGTCGGCACAAGGGCAGCTTTGAAAACCTGTCGGTGGCCATCGTCGGCGACATCCTGCACTCGCGGGTGGCGCGCTCGAACATGCTGGCCCTGAAAACCCTGGGTTGCCCGGACATTCGCGTGATCGCACCGAAAACCCTGCTGCCGATCGGCATCGAACAATACGGCGTGAAGGTCTACACCGACATGACCGAAGGCCTCAAGGATGTAGACGTGGTGATCATGCTGCGCCTGCAACGCGAGCGCATGTCCGGTGGCCTGCTGCCGAGCGAAGGCGAGTTCTACCGCCTGTTCGGCCTGACTACCGCACGTTTGGCCGGCGCCAAGCCGGACGCCATCGTGATGCACCCAGGCCCGATCAACCGTGGCGTGGAGATTGAATCGGCGGTGGCCGATGGCCCGCAGTCGGTGATCCTCAACCAGGTGACTTATGGCATCGCCATCCGCATGGCCGTGCTGTCCATGGCCATGAGCGGGCAAACCGCGCAACGTCAATTCGAGCAGGAGAACGCCCAGTGAAGCTCAGCATTCTTGGCGCTCGCGTTATCGATCCGGCCAGCGGCCTGGATCAAGTCACCGACCTTCACCTGGAAGCCGGCAAGCTCATCGCCATTGGCGCCGCGCCCGCAGGTTTCAGCGCCAGCCAGAGCATCGACGCCAAAGGTTTGGTAGCCGCGCCTGGCCTGGTGGACCTGAACGTCGCTTTGCGCGAGCCGGGTTACAGCCGCAAAGGCAGCATCGCCAGTGAAACCCGCGCCGCCGCAGCCGGTGGCGTCACCAGCCTGTGCTGTCCGCCGCACACCAAGCCGATCCTGGATACTTCGGCGGTGACCGAGCTGATCCTCGACCGCGCCCGTGAAGCCGGTAATTGCAAAGTATTCCCCATCGGCGCGCTGAGCAAAGGCCTGGAAGGCGAACAACTTGCCGAGCTGATCGCCCTGCGTGACGCCGGTTGTGTGGCATTTGGCAATGGATTGGAGAGTTTTCGCAGCACCCGCACGCTGTGCCGTGCCCTGGAATATGCGGCTACGTTCGATCTGACCGTGATCTTCCACTCCCAGGACCGCGACCTGGCCGAAGGCGGCCTGGCCCATGAAGGCGCCGTGGCCAGCTTCCTCGGCTTGCCGGGCATTCCGGAAACCGCTGAGACCGTGGCCCTGGCCCGCGACCTGCTGCTGGTGGAACAAAGCGGCGTGCGTGCGCACTTCAGCCAACTGACCAGCGCACGCGGTGTGGCCTTGATCGCCCAGGCCCAGGCGCGCGGCCTGCCGGTGACGGCGGATGTGGCGTTGTATCAGCTGATTTTGACCGATGAGGCGTTGATCGACTTCTCCAGCCTTTATCACGTGCAGCCACCGCTGCGCACCCTGGCCGACCGCGAGGGTTTGCGTGCGGCGGTGAAGTCAGGTGTGGTTTCGGCGATTTCCAGCCATCACCAGCCCCACGAACGGGATGCCAAGCTGGCACCGTTTGGCGCTACCGAGCCGGGCATCAGCAGCGTAGAGCTGTTGCTGCCCTTGGCGATGACGTTGGTGGAGGACGGCTTGCTGGACTTGCCGACCCTGCTGGCGCGCCTGAGCGCCGGCCCGGCCGAGGCTCTACGCTTGCCGGCGGGTAAATTGGCGGTAGGTTCGGCGGCGGACCTGGTGTTGTTTGACCCGGCCAGCTCCACGGTTGCCGGGGAACACTGGCTGTCCAAAGGTGAAAACTGCCCGTTCATCGGCCATAGCCTGCCGGCGACGGTGCGTTACACCTTGGTGGATGGGCGGATTACTTACCAGGCCTGACTCCAGTCTGGAGTGGCCACAGTAAATGTGGGAGCGGGCTTGCTCGCGAATACGGTGTATCAGCTGGCAAATATGCTGACTGATCCACCGTATTCGCGAGCAAGCCCGCTCCCACATTGGGCTCTCTAATAGGCTTGAGAGACTTAGCGGCCGCTATTGCGCTCAGCATTGCGGATCGAAATCTGCGTATTCAACGTCCAGAAGTCATACAGCACCCCGATCAGGAACAAACCGCCGGTCAGCAGGTAGATCAGGCCGGTGATCCATTTGCCCTGATACATGCGGTGCAAGCCGAACACACCCAGGAACGCCAACAGTATCCAGGCCACGTTGTATTCGATAGGGCCGGCGGTGAAACGCAGGTCCGCTTCACGGTCCATGGCCGGGATCAGGAACAAGTCGATCAGCCAGCCGATGCCGAACAGGCCGAAGGTGAAAAACCAGATCGTGCCGGTCACGGGTTTGCCGTAATAGAAACGATGTGCCCCGGTAAAACCGAGAATCCAGAGCAGGTAACCGATCACCTTGCTGTGGGTGTCTTGCTGCGTAACATCCTGTCGATAGGTGTTCATGGAGTACCTCTTTTGCCTCGATAGATAAATTTTTTCATTTTCTTTGTGACTTTTTTACGGGCGCCCGACGCACGGCAAATGGTATCTTCCCTCCCGCAAAGCCTTATGCCACCTGACTTCTGTAGGACAATAGCGGCAATTCGTCGCGTTTTTCCTGTATTTGACCCCAGGGTTCAGTCGACAAACGGCCTGAGAACGACACAAAAAGCTGTTATAAAGTTGCGCGCAAACCTAAAAGAGCCACGCCTAATGCGACCATTTTTCAAGACATGGCTAACCATCTGCCTATTAATGCCACTGGCCGCCCACGCCACCAATCGTGAGCAACGTCTTCCTAACGTTAACGGTTTCACCCCTAAAGTTCACAGCACACCCAGCACTGCCAAGTCGGTAAAGCTGACCGTCAACCGCCCGACTCAAGTGAGCAAGGCCCACGGTAAAGCAATCCACACCCAACTGGCCGTCAATACCAAACAAAGCAGCAATGTCCTCAGCCGTGCCGTTAACGTGCTCGGTACACCTTATCGTTGGGGCGGCAGCAGCCCAAGTAAAGGGTTCGACTGCAGCGGTTTGGTGAAATATGCGTTTAATGATGTAAAAGCAGTGGATTTGCCGCGCACCTCCAACGCCATGGCTGCCGGCCACGGCTTGAAGGTTGACCGCAAGGATTTGAAACCGGGCGACCTGTTGTTCTTCAAGCTGAAGAGCCGCCAGGTCAACCACGTTGCCATCTACCTGGGCAACGACCGCTTTATCCACGCACCGCGCCGTGGCAAGTCGGTGAGCATCGACACACTGAAAAAGCCGTTCTGGGACAAGAACTACGTGATTGCCAAGCGTGTTCTGCCTAAAGAGCAGAATAACCTGCGGGTTGTTCAACGCTGAATGCACTACAAAATGTGGGAGCTGGCTTGTCGAATCGTCGCACCGCTGCGATAGCGGACTGCCAGGCGACATCTCTGTCGACTGGCACACCGTAATCGCAGGCAAGCCAGCTCCCACACTGATTTCATCAGCCTTCAGATATCTGTCGGCACCCGCGCCAGCCCCCGCGCATCCTCCCGGCTGATCAGCCCTTCGCTGACCAACGCCTTCAAGCTCATATCCAGCGTTTTCATCCCCAACGCCCCACCGGTCTGAATCGCCGAGACCATCTGCGCCACCTTGTCCTCGCGGATCAGGTTACGAATGGCTGGCGTGCCCAGCATGATTTCGTGCGCCGCCACCCGGCCGCCGCCGAGTTTCTTGACCAGCACCTGGGACACCACCGCCTGCAACGACTCCGACAGCATGGCGCGCACCATGGCTTTTTCCCCCGCCGGGAACACGTCCACCAGCCGATCCATGCTCTTTGCCGCTGAGGTGGTGTGCAGCGTGCCCAATACCAAGTGCCCGGTCTCTGCGGCCGTCAGTGCCAGGCGGATGGTTTCCAGGTCACGCAGTTCGCCCACCAGAATCACATCCGGGTCTTCACGCAGGGCCGACCGCAGCGCCGCCGAGAAGCTGTGGGTATCGCGGTGTACCTGACGCTGGTTGATCAGGGCCATTTTCGGCCTGTGGATAAATTCGATCGGGTCTTCCAGGGTGAGGATGTGCTGGCGTCGGTGCTGGTTGAGGTGGTCGATCATCGCCGCCAGGGTTGTCGACTTGCCGGAGCCGGTCGCGCCGGTCACCAGCACCAGGCCACGCGGCAGCTGCGCGATACGGCGGAATACCTCGCCTAACCCGAGGCTCTCCAGGCTTTGCACTTCGGTGGGGATGGTGCGAAACACCGCGCCCATGCCGCGATCCTGGCGGAACACATTCGCGCGGAACCGCGCCAGGCCCGGCAGTGCGAAGGCAAAATCCGTTTCAAGAGATGTTTCGAAATCCTTTTGTTGGTGCTGGTTGAGCAAAGGACTCAACAAGTCCGCAACTTGCGTAGGCGAAAGCACCGGGCCATCCAAGGGCCAGATTTCGCCATCGACCCGCAGCATTGGCGCCAGACCGGCTGACAAATGCAGGTCGGAGGCGCCACGGCGCACGCTGGCCGTCAGCAGTTCAGTGATATCCATAGGGCTTTCCATTTCCAGTAGAATGCCGCGGACTCCATATCCACGGGTGCATCTTGAATGTCGACGATAGCAGACAACATTGGCCAGGTTAGCCAGCGCATCCGCGCCGCGGCCCACGCCGTGCAACGTGACGAAAGCAGCATCCACCTGCTGGCCGTGAGCAAGACCAAGCCGGCCCAGGCCGTGCGCGAAGCCTATGCCGCCGGCATGCGCGACTTTGGCGAGAACTACCTGCAGGAAGCCCTGGGCAAACAGGCCGAATTAACCGACCTGCCCTTGAGTTGGCACTTCATCGGCCCCATTCAATCGAACAAGACTCGTGCGATCGCCGAGCACTTCGCCTGGGTGCATTCCGTGGACCGCCTGAAAATCGCGCAACGCCTGTCTGAACAACGCCCGGCTGACCTGCCACCGCTGAATATCTGCATTCAGGTGAATGTGAGTGGCGAAGCCAGCAAGTCCGGCTGTACACCCGCCGACCTGCCGGCCTTGGCCACTGCCATCAGCGCCCTGCCGCGTTTGAAGCTGCGTGGCTTGATGGCGATCCCCGAGCCGACTGAAGATCGCGCGGCACAAGATGCAGCCTTTGCTGCGGTAAAAGACCTGCAAGCCAGCCTGAACCTGCCGCTGGACACACTTTCCATGGGCATGAGCCACGACCTTGAGTCGGCCATCGCCCAAGGGGCCACTTGGGTGCGGATTGGTACCGCCCTGTTTGGCGCCCGCGACTACAGCCAGGCGTGAAATGGCTGACACCCCTCTAAGTAAGGACCTGTCATGAGCAACACGCGTATTGCCTTTATCGGCGCCGGTAACATGGCGGCCAGCCTGATCGGCGGCCTGCGGGCCAAGGGCCTGGAAACCACGCAAATCCGCGCCAGCGACCCCGGCGCCGAAACCCGCGCCCGCGTCAGCGCCGAGCACGGTATCGAAACCTTTGCCGATAACGCCGAGGCCATCCACGGCGTCGACGTGATTGTGCTGGCGGTCAAGCCACAAGCCATGAAGGCCGTGTGCGAAAGCCTGCGCCCGAGCCTGCAACCGCACCAACTGGTGGTGTCGATCGCCGCCGGTATCACCTGCGCGAGCATGAACACCTGGCTCGGCGCCCAGCCGATCGTGCGTTGCATGCCCAATACTCCGGCACTACTGCGCAAGGGTGTGAGCGGCTTGTACGCCACCGCCGAGGTGACTGCCGAGCAGCGCGACCAGGCTCAGGAACTGCTGTCTGCCGTGGGCCTGGCCGTGTGGCTGGAACAGGAGCAGCAGTTGGACGCGGTCACCGCTGTGTCCGGCAGCGGCCCGGCTTACTTCTTCCTGTTGATCGAAGCCATGACCGCCGCCGGCGTCAAACTCGGCCTGCCCCATGACGTCGCTGAGCAACTGGCCGAGCAAACCGCTTTGGGCGCCGCGAACATGGCGGTAGAAAGCACTGTGGACGCCGCCGAGTTGCGCCGTCGCGTGACCTCGCCAGGTGGCACCACGCAAGCTGCGATCGAATCGTTCCAGGCCGGGGGCTTTGAAGCCCTGGTGGAAAAAGCACTGGGTGCCGCAGCACACCGTTCAGCCGAGATGGCTGAGCAACTGGGCAAATAGTCATCCCCTACCAAGGTAATCAAACATGCTCGGAATCAATGACGCTGCCATTTTCATCATCCAGACCCTGGGCAGCCTGTACCTGCTGATCGTGCTGATGCGTTTTATCCTGCAACTGGTGCGGGCGAACTTCTACAACCCGCTGTGCCAGTTCGTGGTCAAGGCCACCCAACCGCTGCTCAAGCCGCTGCGCCGGGTAGTGCCGAGCATGTTCGGCCTGGACATGTCCTCGCTGGTGCTGGCGCTGTTGCTGCAAATCCTGTTGTTTGTGGTGATCCTGATGCTCAACGGCTACCAGGCATTTACCGTGCTGCTGTTGCCATGGGGTTTGATCGGGATCTTCTCGCTGTTTTTGAAGATCATTTTCTGGTCGATGATCATCAGCGTGATTCTGTCGTGGGTCGCACCTGGCAGCCGCAGCCCTGGCGCTGAGTTGGTGGCCCAGATCACCGAGCCGGTGCTGGCGCCGTTCCGTCGCCTGATCCCGAACCTGGGCGGCCTGGATATTTCGCCGATCTTCGCGTTTATCGCCATCCAGCTGCTGCAAAGCTGGGTGATTCCGCGCCTGGCGTACTATGCGTTCATGCCTAAAGAGCTGTTTGGCCTGATCTGATAGGTGAGAGCTGGCTTGCCTGCGATGCAGGCACCTTGGTGTGTCACTCTCACCTTGGTGATGCAATCGCAGGCAAGCCAGCTCCCACACAAGCCAGTGCTGATATCTGTATCTGCGTACTGGTGCAGGCCTTTGCTTGCCGCTGGGGTCACCGCTCTTTAGACTTACGCCTCATTTAAACGAGAGCAGGGTCGATGCCAGCTGCCTTCCCCCCCGATTCTGTTGGACTGGTGGTGCCCCAAGTGGCGCACTTCAGCGCACCGCTGGCCCTGGCCTGCGGCCGTTCACTGCCAGCCTACGACCTGATCTATGAAACCTACGGCCAGTTGAACGCCACCGCGAGCAACGCCGTGCTGATCTGCCACGCCTTGTCCGGCCATCATCACGCCGCTGGCTTTCACAGTGCCGACGAGCGCAAGCCCGGCTGGTGGGACAGCTGCATCGGCCCCGGCAAGCCCATCGACACCAACAAATTCTTTGTGGTCAGCCTGAACAACCTCGGCGGCTGCAACGGTTCCACCGGCCCAAGCAGCCTCAACCCGGAAACCGGCAAGCCATTCGGCGCCGACTTCCCGGTGCTCACCGTGGAAGACTGGGTGCACAGCCAGGCGCGCCTCGCCGACTTGCTGGGCATCAGCCAATGGGCCGCCGTGATCGGCGGCAGCCTGGGCGGCATGCAGGCGCTGCAATGGACCATCTCCTACCCGGATCGCGTGCGCCATTGCCTGGCCATCGCCTCGGCACCAAAGCTGTCGGCGCAGAACATCGCTTTCAACGAAGTGGCACGCCAGGCGATCCTCACCGACCCCGAGTTCCACGGTGGTTCGTTCCAGGAAGCCGGTGTGATCCCCAAGCGCGGCTTGATGCTGGCGCGGATGGTCGGGCATATCACCTACCTGTCCGATGACTCCATGGGCGAGAAATTCGGCCGTGGGCTCAAGAGCGAAAAGCTCAACTACGACTTCCACAGTGTCGAGTTCCAGGTCGAAAGCTACCTGCGTTATCAGGGCGAGGAGTTTTCCGGGCGCTTTGACGCCAACACCTACCTGCTGATGACCAAGGCGCTGGACTACTTCGACCCGGCCGCCAACCACGACGACGACCTGGCGAAAACCTTCGAGCACGCCACGGCCAAGTTCTGCGTGATGTCGTTCACCACCGACTGGCGTTTCTCGCCGGCGCGCTCCCGTGAGCTAGTGGACGCCTTGATGGCCGCGCGCAAAGACGTCTGCTACCTGGAGATCGATGCTCCGCAAGGCCATGACGCCTTCCTGATTCCGATCCCGCGTTACTTGCAGGCTTTCAGCAACTACATGAACCGCATAACTTTGTGAGAACGCCATGAGAGCCGACCTGGAAATCATCCAAGACTGGATCCCCGCCGGCAGCCGCGTGCTCGACCTTGGCTGCGGCGATGGCGAACTGCTGAGCTGGCTGCGCGACAACAAGCAAGTTACCGGTTATGGCCTGGAAAACGACCCGGACAACATCGCCCAGTGCGTGGCCAAGGGCATCAACGTGATCGAGCAGGACCTGGACAAGGGCCTGGGCAACTTTGCCAGCAACAGTTTCGATATCGTGGTGATGACCCAGGCCCTGCAGGCGGTGCATTACCCGGACCGCATCCTCGACGAGATGCTGCGTGTGGGCCGCCAGTGCATCATTACCTTCCCCAACTTCGGCCACTGGCGCTGCCGCTGGTACCTGGCGACCAAGGGCCGCATGCCGGTCTCGGACTTCCTGCCCTACACCTGGTACAACACGCCGAACATCCACTTCTGCACCTTCGAAGACTTTGAAGCCTTGTGCGGCGAGCGGGAAGCCAAGGTGATCAACCGCCTTGCCGTCGATCAACAGCACCGCCACGGCTGGGCGAGTAAACTATGGCCCAACCTGTTGGGCGAAATTGGTATCTACCGGGTCAGCAGCCCTGGCCTGACCGACCACAAGATTGCCGTCTAATTATTTCAAGAGGGACGCTTATGAGTCGTTTGGCTATTTTTTTATTGACTGCACTGCTGGGCGCCAACGCCATGGCCGCCGATGTTATCGACCCTAATCGCACCAAAGAATTTGGTGATATCACCGTGCGTTACAACACCTTTACCTCCAGCTTCCTGCAACCCGAAACCGCTCAAGCGGTGGGCGTGGTACGCAGCAAGAACAAAGGCTTGATCAATGTGTCGGTGTTCAAAGGCGTGACGCCTGTTGTGGCGCAAGTCACCGGCACCATCAAGGACTTGAGCGGTAAGAGTGAAGTGCTGACGTTTAAGCAAATCACCGAAAAAGGCGTGACCAATTACCTGGCCCCTTACTCAGTGCCGCAACAAGAATTCAAGACCTTCACTATCAATGTTGAAACTGGCGGCAAGGCCCACGGTTTCAGTTTTGTCCAAGAACTTTTCCCGGCCGAATGATGAACCTCACCCAACTCGTACTGGCCAGCCATAACGCCGGCAAACTCAAAGAACTCCAGGCCATGCTCGGCGACTCCGTGCAACTGCGCTCGATCGGAGAGTTCAGCCAGGTAGAGCCGGAAGAGACCGGCCTGTCGTTTGTTGAAAACGCCATCCTCAAGGCCCGCAATGCCGCACGCATCTCCGGCCTGCCGGCACTCGCGGACGACTCGGGCCTGGCCGTGGATTTCCTCGGCGGCGCGCCGGGCATCTACTCGGCGCGGTATGCCGATGGCAAAGGCGATGCGGCTAACAACGCCAAGCTGCTCGAAGCCCTCAAGGATGTGCCGGACGCCGAACGTGGTGCACAGTTCGTCTGTGTGCTGGCGCTGGTTCGCCACGCCGATGACCCGTTGCCGATTCTGTGCGAAGGCCTGTGGCACGGGCGCATCCTGCATGCCGCCAGTGGCGAGCATGGCTTTGGCTATGACCCGTTGTTCTGGGTGCCGGAGCGCAATGTCTCCAGCGCCGAACTGAGTCCGGCCGACAAGAACCAGATCAGCCACCGCGCCCGCGCAATGGATTTGCTGCGCCAACGCCTGAGCCTGAAATGACCCAAAACACCTCTGCGCAGCCGCTGATCCACGGCGGCGCGCAAACACCGCGGGCGGCCTTGCCGGTGCTGCCGCCCCTGGCGCTGTACATCCACATTCCGTGGTGCGTACGCAAATGCCCGTATTGCGACTTCAACTCCCACACCGCGAGCAAAGTGCTGCCGGAAGAAGAGTATGTGGACGCGCTGTTGGCCGACCTTGATCAAGACCTGCACGCGGTTTACGGCCGTGAACTCAGTTCGATCTTCTTCGGTGGCGGCACGCCCAGCCTGTTCAGCGCCGTCGCGCTGGGCCGCCTGCTCAAAGGCGTGCAAGCCCGGATCCCGTTTGCCGACGACATCGAAATTACCCTGGAAGCCAACCCCGGCACCTTCGAGCAAGAGAAGTTCGTGGCGTACCGCAAGCTGGGGATCAATCGCCTGTCCATCGGCATCCAGAGCTTCCAGCAGCAAAAGCTTGAGGCGTTGGGCCGCATCCATAATGGCGATGAAGCCGTGCGCGCCGCAGGTATGGCGCGCCAGGCCGGGTTCGATAACTTCAACCTGGACCTGATGCACGGCTTGCCCGATCAGTCGCTGGACGATGCCCTGAGCGACTTGCGCCAGGCCATCGCACTGAAGCCCACGCACTTGTCCTGGTATCAGCTGACGCTGGAGCCCAACACCGTGTTCTGGAACCAGCCGCCCGCGCTGCCGGAAGACGACACGCTGTGGGACATTCAGGAAGCCGGCCAGGCGCTGCTGGCTGAACACGGTTATGCACAATATGAAGTGTCGGCCTATGCCCAGCCGGGCCGCCCGGCGCGACACAACCTGAACTACTGGAGCTTCGGCGACTTTATCGGCATTGGCGCTGGCGCCCACGGCAAGCTCAGCCATCCGGACGGGCGTATCGTGCGCACCTGGAAAACCCGGGCCCCCAAGGACTACCTTAACCCGGCCAAGAGCTTCCAGGCCGGGGCGAAAGAGCTGACCAATGAAGAGCTGCCATTCGAGTTCCTGATGAACGCTTTGCGCCTCACCGCAGGCGTCGAATCCAAGCTCTACGCCGAACGCACCGGCCTCGACCTGGCCAGCCTCGACGAAGGCCGCCAGGAGGCAGAACAAAGTGGCTTAATGCAGGTCGAACCGTCACGCCTGGCGGCCACCGACCGCGGGCAACTGTTTCTCAATGACCTGTTGCAGAAGTTTTTGAGCTGATCGCTCTAAGGAAATCACATGGATTTGGTACTCGACCTGCTCGCCACCGTGTCCCGCTGGAGCCGTAGCAACCTGTCGGAAATCTCCCTGGCCCTTGTCGGCTGCCTACTGGTGTTGTTTGGCGCTGATATCAAAGGCTGGATCGAAGGCCGCTTGGGCAGCATCGCCGGCGCATTGCGCGTACCGTTGATGGCATTGGTGTGCATGATCGGCAGCGGCGCGGCACTGCTGTATGCCACGCCGTGGATTGTGCGGGGGCTGAGCCAGTTCAATAACTACAGCCTGGCGCCGGTGTTGGTGGTGGTGCTGGTGTTGATAGGCGTAGTAGCCGACCGCCGCTGACTTAAAGCTCAACACAAAAGCAAATGTGGGAGCGGGCTTGCTCGCGAATGCGGTGGTTCAGTCACCTAAGATGTCGACTGACACTGCGCTTTCGCGAGCAAGCCCGCTCCCACATTTTTGACCGTATTCCGAGCCTGGGACTATTAGTCCAGCTTCTCGAACTTCAAATCCCAAACCCCATGCCCCAGTCGCTCGCCGCGGCGTTCGAACTTGGTGATCGGGCGCTCAGCCGGGCGTGGCACGCATTTGCCGTCTTCGGCCAGGTTGCGGTAGCCAGGCGCTACGTCCATCACTTCCAGCATGTATTCCGCATACGGTTCCCAGTCGGTGGCCATGTGCAGGATGCCGCCCACCTTGAGCTTGCTGCGCACCAGCTCCGCGAAGGAAGCCTGGACGATACGGCGTTTGTGGTGACGCGATTTGTGCCAAGGGTCGGGGAAGAACAGCATCAGACGGTCGAGGCTGTTGTCGGCGATGCAGCGGTTGAGCACTTCAATCGCGTCGCAGTCGTAGACGCGCAGGTTGGTCAGGCCTTGGGTCAGTACGCCGTTAAGCAGCGCACCGACACCTGGGCGGTGCACTTCCACACCGATAAAGTCCTGGTCCGGCGCGGCGGCGGCCATTTCCAGCAGGGAGTGGCCCATGCCGAAACCGATTTCCAGGGAACGCGGCGCCGAACGGCCGAACACCTGGTCGTAGTCCACCGGCGCATCGGCCAATGGCAACACGAACAGCGGCGTACCTTGCTCCAGGCCCTTTTGCTGGCCTTCGGTCATGCGGCCGGCGCGCATCACAAAACTCTTGATGCGGCGGTGCTTGGACTCGTCGCCTTCTTCCACGGTGTTCGGCGTTTCGTTTGATTCAGTCATCAATGGCTCTTACTTGATCAGACCATCCAGCGGCGAGGAGGCGCTGGCGTACAGTTTTTTCGGCATGCGACCGGCGAGGTACGCCAAGCGGCCCGCGACGATTGCGTGTTGCATGGCTTGGGCCATCATGACCGGCTGCTGGGCATGGGCGATGGCCGAGTTCATCAGCACCGCGTCACACCCCAGCTCCATGGCGATAGTGGCGTCGGAGGCTGTGCCCACGCCCGCATCCACCAGCACCGGAATCTTGGCTTCTTCGAGGATGATTTGCAGGTTGTACGGGTTGCAGATGCCCAAACCGGAACCAATCAGACCGGCCAACGGCATCACGGCAATGCAGCCGATTTCGGCCAATTGGCGCGCGATGATCGGGTCATCACTGGTGTACACCATCACGTCAAAACCTTCCTTGACCAGGGTTTCGGCGGCCTTGAGGGTTTCGATCACGTTGGGGAACAGGGTTTTCTGGTCGGCCAGTACTTCCAGCTTCACCAGGTTGTGGCCGTCGAGCAGCTCACGGGCCAGGCGGCACGTGCGCACGGCTTCGATGGCGTCGTAGCAACCGGCAGTGTTCGGCAGGAAGGTGTAGCGATCCGGCGACAACACTTCGAGCAGGTTCGGCTCGCCTTCGATCTGGCCGAGGTTGGTGCGGCGCACGGCAAACGTCACGATCTCGGCACCCGAGGCTTCGATGGCCAGACGGGTTTCTTCCATGTCGCGGTACTTGCCGGTGCCGACCAGCAGGCGGGACTGGTAGGTACGACCGGCCAGGACGAAGGGCTTGTCGCTACGAACGATGCTCATGGGAAATCCTCGAAGTGGGGTGAGGTTCTGCAGAATCCGGGTTGGCGCCCTTGAGCGCCGGGCGGCTAGCCGCCGCCGATGGCGTGGACCACTTCCACCTGATCACCTTCGGTGAGCGCGGTTTCGGCATGCTGGCTACGCGGGACGATATCCAGGTTGAGCTCCACTGCGACTCGGCGTCCGGTCAGGTCCAGACGGGTCAGCAGGGCCGCAACGGTTTCACCGTCGGGCAGTTCAAGGGGTTCGCCGTTCAACTGAATGCGCATGCCACGGGCCGCCATCGTTTTTAGGGGCCAGCATTCTAGCCCGATCAGCGTGGCTGACCCAAGTCCCTTGGTCAGGCGACCTGTAGACGCCATGCAGTCAAACCGAGGAAGAACCAGCCGAGCAGGAAGGCCAGCCCCCCAAACGGCGTAATGATGCCGAGCTTGCTGATGCCGGTCAGGGTCAGCGCATACAGACTGCCCGAGAACAGCAGGATACCGACGGTAAAGGAGATGCCCGCCCAGCTGACCAGCCGGCCAGGAATATGCGCGGCCAGCAATGCCACGCCGAACAGCGCCAGGGCGTGCACCAACTGGTAGGTGACGCCCGTATGGAAGATCGCCAGGTACTCGGCGCTCAGGCGGTTTTTCAGGCCGTGGGCGGCAAAGGCGCCGAGGGCGACGCCGGTAAAGCCGAAAAAGGCAGCCAGCATCAGAAAGCTACGCAGCATGAGGAACTCCAGTCAGACTCGATGGGCAGGGTCTGTATAGTGGCCCGCTCAACGGGTTCGGCCAAGCCATCTCTATGCTGCGTCTCCTCTTCAAGCGCTTTCTTAACGTCCTTAAATGGTTTGCTATCGGCAGTGTGCTGCTGGTGCTGCTGTGTCGTGTGGTGCCGCCGCCGTTCACTGCGCTGATGGTGGAGCGCAAGATTGAATCCTGGGTCGACGGCGAGCCGATTGACCTGCAACGCACCTGGGTGGCGTGGGACGAGATATCCGACGAACTTAAAGTGGCGGTAATGGCCGGTGAAGACCAGCGTTTCCCGCAGCACTGGGGTTTTGATTTCGGCGCGATCCAGGCGGCGCTGCTGCATAACGAGCGCGGCGGTTCGATTCGCGGCGCCAGCACCTTGAGCCAGCAAGTGTCGAAGAACCTGTTTTTGTGGACCGGCCGCAGTTATCTGCGCAAAGGCCTGGAAGCCTGGTTTACCGCACTGACCGAGGTGTTGTGGCCCAAGCAGCGGATTCTTGAGGTGTACCTCAATAGCGTGGAGTGGGATGAAGGCGTGTTTGGCGCAGAGGCCGCCGCGCGGCATCACTTTGGCGTGAGTGCCAAGGCGCTGTCCCGTCAGCAGGCCAGCTATCTGGCGGCGGTTTTGCCTAATCCACGGGTGTGGAGTGCCAGCCATCCAACGGCGTATGTGGCACGGAGGGCGGCGTGGATTCGGCAGCAGATGAGCCAGTTGGGTGGGGATGGTTACTTGGTGGAGTTGAATAACTCCCGAAAGGCACCGTGGGCTGACTGACACAACACAAAAACAAATGTGGGAGCGGGCTTGCTCGCGAATGCGGTGGTTCAGTCAATATCTACAGTGACTGACACTCCGCTTTCGCGAGCAAGCCCGCTCCCACATTCGATCGTGCTGTTTTCGATACCCGCGTTTTAAGCGGCGATCGACAACTTCAGCTTGTTCATCGCGCTTTTCTCAAGCTGACGAATCCGCTCGGCCGACACGTTGTACTTTTGTGCCAGGTCGTGCAGCGTGGCTTTGTCTTCTGCCAGCCAGCGCTGATAGAGGATGTCACGGCTGCGGTCGTCCAGAACTTCCAGCGCTTCGTGCAGGTTCTGGTTGGAGTTGTCGCTCCAGTCGGCGTCTTCCAGTTGACGTGCCGGGTCGTACCGGTGGTCTTCCAGGTAGTTGGCCGGCGATTGGAAGGCGCTGTCGTCGTCCGCTTCAGCGGCCGGGTCGAAGGCCATGTCATGGCCGGTCAGGCGACTTTCCATCTCGCGCACTTCACGCGGCTCCACACCAAGGCTTTCAGCCACGCGGTGGACTTCCTCGTTGTTCAGCCACGCCAGGCGTTTTTTCTGGCTGCGCAGGTTGAAGAACAGCTTGCGCTGGGCCTTGGTGGTCGCGACTTTCACGATGCGCCAATTGCGCAGGATGAACTCGTGGATTTCCGCCTTGATCCAGTGCACGGCAAACGACACCAGGCGCACGCCCATTTCAGGGTTGAAGCGCTTTACAGCCTTCATCAGGCCGACGTTACCTTCCTGGATCAGGTCAGCCTGGGCCAGGCCGTAGCCGCTATAGCTACGGGCGATATGTACGACAAAACGCAGGTGGGCGAGCACCATCTGCCGAGCCGCCCCCAAATCCTGCTCATAGTAGAGACTCTCGGCCAGTTCACGCTCCTGCTCGGGCGTCAGCAATGGAATGCTGTTGACCGTGTGCACATAGGCCTCCAGGTTCGCACCTGGGACCAGAGCATAAGCAGGTTGCAAAGAAGTGGTCATACGAAAAAACCTCCGACTCACATAACTCGTGCAGTTCAGCACTGCGAAAATTGACCGGGAACCGTAGGACAAGTTCCCTAAACCACCAATACGGTCAATACAAACGAAACCACATTAATCTGACATTAACTACTTCGGTGCCAGCTCACGTAAATGACGAGCGACCGCAATCCAAGCACCGATATACCCCAACAAGACGGCGCCAAGCAAGAGACTCAGACCGTCGGCGACGGGCACGCCGGCCAAGGCAAAATCACTGCCGTACAAGCCGGCCAGCCCGACTACCGCGTCGTTCAGCCAGTTCAAGCCAAAAGCCAGCACGCCCCAGGACAAAATCCCGGCACCAAAGCCATAAAGCGCGCCCATGTACAGAAAAGGCCTACGCACATAGCTGTCTGTGCCGCCGACCAGTTTAATCACTTCTATCTCGGTGCGGCGGTTTTCAATATGAAGACGAATGGTATTACCTATCACCAAAAGTAATGCAGACACCAACAACACCGTCAGACCGAACACAAAGCGGTCGCCCAGCTTAAGGATGGCTGCCAGGCGCTCTACCCAGACTAGATCAAGTTGTGCCTGTTGCACCTTCGGCATCTCTGCGAGTTTTTGTCGCAGGGCCTCAAGCGCCGGCTTGTCGACTTCGTTCGGCGTCACCAGCACCACGCCCGGTAGCGGGTTCTGCGGCAGCTCTTTGAGCGCCTCACCCAGGCCCGATTGCTGCTGGAACTCTTCAAGCGCCTGATCGCGACTGATGTATTCGGCATCCGCCACGCCCGGCAGGTTCTTGATGTCGTCGCGCAGGCTCTCGCCATCTTTGGCGCTGGTGTCGAGGTCCAGGTACAGGGAAATCTGCGCCGCGCGCTGCCAGGAACCGCCCAGGCGCTCCACATTATTAAGCAGCAGCGACAAACCCATCGGCAGGCTCAATGCCACAGCCATTACCAGGCAGGTGAAAAAGCTGCCGATCGGCTGTTTGCCCAGGCGACGCAGGCTGTCGACCAAGCTGGCGCGATGGCTTTCGATCCAGGCGCGCAGCAGCGTGGCGAAATCCGGGCCATCATCTTCGTCGCGTTTTTTCTTCGGCGGTTGCGGGTCGGCGGCTTTTGGCGCCACACGTTCGGAAACCTTGGGGCTGCGAGTGGCACTCATACGCCAGCCTCCCCGTCACCGATCAGGCGGCCGCGTTGCAGGGTCAGCATACGGTGGCGCATGCGAGCGATCAGGGCCAGGTCGTGACTGGCAATCAATACGCTGGTGCCCAGGCGGTTGATGTCTTCGAACACGCCCATGATCTCCGCCGCCAGACGTGGGTCGAGGTTACCGGTAGGTTCGTCCGCCAGCAGCAAGGCCGGGCGGTGGACGATGGCGCGGGCGATGCCGACGCGCTGTTGCTGGCCGGTGGACAGGTCGCCTGGGTACAGGTCGGTCTTGTCCGACAGCGCCACGCGCTCCAGGGCCGAATCCACGCGCTTGACGATTTCAGCCTTGGACAGGCCGAGAATCTGCAACGGCAGAGCAATGTTGTTGAACACCGTGCGATCAAACAGCAACTGGTGGTTCTGGAACACCACGCCGATCTGGCGGCGCAGGAACGGAATCTGTGCATTGCTGATGGTTGCCAGATCCTGGCCGGCCAGCAGCAGTTTGCCGGTGGTCGGGCGCTCCATCGCCAGCAACAGGCGCAGCAGCGTACTTTTACCGGCGCCCGAGTGGCCGGTTACAAACAGAAACTCGCCACGCCGTACTCGAAAGCTCAGCTCATGCAAGCCCACATGCCCGTTGGCGTAGCGTTTACCGACCTGTTCGAATCGAATCATGAACGCTCCCGCTCGGCGAAAAGTGCCTGTACAAAGGGTTCGGCTTCAAAGGTGCGCAGGTCGTCGATGCCTTCACCGACACCGATATAACGAATCGGCAACCCGAACTGTTTAGCCAGGGCGAAGATCACGCCGCCCTTGGCTGTGCCGTCGAGCTTAGTCAATGCCAGGCCGGTCAGTTGCACCGTCTGGTTGAATTGTTTGGCCTGGCTGATGGCGTTCTGGCCAGTGCCGGCGTCGAGCACCAGCAGCACTTCGTGCGGGGCATCGGCGTCGAGCTTGCCGATCACGCGGCGCACTTTCTTCAACTCTTCCATCAAGTTGTCTTTGGTGTGCAGGCGACCGGCGGTATCGGCGATCAATACGTCGATGTTACGGGCCTTGGCAGCTTGCACGGCATCGAAGATCACCGAGGCGGAATCGGCGCCAGTGTGCTGGGCGATCACCGGGATCTTGTTGCGCTCACCCCAGACCTGCAGCTGCTCCACGGCAGCGGCGCGGAAGGTGTCGCCGGCGGCGAGCATGACTTTCTTGCCTTCGGACTGCAGCTTCTTGGCCAGCTTGCCGATGGTGGTGGTTTTGCCGGCGCCATTGACACCGACCACCAGAATCACGAACGGCTTGTTCGGCGTGATCACCAGCGGGGCTTCTACAGGTTTAAGCATCGCAGCCAGTTCGGCCTGCAAGGACTTGTAGAGCGCATCGGCATCAGTCAGCTGCTTGCGCGCAACCTTCTGGGTCAGGCTCTGGATGATCACGGCAGTGGCTTCAACGCCCACATCGGCGGTGAGCAGGCGGGTTTCGATGTCTTCCAGCAGTTCGTCATCAATGACCTTCTTGCCCAGGAACAGGCTGGCCATGCCTTCGCCGATGCTGGCGCTGGTTTTGCTCAGGCCTTGCTTGAGGCGGGCGAAGAACCCGGTTTTGCTGGCTTCAGCGGCAGCCACAACAGGCTCCGAGGCGACCGGCGGCTCGATAATGGCGGGAGCGGCAACCACGACAGGTGCAGGCTCTGGCTCAACAATAACGGGCGCAGGCGCTTCGACGACCGCTGGAATCGGCGGCGTGACGTGCTCAGCCTGTACATCTTCAACCAGTGCCACAGGCTCTTCAGCCACCGGCAGTTCCAACCACGGTTTGCGCTCGGGCTCGGGCTCGGGCGCAGGCTCTGGCTCAACCACCGGTTGCAACACCGGCTCGGCCATCGGCAACGCCACCGGCGCGGGCGGCTCAGCGTCTATGACGGGTTCTGGAATCGGCTCAGGCTGAACCTGTGGCTGTTCGACGACGGTTTCCTGCGGCTTTTTGCGCAGCCATCCGAACAGGCCTTTTTTCTCGCCAGCCGCAGCTGGGCTCTTCTTGTCGTCGTTGGAACCAAACATGGAGGACGGCTATCTCAAAGTAGCGATGCGCCAGGGCGCCTCGGTAAATAAATTCGATGCAGAACAGACTGCGTTAACGCTCGCTTGTTCATGCGCAACATTTTGTAAGGCGTAAATAAAGGCCTCAACAAATCGTTTCAATAAAGGACTGAAGCGACAAAATCGGCGAAAAGTAGAAGATCGTCGGGGAAACCCAGCGCCAACTCCTACATTCCTACGACTGAAACCGGGACAAGATGACCGCCACAGTGGCCCTGTCCAAATCGGATCAGTATCCTAGCACCTCCTCGCCCGCCGACGCTAAGACCAAGCGGGTAGCCCAACAGGTTAAAACACGAATGATTGCTCTAGCCCGCCGCGCCGCAGGCCTGCTGCTCAGCACAGTTTGTCTGCCTCTTTCAGCCTTGGCTGCCGACCCACAACCCACCCATGAATTCACCCTCGATAACGGCCTTAAAGTGGTCGTGCGCGAAGACCATCGCGCGCCGGTGGTGGTTTCACAGGTCTGGTACAAGGTCGGCTCGAGCTACGAAACCCCGGGCCAGACCGGTTTGTCCCACGCTCTGGAACACATGATGTTCAAGGGCAGCGCCAAAGTCGGTCCCGGCGAAGCCTCGCTGATCCTGCGCGACCTGGGCGCCGAAGAAAACGCCTTCACCAGCGACGACTACACCGCGTACTACCAGGTATTGGCCCGTGACCGCCTGGGCGTCGCCTTCGAATTGGAAGCCGACCGCATGGCCAGCCTGCGCCTGCCGGCCGATGAGTTCAGCCGCGAAATCGAGGTGATCAAGGAAGAACGCCGCCTGCGCACCGACGACAACCCGATGTCCAAGGCCTACGAGCGCTTCAAGGCGGTGGCCTACCCCGCCAGCGGCTACCACACGCCGACCATCGGCTGGATGGCTGACCTTGAGCGCATGAAAGTCGAAGAACTGCGCCACTGGTACCAGTCCTGGTATGTGCCGAACAACGCCACGCTGGTGGTGGTCGGCGACGTAACGCCGGACGAGGTCAAAAAACTCGCCGAACGTTACTTCGGCCCAATCCCCAAGCGCGACGTGCCACCCGCCAAGATCCCGCTGGAACTGGCCGAACCTGGCGAGCGCCTGCTGACCATGCACGTGCAGACCCAACTGCCGAGCGTGATCCTCGGTTTCAACGTGCCGGGCCTCGCGACTGCCGAGGACAAACGCTCGGTGCAAGCCCTGCGCCTGCTCTCGGCCTTGCTGGATGGCGGCTACAGCGCACGTATCTCGGAGCAACTGGAGCGCGGTGAAGAGCTGGTCTCCGGCGCCTCCACCAGCTACGACGCCTATACCCGTGGTGACAGCCTGTTCACATTGAGCGCCACGCCGAACCAACAGAAGAAAAAGACCATTGCCCAGGCCGAAGCCGGCCTGTGGCGTTTGCTCGACGAGTTGAAAGCCAAGCCGCCGACCACCGAAGAACTGGAGCGCATCCGCGCCCAAGTGATTGCCGGTGTGGTTTACCAACGTGATTCCATCACCAGCCAGGCCACGGCCATCGGCTCGCTGGAAACCGTTGGCCTGTCGTGGAAACTCATGGACACCGAGCTTGCCGACCTGCAAAGCGTCACCCCGGAAGATATCCAGAAAGCCGCACGTACTTATTTCACCCGCGAACGTTTGAGCGTCGCCCATGTTTTGCCTGAGGAGACCGCTCATGAGTAATCGCAAAAGCAGCCGCCTGATCTTCCCCGGCCTGGTCGTCGTCACCCTGATCGCCGCCGGCGCCGTGTACTTCCTGCGCCCGAGTGAGTCCGTGGCCAGCCAGGCGCTGGACAAGGCGCAATCGGCCAACAAACTGCAATCTTTGGCGGAACTGGACGGCAAGGCGCCGACCAACCGCAAGCTCGACGTGCAAACCTGGACCACCGCCGAAGGCGCCAAGGTGCTGTTCGTCGAAGCCCACGAACTGCCGATGTTCGACATGCGCATCCTGTTCGCCGCCGGCAGCAGCCAGGACGGCACCACGCCCGGCGTTGCGTTGTTGACTAACGCCATGCTCAACGAAGGCATACCAGGCAAGGATGTAAGCCAGATCGCCAGCGGCTTTGAAGGCCTGGGCGCGGACTTTGGCAACGGCGCTTATCGCGACATGGCGTTGGTGTCCCTGCGCAGCCTGAGCGACAGCGACAAGCGCGACGCGGCCCTGGCGCTGTTTGACCAAGTGATCGGCAAACCGACTTTCCCGGCCGACTCCCTGGCGCGCATCAAGAACCAGATTCTGGCCGGTTTTGAGTACCAGAAACAGAACCCGGGCAAGCTGGCCAGCCTTGAGTTGTTCAAGCGTTTGTACGGCGACCACCCTTACGCCCACCCGAGCGAAGGCACACCCGAGAGCATTCCGGCGATTACCCTGGCGCAGCTGCAGGCGTTCCACGCCAAGGCTTACGCAGCGGGCAATGCGGTGATTGCCGTGGTGGGCGATCTGACTCGCGCCGAGGCTGAAGCCATGACCGCCAAGGTCTCCGCATCGCTGCCCAAAGGCCCGGCCCTGGCCAAGATCGCCCAGCCGACCGAACCGAAAGCTGGCCTGAGCCATATCGAGTTCCCGTCCAAGCAAACCCATTTGCTGTTCGCACAACTGGGCATCGACCGTGCCGACCCGGACTACGCCGCCTTGTCCCTGGGCAACCAGATCCTCGGTGGCGGCGGTTTCGGCACCCGCTTGATGAGCGAAGTGCGTGAGAAACGCGGCCTGACCTACGGCGTTTACTCCGGCTTCTCGCCGATGCAGGTGCGTGGCCCGTTCATGATCAACCTGCAGACCCGCGCCGAAATGAGCGGCGGCACCCTGCGCCTGGTTGAAGACGTGCTGGCCGACTACCTCAAGTCCGGCCCGACGCAAAAGGAACTGGACGATGCCAAGCGTGAGCTGGCCGGCAGCTTCCCGCTGTCCACCGCAAGCAACGCGGATATCGTCGGGCAGTTGGGCGCCATGGGTTTCTACAACCTGCCGCTGAGCTATCTTGAGGATTTCATGAAACAATCCCAGGCCCTGACCGTAGAGCAGGTCAAGGCTGCAATGAATAAACACTTGAGCGCCGACAAGATGGTCATCGTGACCGCCGGCCCGACGATTGCACAAAAGCCACTACCGCCCCCCACTGATAAACCCGCCGAGCAGCCGCTCGGGGTTCCGGAGCATTAATGGCCAGTTCATCTCGCCCGAAAAAACCTGTCCACAACGTGCATAACGGTGTGGGCCAACTGCGCATCATTGGCGGTGAATGGGGCAGCCGCAAGCTGAGTTTCCCCGACGTCGTGGGCCTGCGCCCAACGCCGGACCGCGTGCGTGAAACCCTGTTCAACTGGCTCGCGCCGTATATCGGCGGCGCCAAGGTACTGGACCCGTTCGCCGGCAGTGGCGCGCTGTTCCTGGAGGCGCTGTCCCGAGGCGCGGCCCAGGGCCAGGCGCTGGATGCCAGCAATGTGGCGGTGTCCAGTCTCAAGGAACACCTCGGCACGCTGCGTTGCACCACCGGCCAGGTGCAGACCGCCGATGCGCTGCGCTACCTGGAAACCCAGGCGGCCAGCGAATACGACGTGGTGTTCCTCGACCCGCCGTTCAACCAGAACCTGTTGCCGACTGTTTGCGCGTTGCTGGAAGAACGCCAGTGGCTGGCACCCGACGCGTGGATCTACACTGAAAGCGAGACCGCGCCGTCTACCCTCGGCCTGCCAGGCAGCTGGCGCCTGCACCGGGAGCAGAAGTCCGGTCGGGTGTATTACGCGTTGTGGCACCGGTTGGTCGAAACTACCGCCTGATCCGGTTTCATCTGTGGCGAGGCAGCTTGCTTGCTCGCCACAGTGAGTTCGCTTGCTACCGAGAGTTTCATGATCCCGTCCTCCGAGCTGTTCAAACCCGCCTTCGGCCTCGGCAACCCTCACTTGCAAACCTTGTGGGGGCCGCTGTGGCGCCCCACCACCCACATCGAACGCCAGCGCGAACGCCTGTGGCTGGACGACGGCGACTTTCTCGACCTCGACTGGCATGGCCCCCATGACGCGCTAGCGCCATTGGTGCTGGTGCTGCACGGGCTGACCGGTTCGTCCAACTCGCCTTATGTGGCCGGGCTGCAAAAGGCCCTCGCCGCCCAAGGCTGGGCCAGCGCCGCCTTGAATTGGCGCGGCTGCTCAGGCGAGCCGAACCTGTTGGCACGCAGCTATCACTCGGGCGCCAGTGAAGACCTGGCGGCGGCGATTGCCCATCTGCGTGCCAAGCGACCCTTGGCGCCGCTGTATGCGGTGGGGTATTCATTGGGCGGCAATGTGTTGCTCAAGCACCTGGGCGAAACCGGCGAGGCGTCCGGGCTGCAAGGCGCAGCGGCGGTGTCGGTGCCGTTTCGACTGGACCAGTGCGCCGATCGCATCGGGCTGGGGTTTTCGCGGGTGTATCAAAAGCATTTCATGCGCGAGATGTTGGCGTATATCCGCGTCAAGCAAACCCGCTTTGTACAGGATGGCCGGGCCGAAGGGCTGAAAACCCTGGAAGCCCTGGGTTCATTGGAGAAAATGCGTACGTTCTGGGACTTCGATGGGCGGGTGACCGCGCCGTTGCACGGTTTCCTCAGTGCCGAGGACTATTACCGCCGCGCCTCGAGCCGTTACTACCTGGGTGAAATCCGCACGCCAACCCTGATTATTCAGGCTGCCGATGACCCGTTTGTGTTCGCACACAGCTTGCCGCAGGCCAGTGAACTCTCGGATTGCACGGAGTTTGAGTTGTTGGCCAAGGGTGGCCATGTGGGGTTTGTGGATGGCACGTTGAAACGCCCGAGCTACTACCTGGAACGTCGCATTCCGCAGTGGTTACTGACACAACACGGTTAAAAATGTGGGAGCGGGCTTGCTCGCGAATGCGGTGTATCAGTCACAAATCCATCGACTGACACTCCGCATTCGCGAGCAAGCCCGCTCCCACAGTTTGATTGGATTTACACGGCCGAGAACTCAGTCGCCAGTCGCTACTGCCCGAGCCGGATCAGTAATCCACTCACTCCACGACCCCGCATACAACTTGCCCAACGGGTAGCCCGCCAGACTCAAGGCAAACAGGTTGTGGCACGCCGTCACGCCCGAACCGCAATACGCCACCAGTTCATCCGGTGAGCGGCCCTGCAACTGCGCAGCGAAGCGCTTTTTAAGCTGATCAGCCGGCAGGAAGCGCCCGTCACTGCCCAGGTTTTCATTGAACGCCGCGCATTGCGCTCCGGGAATGTGCCCGGCAATCGGGTCAATCGGCTCTACCTCGCCGCGAAAACGCGCCGCTGCACGGGCGTCGATCAAGGTGAGGCCAGGCTCACCCAGGCGTTTTTGCAAATGCTCGGCGTCCAGCAGCAGGCGGTTGTCCGGCGTACCGGCGAACGTTCCCGGTTCAACCACCGGCGCATCGAGGCTCAACGGGAAGCCGGCGGCGTGCCAGGCCTTGAGGCCACCGTCCAGGATAAAAACACCGTCACGCTTACCCAGCCAGACCAGCAGCCACCACGCGCGGGCGGCATAGGCGCCGGGGCCGTCGTCGTACAGCACGATGTCGGTGTTGGCATTAATTCCCCAGGCCCGCAGTTGCGCAACCAACGTATCCGCCGCCGGCAACGGGTGGCGACCTGTCACGCCTTTGGTCACCGGCCCACTGAGATGTCGCTCAAGGTCGGCATATTGCGCGCCTTCGATATGCCCTTCGGCATAGCTGCACAGCCCGTAGTCCGGGTCTTCGAGGGCAAAACGACAATCGAGGATCACCAGCCCTGCGGCCTTCTGGCGTTCGGCCAATTGCTGGGGGCTGATCAGTTGGGCAAGCGGCATGACGGGCTCCTGTGAACAGTTTCGGGAAAGGTCCTACTTCACTTCTTCCAGTGCCTGGTTCAACGGCACGTAAAATTCTTTGAACAACGCATCCACCGCCTCTTTCGCCTGAGGCGTGACAAACCCCGCCTCCAGCACCAGCACCTGATACACGCCGCGCTTGATCGCTTCGGCGCTCAAGTGCGCTGAGTTTTCATTGGTGGTGCACAGAAACCGCACCCAAGAGGTGAGGATGATCCAGGCATTGAGGGTCAGCGCCTCGGTTTGCACCGGGTCCATATTGAGGATGCCGGCGTCGACAAACCCTTGGTAAATCGCCCCACCCTGGATCAGGCAGCGTTGGGAGAACCGCCGGTAGCCAGTGGCCAGTTCCGGGTCGCTTTCCAGCAGGTGTTCGAGGTCCCGATGCAGGAAGCGATAACGCCACATGCCCGCCAGCACGGCCTGCAGGTAAAAACGCTTGTCTTCGACGGTAACGGCGCGGCCCTGGGGCGGGCGCAGAAAACTGTCCACCAACGCTTCGTACTCACGAAACAGCACGGCGATGATCGCCTGCTTGTTGGGGAAGTGGTAGTACAGGTTGCCCGGGGAAATTTCCATATGGGCGGCGATATGGTTGGTACTGACGCTGCGCTCACCCTGCTGGTTAAAAAGCTCCAGGCTGGTTTGCACAATGCGCTCGCTGGTCTTTACTCGTGGTGCCATAGGGGATCAGCTTCTGAACACGGGATGGGGCATCTTACGGCCTATCCTTGTCAGGATAAATCCGCATGTTGCTGCAATGACATTTGACAATTTAGAGCAATGACTCTAAAAATCCAGGCAGACCTATAACAATCGGGAACTGCGCCATGTCTGCCAACGTTGCCTACCTGCAAGATTCCCAGGCGCTGGATCAACTCCAGGACCTGTTCGACGCCCAACGTCGCGCCTACGCGGCCAACCCGATGCCGCCAGCTGCACAGCGCCAGCAATGGCTGAAGGCTTTGCGCGACGTACTCAGCGACGAACGCCAAGCACTGATCACCGCGATCAGCCAGGACTTCAGCCACCGCAGCGCAGACGAAACCCTGTTCGCCGAGTTGATGCCCAGCCTGCATGGCATTCACTACGCCAGCAAACACCTCAAAGGCTGGATGAAACCCTCCCGGCGTGCGGTAGGCATCGCCTTCCAACCGGCGTCAGCCAAAGTCATCTACCAGCCGTTGGGTGTGGTCGGGGTGATTGTCCCCTGGAACTATCCGCTGTACCTGGCCATTGGCCCATTGGTCGGCGCGTTGGCGGCGGGAAACCGGGTAATGCTCAAACTCAGTGAATCCACGCCGGCCACGGGCGAACTGCTTAAGGTGCTGCTGGCGAAAATTTTCCCCGAGGACCTGGTGTGCGTGGTGCTGGGCGAAGCTGAAGTGGGCATGGCGTTTTCCAAATTGCGCTTCGATCACCTGCTGTTCACCGGCGCCACCAGCATCGGCAAGCACGTGATGCGCGCGGCCGCCGAGCACCTGACACCGGTCACCCTGGAACTGGGCGGCAAGTCACCGGCCATTGTTTCCGCCGATGTGCCACTCAAGGATGCCGCCGAACGTATCGCCTTCGGTAAATGCCTGAATGCCGGGCAAACCTGTGTGGCGCCGGATTACGTGCTGGTGCCGGAAGACCGTGTTGAAGGTTTCGTCGAGGCCTACAGCAACGCCGTTCGTGGGTTTTATCCGACCCTGGCCGACAACCCGGACTACACCGCCATCATCAATGAACGGCAACAGGCCCGGCTGAATGCCTACGTCAAAGACGCCACCGACAAAGGCGCCACCGTGATTGCGCTGTATGACCAAGGCCAAGAGCGGCGCATGGCCCATAGCCTGTTACTGAATGTCAGCGACGAGATGACGGTGATGCAGGACGAAATCTTCGGCCCGCTGCTACCTATCGTGCCTTATCGCGGCCTCGACCAAGCATTTGCCTACATCAACCAGCGCCCTCGCCCACTGGCCCTGTATTACTTCGGCTACAACAAGGGCGAACAGAACCGCGTGCTCCACGAAACCCATTCGGGCGGTGTCTGCCTCAACGACACGTTGCTGCATGTGGCCCAGGACGATATGCCTTTTGGCGGCATCGGCCCGTCGGGCATGGGCCATTACCACGGCCATGAAGGTTTCCTCACGTTCAGCAAGGCCAAGGGTGTGTTGGTCAAACAGCGCCTGAACGCAGCGAAGTTGATCTACCCGCCTTACGGCAAAGCCATCCAGAAGTTGATCCAGAAGCTGTTTATCCGCTGATTCCGCCACCCTCGGGATAACAATAACAATGAACCCTAGCCTGACTGAAACACCTGCGCTGTCACGGCGCGGCGTCCTTAAAATCGGCCTGTGCGCCAGCGCGTTCCTGGCCACCGCCGGCTTGGGGGCCAGCCTCAGCGGCTGCTCCAGCAGCACCCCGGCCAGTGGCTTTACCATGCTGCGCAGCAGTGACTTGCCGTTTTTGCGCGCAATCATCCCGGTGTTGCTCGAAGGCGCGGCCAGCGCTCAAGAGGTGGTCGCCGGCATCGAAGACACCCTGAAAAAACTCGACTACAGCCTGCAAAACCTGTCGCCGGAGATGTTCAAGCTCACCCAGCAGTTGTTCGACGTGCTGAGCATGGGCATCACCCGTGGCCCGTTGACCGGCATCTGGGGCAGTTGGGAAAACGCCAGTAGCGAGCAGATCCGCAACTTCCTGCATCGCTGGGAGAACAGCTACCTGAACCTGCTGCGCATGGGCCAGGGCTCGCTGCTCAAGCTGGTGATCATGGCCTGGTATTTCCGGCCGCAATCCTGGGCGCATTGCGGCTACCCCGGCCCACCCAGGATCTAAGCCTGGCAACCCGATCAAAAATGTGGGAGCGGGCTTGCTCGCGAAAGCGGTGGGTCAGTCAATGATTTCTAAATTGATAGACCGTATTCGCGAGCAAGCCCGCTCCCACATTGACCGCAACTTCGTAGCGTTTAACGCATAAAAATAAGAGTGCACTTCTATGCCCGTACCCGATCTGTTCCGTGATGGCCTGGCCCGTGGCTGGAAAACCCACAATGGCGCCGCCCTCGACAGCGACCTGACCCTGGAAGCCGATGTGGCCATTATCGGCAGCGGCGCCGGTGGCGGCACCACTGCCGAGATCCTCAGTGCGGCGGGTTACAAAGTGCTGCTGATCGAAGAAGGCCCGCTCAAGACCAGCAGTGACTTCAAGCTGCTCGAAGACGAGGCCTACGCCAGCCTCTATCAGGAAGGCATCGGCCGCATGAGCAAGGACGGCGCGATCACTATCCTGCAGGGCCGGGCCGTCGGCGGCACCACGCTGATCAACTGGACTTCGAGCTTTCGCACGCCCGATGCCACCCTCGCCCACTGGGCCAGTGAGTACGCGGTCAAAGGCCACAGCAGCGCCGAAATGGCGCCATGGTTCGAAAAGATGGAACAGCGCCTGGGCATCGCGCCCTGGGCCATTCCACCGAATGCCAACAATGATGTGATCCGCAAAGGCTGCGAAAAGCTCGGTTATAGCTGGCATGTGATCCCGCGCAACGTGCGCGGCTGCTTCAACCTGGGTTATTGCGGCATGGGTTGCCCGGTCAATGCCAAGCAATCGATGCTGGTGACCACCATTCCCTCCACCCTGGAGAAGGGCGGCGAACTGCTCTACCTGGCCCGCGCCGAGCGCCTGAAATACAGCGGCGACACCATCAGCAGCCTTGAATGCGTGGCCATGGATGAACGTTGCGTGGCGCCTACCGGGCGCAAAATCACGGTCAAGGCCAAGCATTACGTGCTGGCGGGCGGCGGCATCAACAGCCCGGCGCTGCTGATGCGCTCGGACGCGCCCGACCCGCATTCACGGCTGGGCAAGCGTACTTTCCTGCACCTGGTGAACTTCTCCGCCGGGCAGTTCGACGAGGTGATCAACCCGTTCTATGGTGCGCCGCAGTCGATCTATTCCGACCACTTCCAGTGGCAGGACGGCACCACCGGCAAAATGTCTTACAAACTGGAGGCGCCGCCGCTGCATCCAGGCCTGGCCAGTACCCTGTTCGGCGGCTACGGCACCGGGAATGCGCTGGACATGAGCCAGTTGCCCCACACCCACGCCATGCTTGCCCTGCTGCGCGACGGTTTTCACCCCGACAGCCCCGGCGGCACGGTGGAGTTACGCGGCGACGGCACGCCGGTGCTCGACTATCAGGTCTCAGACTACGCCTGGGATGGCCTGCGCCGTGCGTTTCATACCATGGCCGAGATTCAGTTCGCGGCAGGCGCCAAGTCGGTCAAGCCGTTGCATCACGATGCACGCTACGTAAATACCCTGGCCGAAGCACGCAGCCTGATCGACGGTTTGAGCCTGGAACTGCATCGCACCACGCTGGGCAGCGCCCATGTGATGGGCGGTTGCGCCATGGGCGAAGACCCGAAAAATGCGGTGGCCGACAGCCTCGGTCGCCATCATCAATTGCGTAACCTGTCGATCCACGACGGCTCGCTGTTCCCCACCAGCATTGGCGCCAACCCGCAATTATCGGTGTATGGGTTGACCGCGCAACTGGCGACAGCATTGGCCGAACGTCTGAAAACAGCATGAAAAAACCGGGTATTCGCGGTATCTATCTACATAAGTCGACTTGGAACACCGGGAATGCTGCGATACCATCCGGTTCCCCAACGGACTCCGCCAGGACGACGCGATGAACCGAGTGTTGTACCCAGGTACCTTCGACCCGATTACCAAAGGCCATGGCGATCTGGTCGAACGTGCGTCTCGCTTGTTCGACCATGTGATCATCGCGGTCGCCGCCAGCCCCAAGAAAAACCCGCTGTTTCCCCTGGAACAGCGCGTAGAGCTGGCGCGTGAGGTCACCAAGCACCTGCCCAACGTGGAAGTGGTGGGCTTTTCGACGCTGCTGGCGCACTTTGCCAAGGAGCAGAACGCCAATGTGTTCCTGCGTGGCCTGCGCGCGGTGTCGGACTTCGAATACGAATTCCAGCTGGCCAACATGAACCGCCAACTGGCGCCGGACGTGGAAAGCCTGTTCCTGACGCCGTCGGAACGTTATTCGTTCATTTCCTCGACGTTGGTGCGTGAAATTGCCGCTTTGGGCGGAGATATCACCAAGTTCGTGCACCCGGCCGTGGCCGATGCGCTGACCCTGCGCTTCAAGAAGTAAGACCGCTCAACCGGCGCCCGCTCGCACTGCGGGCGCCAATGCGGCACAATTGCGCGCATTAGTTTTCAGATGCCCTGGCTGACAGCCCTGGCAGGAGTTTCCATGTCCCTGATCATCACCGACGATTGCATCAACTGCGACGTCTGCGAACCCGAGTGCCCGAACGCTGCGATTTCCCAGGGCGAAGAGATCTACGTGATCGACCCCAACCTGTGTACCCAGTGCGTCGGCCACTACGACGAGCCTCAGTGCCAGCAAGTGTGCCCGGTGGATTGCATTCCACTGGATGAGGCACGGCCTGAGACTGAAGAACAGTTGATGGCCAAGTACCGGCTGATTACCGGTAAGGCCTGAAGTTACTTATTGCCTGTAAAGGCCTCTTCGCGAGCAAGCCCGCTCCCACACTTGAATGTGTTCACAACTCTAAATGTGGGAGCGGCTTGCCTGCGATGGCGATATCAGCCATCACCCGGCACTCAGCTCTGGCACTTAGGGCAAAACACACTCGCTCGCTGCCCCAGCACCACATTGCGCAATTCGCTCCCACAGACCTTGCACGCCTCACCACCGCGGCCGTAGACGTACAGCTCCTGCTGGAAATACCCCGGTTGCCCGTCGCCGCCGATAAAGTCCCGCAACGTAGTACCACCTCGCTCGATAGCCGCCGCCAGCACGCGCTTGATCTCGATCGCCAGCTTCAAGTAGCGCCCGCGTGAGATACCGCCCGCAGCCCGACGCGGGTCTATCCCCGCCGCAAACAACGCTTCCGTCGCGTAGATATTGCCCACGCCCACCACCACCGCGTTGTCCATGATGAACGGCTTCACCGCCATCGACTTGCCACGCGAGAGCTGGAACAAGCGCTCGCCATCAAACAGGTCGGTCAGCGGCTCTGGCCCAAGGCGCAGCAACAGTTCGTGGTTATGCGGGTCCTGGCTCCAGAGCATCGCGCCGAAACGCCGAGGGTCGGTATAGCGCAGCGCCAGGCCAGATTCGAGTTCGATGTCCACATGCTCATGCTTGAGCGCCGGCAAGCCGACTTCTACCAAGCGCAAATTGCCCGACATACCCAAATGGCTGATCAAGGTGCCCACTTCGGCATTGATCAACAGGTACTTGGCCCGTCGCTCCACCAGCACGATGCGCTGCCCGGACAGGCGCACATCCAGGTCTTCCGGGATCGGCCAGCGCAGGCGCCGCTCACGCACCACCACACGGCTGACGCGTTGGCCTTCCAAATGCGGCGCAATCCCGCGACGGGTAGTTTCGACTTCGGGTAACTCGGGCATGTGTACCTCTTGCTTAAAGGGTCAGTGGGCGCCCAGTTCGCGAATGGACAGCTTCAGGCTTTCAAAGTCGTAGTCCGACAGGCCCACGTAATCCAGCACCAGATGGCCGATGGCATCCCACTCATGGTCCGCCGACTGGTTGCCCAGCACGCGGTAGGACGAGCAGATGTGCTCGGCCATCTTGAGGATCGCCAGCAGGTTTTTAAGTTG
This sequence comes from Pseudomonas sp. KBS0710, assembly GCF_005938045.2. Lineage (GTDB taxonomy): Bacteria > Pseudomonadota > Gammaproteobacteria > Pseudomonadales > Pseudomonadaceae > Aquipseudomonas. Next base: position 6,262,434 of record NZ_VCCF02000001.1, on the reverse strand, counting down.
CGGGTTGCGCGACGACTCATCGCTGAAAATCGCCAGGGCGTTGTGGTGGTTGGCGATGGCGTCGGTGACATGCTCCGGCAGGCGCCAGGATTTGGCGGTGTAGTAGCCGACCACGGCATGGTTGGTGTTGAACGCCTTGTTTTCGGTGTCGACCACGCGGCAGTCCGGGCCGGCATTCGCGTAAGCCTGCTCCAGCACCGCCATGTAGTTGGGGAAGCGCTTGAGCATCAGCGGCACGCCGCAGTCGTGGAACAGGCCCAAGGCATAGGCTTCGTCGACTGTTTGCGAGCCAGTGCGCTTGGCCAGGGTCAGGCAGGTCATGGCCACGTCCTGGGCGGTGTCCCAGAAGCGGTTGAGGGTGACGATGGTGTCGTCGCTCATCTCGCCCTTGATCGACTGCGCGTTGATCAGGTTGATGATCGAGCGGCTGCCCAGCAGGTTCACCGCGCGCTGGATCGAGGCGATCTTGTTGCTCAGGCCGTAATACGGCGAGTTGACGATCTTCAGCAGCGCGCCGGACAAGCCTGGGTCCTGGGAGATCAGCCGCGCGATCACTTCCAGGTCCGGGTCGGGCATGTACTGCTCCATCTGCAAATCCACCATGATTTGCGGTTGAGGCGGCACGCTGATGCCTTGCAGGGCCTGTTGGATCTGCTCGGCGGAAAGCTCTGGGGACATAAATACACACTCTGGACTAGGCGCGAATTCTAACCTCTATGGGAAGCTGACCGACACCTCAAAAACCGGTTTGAAATGAGATCAAATGTGGGAGCTGGCTTGTCGGGTCGCCGCACCGCTGCGAAAGCATCACCACCGTACGTCAGATACACCGAGTCGTCGGCATCGCAGGCAAGCCAGCTCCCACATGAACATCTGCGCAACAGGTATACTCCCGCTCTTTTTTCCGGAGCGACGTCATGTCCCTGCCAAGCCTGCGTCTCAAAGCCAACGCCGATCGTCGTTTGCGCAACGGCCACCTGTGGGTCTACAGCAACGAAATCGACGTGGCCGCCACCCCACTTCACGGCTTCCAGGCAGGCGACCAGGCTATCCTGGAAGCGGCCGGCGGCAAGACTTTGGGCATCGTGGCCATGAGCCCGAACAACCTGATCTGCGCACGCCTGCTGTCGCGCGACATCAAGTTGCCGCTGGATAAATCGCTGCTGGTGCACCGCATCAACGTCGCGCTGTCCCTGCGTGACCGCCTGTTCGACAAGCCGTTCTACCGCCTGGTCTACGGTGATTCCGACCTGTTGCCGGGCCTGGTGGTCGACCGTTTCGGCGACATCCTGGTGGTACAGATCGCCTCGGCGACCATGGAAGCCCATAAAGAAGACGTGATCGCCGCCCTGACCCAAGTGCTCAAGCCGAGCGGCATCCTGTTCAAGAACGACTCCGCCGCGCGCGACGCCGAAGGCCTCAACCGCTACGTCGAAACCGTGTTCGGCCTGGTGCCGGAATGGGTCGCACTGGAAGAAAACGGCGTGAAATTCGAAGCCCCGGTGATCCAGGGCCAGAAAACCGGCTGGTTCTACGACCACCGCATGAACCGCGCCCGCCTGGCCCCATACGCCAAAGGCAAACGCGTACTCGACCTGTACAGCTACATCGGCGGCTGGGGCGTGCAAGCTGCAGCCTTCGGCGCCAGTGAAGTGTTCTGCGTCGACGCCTCGGCCTTCGCCCTCGACGGCGTAGAGCGCAACGCCGCGCTGAACGGGGTTGCCGAGAAGATGACCTGCATCGAAGGCGACGTGTTCGAAGCCCTTAAAGAACTGAAAGCCAGCGAAGAACGCTTCGACGTGATCGTCGCCGACCCACCGGCCTTCATCAAACGCAAAAAAGACATGAAGAACGGCGAAGGCGCCTACCGCCGCCTCAACGAGCAAGCCATGCGCCTGCTCAGCAAGGACGGCATCCTGGTCAGTGCTTCGTGCTCCATGCACCTGCCGGAAGACGACCTGCAAAACATCCTGCTGACCAGCGCCCGTCACCTGGACCGCAATATCCAGATGCTCGAACGCGGCGGCCAGGGCCCGGATCACCCGGTGCACCCGGCGATTGCCGAGACGCGCTATATCAAGAGCATTACCTGCCGGTTGTTGCCCAATAGCTAAGTAACACGCAGATCAAATGTGGGAGCTGGCTTGCCTGCGATAGCGGTGGACCTGTTGATGAGTTTGTTGACTGACCCTCAGCCATCGCGGGCAAGCCCGCTCCCACATTTTTCCGGCGCAAGCCGTCCTTCAACGGTTTTGATTGAATTCCACATTTCGCAGACTAGTATCGGTTTCTGGAATTACTCCGGAAAACAAAAACAATGTCTGGGTTCTACCTCTCCCGCTTCATTCTCATCACCTGCATTTCCCTGATCAGCTTTTTCCCGATCAATATCCTGCTTCCTTCGTTCCCCGCCCTGGCTGTGCAATTCGACACGCCTAGCGCCGAAATCGCCCTGTCCATCAGCCTGTTCACGCTGGTGTTCTCGATCTCGCAGTTGGTCGCCGGCCCGCTGTCGGATACATACGGACGCAAGGAAGTCCTGCTCGGCTGCATCACGCTGTCGATCCTCGGCGCGATCGGTTGCGCATTCGCGTCGGACTACCTGACTTTCCTGCTGTTTCGCTGCGTACAGGCCATGGGCTGCGGCTTTTTCGTGCTGGGCCATGCACTGGTCGAAGACCTGTTCGAGGAGCAGGACCGCGCCCGTGTACGCCTGTATTACATGACCCTGAGCGGTTCGTTTGTGGCGCTCTCGCCGCTGATCGGCTCCTGGCTGCAAACCACTTTCGACTGGCAAGGCAGCTTCTACGGCTTTGCGCTGATGGCACTGGGCATGTTGCTCCATGCGTTGTGCATCCTGCCTTCCAATTCCGCGAGCCCGTATCGCGCACCGGTGTCGATCATTGGCACGCTGAAAGCCGTCGCCCGCCATAAAGACTTCCTGCGCTACTGGTGGATCGCCGCACTGGTATTCGCCTGCTACTTTGCTCTGATCAGCGTGACGCCGTTGATTTTCATGGATGCGCTTAAGCTCTCCGAATACCAGTACGCGTTGGTGCTGATGGTGTACGGCGTGGCTTATCTGCTCGGCGGCGTGGCGGCTTCATACCTGCAAAAGCGCATTTCACTGCCCCGCCAGATCAATATCGGCCTTGGTTTACTGCTCGTCGCGGGTGTATTGCTCATGCTGATTATCAGCTTTGAAGCCATCACCACCATTAACTTGCTGATCCCGATGCTGATCAGCGCCCTGGCCGTAACGCTGGTTCGACCGGCTGCCATCTCGGCGGCGATGCTGCTGTTCTCAAGCAGTGCGGGCACAGCGGCATCGGCGGGCAACAGCATCATGTTCCTCACCGCCGCCGTCAGCAGCGCCGCCCTTGCCCAAACCGGAGCGCATTTGCTGATGACCATCGCAGCAAGCTTCGTGGTTCTCAGCCTGTGGGGCGGATGGACGAATGCGCGAGTCGGGCGGTAGTGCGCGGCCGCACGTCCCGTAAGCGCTAACTTCACACTGGTGGCCATTCCCTCCAGCCGCCAGCGGTGTAGAATCGGCCCTATTCATCGCCAGTCATCCCCCGGCGGGTTTATGAGCTCAAGGCCCACACGTGCGGCGATCCCGCGACGTGAGCGGCAACTTCCGGACACACGGCTATTTCTGAGTGTTCCAGACGTCAATAGAAGCTCACTCCCCAGTAGTACCTGATTAGTAGTTACCTGATTAGCCGCCCGGAGTGCTCCATGCCAGATTACCGCTCGAAAACATCCACCCACGGCCGCAACATGGCCGGCGCGCGCGCACTGTGGCGTGCCACGGGGATGAAGGATGACGACTTCAAAAAGCCGATCATCGCGATTGCCAACTCGTTCACACAGTTCGTACCGGGCCACGTCCACCTCAAGGACCTCGGCCAGCTGGTCGCCCGCGAGATCGAACGCGCCGGTGGCGTAGCCAAGGAATTCAACACCATTGCCGTGGATGACGGCATCGCCATGGGCCATGACGGCATGCTGTATTCGCTGCCGAGCCGCGAGATCATCGCCGACTCCGTGGAATACATGGTCAATGCCCACTGCGCCGACGCCATCGTCTGCATCTCGAACTGCGACAAGATCACCCCCGGCATGCTGATGGCCGCCCTGCGCCTGAACATCCCGGTGATCTTCGTCTCCGGCGGCCCGATGGAAGCCGGCAAGACCAAGCTCGCCTCCCACGGCCTCGACCTGGTGGACGCCATGGTCATCGCCGCCGATTCCAGCGCTTCTGACGAGAAGGTCGCGGAATACGAGCGCAGCGCCTGCCCGACCTGCGGTTCGTGCTCCGGCATGTTCACCGCCAACTCGATGAACTGCCTGGTCGAAGCCCTGGGCCTGGCCTTGCCGGGCAACGGTTCCACCCTGGCCACCCACAGCGACCGCGAACAGCTGTTCCTGCAGGCTGGCCGCACCATCGTCGAGCTGTGCAAGCGTTACTACACCGAGAACGACGAGTCGGTGCTGCCGCGCAATATCGCCAACTTCAAGGCGTTCGAAAACGCCATGACCCTGGACATCGCCATGGGCGGTTCCACCAACACCATCCTGCACTTGCTGGCCGCCGCCCAAGAAGCCGAGATCGACTTCGACCTGCGCGACATCGACCGCCTGTCCCGTCACGTGCCGCAACTGTGCAAAGTCGCGCCGAACATCCAGAAGTACCACATGGAAGACGTGCACCGCGCCGGCGGGATCTTCTCGATTCTCGGCTCGCTGGCCCGTGGTGGCCTGTTGCACACCGACCTGCCGACCGTGCACAGCAAATCCCTGGCCGAAGGTATCGCCAAATGGGACATCACCCAGACTGACGACGAAGCAGTGCATCACTTCTTCAAGGCCGGCCCGGCGGGCATTCCGACCCAGACCGCGTTCAGCCAGTCGACTCGCTGGGAAACCCTGGACGACGACCGTGAAAACGGCTGCATCCGCAGTGTCGAGCACGCTTACTCGCAAGAAGGCGGCCTGGCGGTGCTGTACGGCAACATCGCGCTGGACGGCTGCGTGGTGAAAACCGCCGGTGTGGATGAATCCATCCACGTGTTCGAAGGCCGCGCCAAGATCTACGAAAGCCAGGACAGCTCGGTACGCGGCATCCTCGCCGACGAAGTGAAAGAAGGCGACATCGTGATCATCCGCTACGAAGGCCCTAAAGGCGGCCCGGGTATGCAGGAGATGCTCTACCCGACGTCCTACCTGAAATCCAAAGGCCTGGGCAAAGCCTGCGCCTTGCTGACCGATGGCCGTTTCTCCGGTGGTACTTCGGGGCTGTCCATCGGCCACGCCTCGCCGGAAGCTGCTGCCGGTGGCGCGATTGGTCTGGTACAGGATGGCGACAAGGTGCTGATCGACATTCCGAACCGCTCGATCAACCTGTTGATCAGCGACGAAGAACTGGCTGCACGCCGCGTCGAGCAGGACAAGAAAGGCTGGAAGCCCGTGGAGAAGCGTCCGCGCAAAGTCACCACCGCGTTGAAGGCGTATGCCCTGCTGGCCACCAGTGCCGACAAGGGTGCTGTACGTAACAAGGCGATGCTCGACGGCCTGTAAGCCCCGCCCATAAAAATGCCCCGCTACGTGCGGGGCATTTTTTTTGTCTGGCCAAAACCTTCAGGGCACTGAAGATCAAAATGTGGGGCTTGCCCGCTCCCACACGAAGCTTTGCGTAATGGCTCAGAACTGTGGGGTGTAGGTCATGGTGAACATCACATTGCGTGGGTCGCCGTAGTAGTTGCTGCCCCAGTTCGCGTTGTAGGCCGGGATGTAATACTTTTTGTCGAACATATTGTTCAGGTTCGCCGCCACGGTGAATTCCTGATTGATCTTGTAGGCCACCCGCGAATCCCACAGGGCATTACCCGGCACACTGAAGGTGCGGTCGTAGGCTTCGGTGCTGCTTTGCGCGGTCACGCCCGCACCAACGCTGAACTGCTGCCAATCGCCCGGCAACTGGTAATCACCCCAGACCTTGAGCAAGTGCTTGGGTGTCCAGGTGCTGAAGATTTTGCCTTCGTAGGTGTTGTCCTTAAGGAACTTGGTGGTGTTGTAGGTGTAACTGGAGGCCAGCTGCAGGCCGGGCAGCACTTCGCCGCTCAACGTGGCTTCAAAGCCTTGGCTGCGGACTTCGCCCGAGGCGACCGAGCAATACCAGCCATTGCAATTCATCGGCCCTTGCAGGTCCTGCACGCCACGGTTTTTCTGGTCGTAACGGAAGATCGCAAACGAGGTATTGAGGCGACCGCCGGCCAGTTCGCCCTTGATGCCCAGCTCGTAGTTTTTGCCTTCGATAGGCTTGAGTAAGGACCCGGAGGTCGTCAGGTTGGTCTGCGGTTCAAATGCATCGGCATAACTGGCGTAGGCCGACCACTGCTCGTTCAACGCATAGACCAGGCCAGCATAGGGCGTGACCTTTCCGGACGTTTGCGTGCTGCTAGCCTCGGGGGCGTTGTACACACCACCAAACCCACCCTGACCTACGTAGGAATAGTCATACCAACTGCTGCGAGCCCCAAGAATCAAGGTCAGCGGGTCCAGGACTTTCACACGCCACGTGCCGTAGATGCCTTTCTGACGGATGTCATACCAGCTCTTCGACGCGCTGCCCTGGGCGAACAACTGGTTTTTGTCGCGCTGCGGGCGGTTGTGGTCAATGTTGAAGATATCCGCGCCGTTCGTTGCCGCCCGCGCCCACTGGTCGTCGGTGGTGAGCTTAGAATAGTTGGCGCCCAGGACCATTTCCTGTTGGAAGCCCAAACCTTCGAACTTGCCGTTTAAATACACATCCGCGCCGCGGCTTTTGGTATTGAAGTCGGTGACCCAATCCACATAACGCACGTTGCCGGTGCTGCCCGGATTGGGGATTTCATCCCACGTTGCCTGGTAGGTCGCGTCGTTGTGTTCATCCATGGCCACCAGTGCGGCCTTCACCTTCCAGTCATCGTTGAAACGATGCTCCAGGTCGGCGAACACTTGGGTCTGGTTGTTGACCGCACGGTTCCAACTGGCGCCGACAAACGTCGAGCGTGGCAGGCCGATATCGCTGCCGTTGGCATAACGGGGCAACGACATGAAGTTGGGGCGCGAGTGGCCCTTCTGATTGCTGATGCCCACGCCGACGGTGGTGTCGGGTGTGAAGTCGTAGTCGACGGCCGCGTAGACTGTCTGGTTCCAGCCGCCGGCGTAGTCGACGAAGGAGTTGGTGGTGTCATAGTCCGCCACAAAACGGCCGCGCAAGGTGCCTTCGGCATTGAGTGGGCCACCGGCATCCACCTGGGTACCGTAATGGTCCCAGGAGCCCGCCTTGGCGGTGACCGTCACGGTCGGTGCCTGCTGGCCGCGCTTGCGCACCAGGTTCATCGTACCGCCAGGGCTGTTGGCGCCTTGCAGCAACGCAGCCGGGCCGCGCAGGGTCTCGACGCGGTCGTAGATGGCCATGTTCTCGGTGAGGTAACTGCCCAGCGTGTAGGTATTACGCGGGATCCCCACACCGTCGTATTGCAGGGTGCCGACCTCGAAGCCACGGGAGAAGATGAACATGCCAGGGCCGGGGGATTTGGTCGCTGTGAGGCCGGGTGTGCGCTTGACCACTTCGGAGAGTTTGGTGGTGTTCTGGTCATCCATCTGCTTGCGCGTCATGACGCTGACCGATTGCGGGATGTCTTTGAGTTTCTGCTCGCCCTTGCCCAGTGTCACTGCGCCGGTGGTGTACGAGCCCGTGCCTTCGGTGGTCACGCCCAACTGTTCGGCGCTGATGGTGGTGGCGCCGACCTCCAGGGCCGAGCCCGTTGCCACAGGTTTTTCCAGGGTGACGGTGTCCGCGTTGATGAACGCCGCACTCAACCCGGTGCCGCCCAACAACTGTGCCAAGGCTTCGCGCTGGGCCAGGTTGCCTTTGACGCCCGGCGAAACCACGCCTTGGGTCAACTCACCACTCACCAGCACCTGCACCCGCGTCACCGCCGAAAACGCCGCCAGCGCGCCATCCAGGCTCTGCCCCGGAATATCAAAGCGGTAAGCCTGGGCCTGGGTGGTCTCGGCGGCCTGCAAGTACAGCGGCGCGGTGCCGCCAGCCAAGGAAATGGCCAGTGCCAGCAAGGGCCGTGCGGCGAATCGGTGTGCCATGGATGGTGCTCCCCGGTGCAAAAAGTCTGTGATCGGCGCCGCACTACTTGAGAGTGCTTACTATTTACGCCTCAGTGATCAAGGACGAACGCTTGCCGGGAAACCCTGAAAGTATTTTCAAATAATTGCGATCAGGACGCCTTGCCTTCGCGCAACACCAGCAAATACGGGGTGTAATGCTCGGCGTGCAGGTTGAGGGTGTATTCCAATGCCTTGATCACCGCGTCGGGCTTGTCGATTTCAAACACACCGGACACCACGCGGTTGCGTAACGCATCGCCGAGCACCAGGGTCTTGCCGGGCCAGTAACGGTTAAGTTCGGTGACCACTTCCGACAGCGGCTGCTGACGAAACACGAGCTGCCGTTGGCGCCAGGCAAAGCCGCTGGCCGGGTCGAAGCCGTGGACCTCGGCAAGCTGCTCGTCCTGATACTCCACCGCCCGCCCCGGCTCCAGGTACACCGGCGCGCCTTTCCCGGCGCTGACCTCAACCTTGCCTTGCGCCACCTGCACCCGCGTTTGCGCATCACGCCGCGCCACGCCGAACTGGGTGCCGACCACCTTCACCCAGCCATCGCCGGACTGCACCACGAAGGGCCGCGTCGGGTCCTTGGTCACGTCGAAGAAGCCTTCGCCGCGCAACAAACGAATCTGCCGCTCGCCCGCACTCATGCGGATTTGCACCGCGCTGTCGGTATTGAGTTGCAGGTGGGAGCCATCTGCCAGTTCGATGGTGCGCGACTCGCCAGTGCCGGTGGCGTAGTCGGCACGCAAGCGGTCGAGCCAGGGCGTGTTTTGCACGGTCAGGCCCACCGCCAGTAACACCGCAGCGGCATACGCCCAGCGCCGCGCCGGTTTACCCCAGGCGGACTGTTCGGCGCGGCGAATGATCCGCGCCGGCTCACGCATACCACCGAGCATCGCCTGCACTTCCTGCCAGGCTTCATCCTGGGCGTTGCCTTGGCCGAGCCAGGCGGCGAAGGCATCCATCTCAGTGGGCGTTATGTCTTCGGCCTGCAGGCGGAAGTACCAGCCAGAGGCTTCTTCAAACAACGCGTCGGCAGTGGGTGTGACGGTCATGACCGACGTCCTTGTGCATCGCAGGCAAGCCGCGTCTTGATGTACCCGCGGCATTCAATCAAGGCACGACGCAGTTGGTATTCCACACTGCGCGGGGTGATCGACAGGCGTTCGCCAATCTCGCGGTAGGAAAGTTCGTCGACATGATAGAGCAGGAAGATCTGCCGAGTCGCTTCGGGCAGCGCCAGGATAGCGTCCTGCATCAGTTGCTCCTGCTGATAGGCAGCCAACTGTTCATCGGCACCGGGGTTGCTGCAGGGCAGCTCTTCGCTCGGCTCACCGGCATCCAGGCGCTCACGTCGAATGGCCTGACGCTGGTGGTCGCGTACCAGGTTACTGGCAATGGTGAAGAGAAAGGCCGGGAGGTTGTCGATCTTCTCGCCGGAATCCAGGCGCGCCAGGCGCAGGAAAGATTCCTGGGTCAGGTCGGCCGCCACCTGGGCACTGCCGGTACGGCGGGTGACGAAAGCTTCGAGGGCTTTCTTCTGCTCCGCGAACAGGCGCGCAATCTGCGAATTCCAGGAGGACACAGCACTACCTTGAGAAGAACGAAGGGTTCAGGGAGTGCGCACGCTAGCAGAGGATGAGATTGGTTCGCAATTGATATCTATTTTGCTTGCCCTCTGCAGGAGCCGGCTTGCCGGGCTCCTGCAGAGGGCAACGCGGGTTACTGAATGTCGTCTGGCTTGACGATCACCCAGTTCTTGTCCGCCGTCACCGGCAGACCTTCCTTGGCCTGGGCCGCCGCGTGCTTGGCCATCATGCCGTTGAGTTGGGTCATGTATTTGTCCTTGCGGTTGATCCACAGGTGAATGCCGCCCTTGGCCACGTCCACATCGTGGAACAGCATGTAGCCATCGCTGGTCGGTGTATCACCGCCGACGATCACCGGTTTTTTCCATTCGTCGATGTAGGTCAGGATTGCCGCGTGCTTACCGGCCATCCAGGTTGCCGGGGTCCACAGGTACGGGGTGAGCTCCAGGCCGAGGTTGGCCTTCTCGTCATATTTGCCCGCAGTGATCTGCTTACGCGCAGTGGTCAACTCGCCGGTCTTGCGGTCCTTGAGCAAGGTGCTCACGCCAATGACGTTTTCGGGTTTGACGTTGTAGCCGTACTTCGGATCGGCGGCGACCATGCGCACCAGCTCCTCGGACGCGGCGGTCATCACATACACCTCGATGCCGTTTTCCATCAGCTTGTTGTACAGCTCGGCTTGGCCGGTAAAGACTTTCGGCGGCTGCACCTCGGATTTCTTCACCACATCGCCTTCAAAGTAGGTGACCGGCACCGGCTTGCCGGAAGCCATCAACTCGTCCACCTGGACCTTGAGTTCCTTGAGGGTGAAGCCCGAGAAAATCTGCGCAACCCACGGGTAGCAGACCATGTCATCGACTTCGCAGAGGCGGTAGTAGTAGCTGAACAGGCTTTCCTTGTGGTCGGCGGTGTCCTTGAACGGCATCAGCTTCAGCGATGGGTCCATGCTCTCGCGGGTGATCAGGCCTTTGTTTTCCATGTACGGCAACAAAGACTCTTCGAGGTCGTAGCGGTAACTGGTGTTGTCCATGTCGAACACCGCGAAGTTACCCTTGTTGGCATTCGCGGCAATCATCTTGTTCAGTTGCTCGGCGGCAGGCGCCGGCCAGTGTTTCAACTCGGTGGCGGCAAATGCCTGGCTGACGAGGCCGAGGCAGAAGGCAGCGGCAAGTAGTGTTGGCGCGAGCTTCATAAGCGTTTTCTCCCTGAGTGAAAGACATCGACGCTAACAAATCTGTATGACAGTTATCGCCCGAGCGCGACCGCTTGCGTCGTGATAACGCCAAGGGCATGTGCCTGAGCGTCAAATGCTTATTCCAAAAACGACAGTCGCCATTCCATATTGGTATTAAATCAATATATTTCAAACTGTTAGGCTTCCCGGTTCGCAATCGCAGGCTCACGCGATTGGCTGCCTTCTCAACGGAGCTTCAATGAATCTGCCCCTGATTCTCAACTTACTGGTGTTCGTGGCCCTGTTGCTGGGCCTGGCACAAACCCGTCGCACCAACTGGAGCCTCGCCAAGAAGGTGCTGTTTGCCCTCGTATTGGGCGTGGTGTTCGGCACGGTGTTGCACACCATTTATGGCGACGGTAACCCGGTGCTAAAGGCCTCGATCAGCTGGTTTGACCTGGTCGGCAATGGCTACGTGCAATTGTTGCAAATGATCGTGATCCCGCTGGTGTTCGCCTCGATCCTCAGTGCTGTGGCGCGTCTGCATAACGCCTCGTCACTGGGCAAGATCAGCTTCCTGACCATCGGCACGCTGCTGTTCACCACCGCGATTGCGGCGCTGATCGGTATCGGCCTGACCAACCTGTTCGGCCTCACCGCCGAAGGTCTGGTGGCGGGCACCCAGGAAATGGCACGCCTGCAAGTGATCCAGAGTGATTACGCCGGCAAGGTGGCTGACCTGAATATCCCGCAGTTGCTGCTGTCGTTCGTGCCGGCCAACCCGTTTGCAGATCTTGCCCGCGCCAAGCCGACGTCGATCATCAGCGTGGTGATTTTCGCCGCATTCCTGGGGGTTGCCGCGCTGCAACTGCTCAAGGATGAGGTGGAAAAGGGCCAGAAAGTGCTCAACGCCATCGACACCCTGCAAGCCTGGGTAATGCGTCTGGTGCGCCTGGTGATGAAGCTGACGCCATACGGTGTTTTGGCACTGATGACCAAAGTGGTCGCCGGCTCCAACCTGCAAGACATCTTCAAGCTCGGCAGTTTTGTGGTGGTCTCGTACCTGGCGCTGGGCCTGATGTTTGTGGTGCACGGCCTGCTGCTGTCGCTGGCCGGGATCAACCCGCTGCGGTTCTTCCGCAAGGTGTGGCCGGTGCTGACCTTTGCCTTCACCAGCCGCTCCAGCGCAGCCGCCATTCCGCTGAGCATTGAAGCGCAGACCCGTCGCCTGGGTATCCCGCAGTCCATTGCCGGGTTTGCCGCCTCGTTTGGCGCGACCATCGGCCAGAACGGTTGCGCCGGTCTCTATCCCGCCATGCTGGCGGTGATGGTTGCACCGACCGTGGGCATCAACCCGCTGGACCCACTGTGGATCGCGACGCTGGTGGCGATTGTGACCTTGAGTTCGGCCGGTGTGGCAGGCGTGGGCGGCGGTGCCACCTTCGCCGCGCTGATCGTGCTGCCGGCGATGGGCTTGCCGGTGTCACTGGTAGCGCTGCTGATTTCCGTAGAGCCGCTGATCGACATGGGCCGCACAGCTCTGAACGTGAATGGCTCGATGACGGCCGGGGCGATTACCAGCCAGGTCATGGGGCAGACGGATAAAGCGCTGCTGGATGCCGATGAGCATGCTGAATTAGCGCAGGCCTGATAGACCGCTATCGCAGGCAAGCCAGCTCCCACAGTTGACCGAGTTCTCCTGAGGAAACCGATTCAACTGTGGGAGCTGGCTTGCCTGCGATGCCTTTAAGCTTTTTCCCAGACTTCGAAGTTGTACGCCGGCTTATCACCTTCAGCTGGATTCTCCAGGTTTGACACCAGCTTCCACTGGTTCAAATCAAACTCCGGAAACCACGCATCGCCTTCCGGGCTCAGTGCAACCCGCGTCAAATACAGGCGGTCCGCCTGCTCCAGCCCCTGCGCATACAGCTGCGCACCGCCGATCAGCATCAGCTCATCCACGCCCTGTTCCAGCGCCCAGGCTTCAGCCCGCTCAACCGCCGCGTCCAGTGACGGAAAAACTTCCGCACCTTCGAGCGCCAGGCCGGTCTGACGGCTGACCACAATGTTCAAGCGCCCCGGCAACGGTCGGCCCAGGGAATCCCAGGTCTTGCGCCCCATGATGATCGGCTTGCCGAGCGTGGTGGCCTTGAAATATTTGAAATCCCCCGGCAAATGCCAGGGCATGCTGTTGTCGACGCCGATCACGCGGTTTTCACCGAGGGCTGCGATCAGGCTTAAAGGGAGAGTTTTTTTCATGCCGACGAGAATACCAGAGCCATGAGTCTGCGGTTATGCTCCAAGCTCACTTGCTCAACAGGACGGCGCGTGACTGCACTGAACCCGCTGCACACACTCTGGCTCACCGAAACCGTGCGCCTGCGCGAAGAACACGCAGGCCCTTTGGAGGACCTGGAAGCCAACCGCCTGGCCCGCACGGCCGGTGGCGATTTGCCGACGCGCATCCAGCAGCGCGCCCTGCACCTGGCCGAGCGCGATGGGCTGACGGCCGCCCTCACCCGCTGGCTGCAAGGCGCGCGGTTGGCGTTGGTGCTGCTGGCGGTGGTGGCGGTTATCAGTGGCGCCGGGCTGGCCTTTGCCGCCTTGGGTAATGGCCTGACGCCGGTGAACGTGTTCTGGGCCTTGGGCAGCCTGCTCGGCTTGAACCTGATCCTGTTAATCAGCTGGGCCTTGGGCTTACTGTTTGCCGGTGAACACAGCGCCAGCCTCGGGCGCCTGTGGTTGTGGCTCAGCGAAAAGCTTGCCCGCGATGCCAAAGCCGCGCAATTGGCGCCAGCCTTGCTGCTGTTGTTGCAGCGCCAGAAACTCAATCGTTGGGCCGTGGGTGTGCTCGTCAACAGCCTGTGGTTGCTGGCGCTGCTCAGCGCCATGGTGATTCTGCTGACACTGCTGGCCACGCGGCGCTACGGTTTTGTGTGGGAAACCACCATCCTCGGCGCCGATACTTTTGTCGCCGTGACCCAAGCCCTCGGCAGCCTGCCCGCCTTGCTCGGCTTTAATGTGCCGACGGTGGAGATGATCCGCGCCAGCGGCGACTCGGCCCTGAATATCGAAAGCGCCCGCCAGGCCTGGGCCGCGTGGCTGGTAGGCGTGCTGCTGGTTTACGGCCTGCTGCCCCGATTGCTCCTCGCGCTGCTGTGCCTGTGGCGCTGGAAACGCGGCCGCGCGGCATTGCGCCTGGACCTTAACCTGCCCGGCTACAGCCAACTGCGCGAGCGCCTGATGCCGAGCAGTGAACGGCTGGGCGTGAATGACGCCGCGCCTGAGCAGTTGCATCACATTACCGGCGGCATCAGCGACCTGGAAAGCGACGGCGCCCTGCTGGTGGCCATCGAACTCGACGATCAACACCCGTGGCCGCCCAAGCTGCCGGGCAGCGTCAAGAACGCCGGCATCCTCGACAGCCGCGAATCACGCAACAAACTGCTGGAACAACTCACGCGCTTCCCGCCCGCACGCCTGGCCATCGCCTGTGACCCGCGCCGCTCGCCGGATCGTGGCAGCCTGGCGTTGATCGCCGAGCTGGCCCGCAGCGCCACCGCCACCCGCGTATGGCTGTTGCAGGCGCCACCCGGCCAGGCGCTGGACGCCGAGCGCCTGGGCGACTGGCACGCCGCGCTGCAACAGCTGGAGCTGCCTTTCGCCGACTGTGCGCCGCTGAACTGGCTGGAGACCGGTCATGACTAAACCACTGAAGCTCGCCGTGGTCGGCCACACCAATGTCGGCAAGACCTCGCTGCTGCGCACGTTGACCCGTGATGTGGGCTTTGGCGAAGTCTCCCATCGCCCCAGCACCACCCGCCATGTGGAAGGCGCGCGCCTGTCGGTCGATGGCGAAGCCTTGCTGGAGCTGTACGACACACCTGGCCTGGAAGATGCCATCGCGCTGCTTGATTACCTGGAACGCCTGGACCGGCCCGGCGAACGCCTCGATGGCCCGGCTCGCCTGGTGCGGTTCCTGGAAGGCAGCGAAGCCCGCCAGCGTTTCGAACAGGAAGCCAAAGTGCTGCGCCAGCTGTTGGCCTCGGACGCCGGTTTGTATGTGATCGACGCCCGCGAACCGGTGCTGGCCAAGTACCGCGACGAGCTGCAAGTGCTGGCCAGTTGCGGCAAGCCATTGCTGCCGGTGCTCAACTTCGTCAGCAGCAGCGACCACCGCGAGCCGGACTGGCGCGAAGCCCTGGCCCGCCTCGGCCTGCATGCGCTGGTGCGCTTCGACAGCGTGGCGCCGCCGGAAGACGGCGAACGCCGCTTGTATGAAAGCCTGGCGCTGCTGCTGGAAAACGCACGGCCGCAATTGGAACGCCTGATCCTTGATCAGCAAGCCCAACGCCAGGCCCGTCAGCAAAGCGCCGCACGCTTGATCGCTGAATTGTTGATCGACTGCGCCGCGTGCCGACGCAGTGTGGTCACAGAGGGTGAACAGCAAGCCATCAGCGACTTGCGCAAGGCTGTGCGCCAGCGCGAGCAAAAGTGTGTGGAAGCGTTGCTCAAACTGTTCGGCTTCCGCCCGCAGGACGCTGCCGCCAGCGACTTACCGCTGCTGGACGGGCGCTGGGGTGATGATTTGTTCAACCCCGAAACCCTCAAACAACTCGGCGTGCGGGTCGGCGGCGGGATCGCCGCAGGCGCGGCAGCCGGTGCGGGTGTGGACCTGCTGGTCGGCGGTCTCACCCTCGGCGCCGCCGCCATTGCCGGTGCCATTGCCGGTGGCGCGCTGCAAACCGCACGCAGCTACGGCAGCCGCCTGCTGGGCAAGATCAAGGGCCAGCGCGAGCTGACCGTCGACGACAGCGTGCTGCGCCTGCTCGCCCTGCGCCAACGTCAATTGCTCAAAGCCCTGAACCTGCGCGGCCATGCGGCGATGCACAGCATCAAGGTCGACACGCCTCAAGACCAAACCTGGCGGGCAGGCAAATTACCGGACGCTTTGCACAAGGCCCGTGCCTACCCGCAATGGTCGTGCCTTAACCCTCAGCCAAAGCTTAGCCAGGCTGAACGTCAAGAGCAGATTCATGTATTGGCGCAGTCACTCAAGGATGAGTGACTGCGAGCACCCATTGATCGGCCATACAACTGGCAAGGCTTATGAGGCCGGGATATCCAAGACCTTGACCTCAAAGGTTTCCGGTTCGTGCCAGCTGAACAGCAGGTATAGCTCAGCCAACTGGTGGACCAAACGCCGATCAATGTCGTCGATTACACCGTCATGGTTGATATCGAAATGAATGTTCCATTCGAGCACTTGGTCGTTATCAAAGTCATAAGCGGCATTCCAGGCGACCAACGTGTGAGCATCAATGTCCCCGGTCCCCTCCTTAACGTGCAGACGCACAGTGTCGGGCGTGCCGTCTTTATAGAAGTCTTCGGAGAAAATTTTCATGTAGCGCGTTGAAGCCGTCCCAGGATTAAACCAGTTGAGCTTCAAATAGGCAGAGGCAAACTTGTCCAACAACAGTTTGTCGAGCCGACTCTCCCGACCATCATTCGTCACATCCCCTCGGCTGTAGTCGATTTTCCCGTCAGTTGGGAAGTCGTAGGCCACGGCATGACTGATCAAGCTGTCTCGAATACCAGGGGTGCTTTGATAGAACTGAAGCAACACAGTATCTGCCTGGCCAGCTCCTGTTCGGTCCTGTGCGAAAACTTTTAAATAGCGCATTGTTCGACTCCTGGTTCAAACTTATCCAAACTCGGATAAGCGTGCTCATACCCTTTGAACGCAAGGAGGTTGACGCAAATGGATCGGAGCGTGCGCCGCCAACTGTCACCCTTGTTAAACCAGTTCAACCTCAAAAATGTATTGGCAAATGCCTTGAGCAACCCGTCAATGCCTGTGGGGTAACGCTGATAAAAGTGCATCATCTTTTCTCTTGCGTGGCTGAAGTCACATGAGAGTAATGAAGCTGGCAAAAGCGTCGCTAGGCGACGCTTCTGGACTGAACGTATGAATTCACCCTGCCATGGGTAGACGTTTGTCTCAACGCACTGAGGCGAACATCAAACCGTTTTGAATCGCGCCGAAGTATGCCAACCAAATGCCAGGAAAGCGTCGCACAAGGCTTTAGTGGCGTCGCTATCCCGCAGATCGCCACTACAATCGCGCTTCGGACCCGAGTGGGTAATCGACTCCACGATGCCATCATTATCGCCGTCATAGCCCACGACGCTATGCATCAAGACGCGTTTGCCCTGTGATGTACAACACTGATGAAAACTCAGTTTAAGCATAGTAGGCACACCTCCCCCAGACCAGCGGGCGACTCGCATCGTCAGGTAACGCCGCCAGGTTTCGCCAGGATTGAACCAGTTCAGTTGCAGGAAAACATCTGAAAACGTCTTGAGCAACGCCTTATCTTCTGCCGATCTATAACCATCAAAATTGATATCGCCTGGTAACAAGATCTCGGTAGCACCATCGGCGGTGATATCAACAGCCACCGCCTCATGGACCAGTTCATCAGGATCGCCAGCAGGTCGCTCAAAAAACTGCAGGATAACCATATCAGCCCTGCCATTACCGCTACGGTCCTGGGCAGTCGCTTTCAAATAGCGCATCACCTACTCTCGCTTTATTAATTGAAGAACCACAGAGAGTAATAACGCCTGCACTCGTGCCTCTAGCCGTCGCGTCCCGGTTTGTCGTATGAATTCACGCTAGCTGTTATCGGCAGACGTAAGTCAAATGCTGTTGTCTTTGTACCATTTGAACCCAAGGAAACTACTGCACAAGGAACGGATCAGTTCTTTGTCTGCCTGATCAACTACGCCGTTTTTATCCACATCGGTATGGGTAAACCATTCCAGGACGCCATTCCCGTAGCCATCAAAGGCTGAGGCCTGATAAGCCAACGTTGGTTTACGCCCCGTACTGCGCCGGTCCAGAAAATTGAGTTGCACACCGTTGGGCGGGCGTTTCTCGTACTCATGGATGGCGATGATTACCAACGTGCGCTTCCAACTTTCACCGTAATTAAACCAGTTCAGTTTAAGAAAGGTGTTAGCAAACGTCTTGATCATGTGGCTGTCGATGACAGTGCTCTTGCCATCTACCTCGATGTCCACAACCGTCTGCAGATCCACGCTGGCATCGCCATCCATATCAACGACAAATGCTTCATGAACCACCTCGTCAAACCCAGCAGCACTGCGTTCATAGAAATGTAGAAACACGGTATCTGCGCGTCGATTACCACTGCGGTCTTGAGCGGTGACTTTTAAGTAACGCATATTTATCTCGGATGTAATTAAAAAACTGATCAATACAAATCAATAACCAGCTCGCGACACAAACCCAGTGCCAGGCGTATACCAACACCATCAATGTTTTCAGTTATTTGATGATCGACCAGGCCGTCAGCTGATGTATCAACAGCCGTGGCTAACCGCACCAACTCGTCCGGCAGTTGCGTTAGCGTCATACCACCGCATCTTCAGAAAAAGGGTGCCCAGTACTCGCATCAATTCTTTATCCGCTTTATCGGCGATACCGTTTCCATCGATATCACTGTTGGTAAAGGTCTCAAGCACACCATTGCTGTCAGCGTCATACGCTGCGGCGCTGCACGTCAGACTCTCTTTGCGAACCCCGCCCAGCAAATCGTGGAGTTGCAACTTGATGGCATTGGGTTTGCCTTGCTTATCGTAATGGTCCACATACACGCTCAACGTGCGCTGGGAACTGTCACCTTTGTTGAACCAACCGAGTTTTAAAAACGCCTTGGCAAATGCCTTGAACAGTTGTTTATCTCCAATGGTGCTCTGCCCATCACGGTTGATATCACCGGCGCACTGCACATCGATCACCGAGTCGCCGTCCATGTCCACCGCCAGGGCTTCATGCCTCAATGCATCCGGCTCGCCGGCCTGGCGCTCATAAAGGTGCACGATGACGGTATCAGCCTTACCGTTACCTCTGCGGTCCTGAGCGGTCGCTTTTAAATAACGCATGGGAATGTCTCTAAAATGGGCAAGACCCAAGGCTATTCCAGGTCTTGGCCATTTAAGAGTTCATGACGTCTGAACCGCCGGTACGAAAGAGCGCCGACAGGCGTGCTAACTGCCGACACCGGCTGCCAGCAGGCCACGTGCCTTGGCTTTAAGCAGGTCCAAGTCGACTACGGGCACGTGCATTTGCTTGGCCTGCTCATCCCAGTGGCGCATGCGCAAGCTGACGTGGCAAAGCGGATCCTGCTCAAAGGCCTGGGCCTCTGCGGCTGACATCACGCCACCCTGATAACCCAAGGTACGGCGACTGGCTTCGCTCAAGCGCGCGTAGTAGTCAGGCTGGCTGAAGGTCAGGTAGCGCTTGGCCTGCACGTGATACTCCACCAGCTTGGCCATGCGCTCGCCGAAACCTGCGCGGCGCAGATAATCCGCGCCCAGGCGCTCGTGGCTGACCACGCCATAGCCGCCCATGTTTTCGCCGCCCTGCCCGCAGAGGTGCCCGATGTCGTGGAAAAACGCCGCCAGCACCACTTCATCGTCGAAGCCTTCGGCCATAGCGAGTTGCGCAGCCTGGGACATGTGCTCGATCTGCGACACCGGCTCGCCGATGTAATCGGCCGCGCCGTGCTGTTCGTACAAGCCGAAGACTTCGGCGATTGCCTGTTCCGGGTTCATCATGCGCTACCCCACAATGCTGTGATATTTCGCTCGGCCATCGCCGGGCCAACGCTCATGCCCACACCGGAGTGCATCAACGCCGCGCTCACGCCTGGCGCCGCACGCAGGAATGAAAACGGCGCCGGGCCGCGTGAGCCATACACACCTTGCCAGCGTTCCACTACCTGGATCTTGCAGCCCAGCGTCTGCTCCGCCAGCTCGATCAGCCAGTCATCGATTTGCTCGGCATTGAACGGCGATGCATCGTTGCCGTAGTCATGGGAGTCACCAATGATCAGCTCGCCCTGCGGTGTCGGGCTGATCAGCAAGTGAATCCCGTGCTCTTGCAGGTGGGGCGCTTCACGCAGGATCTGCGCCTGCACTCGCGCAGCTTCCGGCAGGTCGGCAAACGCGCCGTAGTGCACGCAACTAAGGCCCGTGAGCAATGCGTGTTGCAGGTTCAGATTGAGCGCAGGCCGGGCGCGCAGCATTTGCAGGCGACAGATGCTCGGGTTGAGCCCGGCCATCGAATCGGCCAACAACGTCTGGTAATCATGACCGGAGCATACGATGACCTGCTCACCGCGAAAGCTGCCCGCTGTAGTGTGTACTTGGCCAGGCTCAACGTCGCGCACCAGGGTGGAGAAATAGAACTGCACCTTCAATTCCTGGGCCAGATAATTGATCAGCGCCGGGATCGCTTCGCGCGAATACAGTTGCTGATCATCCTTGCCATGCAGCGCGGCACGGTGATGGCGAAACTGGCCGCCGTACAGGTCTTTGATCGCCGCGCCTTGCAGCAGCTCGACGTTGTAGCCGTGTTCTTGCGCCCGGCCAGCGCTGAAGGCTTCCAGCAGATGCTCTTCGGCTTCGGTGCGGGCGAACAGGTAGGAGCCGTTGCGCTTGAGCTGCAAGCCCGCCACCTTCGCCCATTGGCCCCAGATATCACGGCTTTCCCGTGCCAGGTCGAGCATCTGGCCAGGGGGTTGGCCGGTGACCAGTGCCTGGCCGAAGTTGCGCACGGAGGCGCCCAGCGGTGTGGCGCTGCGCTCGAAGACCTTGACCTTGAGGCCGCGTTTGGCGGCGGCGTAAGCGTGGGACAGGCCGAGGATGCCGGCGCCGATGATCAGCAGATCGCTGTGGTGTGTCATGAAGTGATGTCCTGAATTCGAAGCCGCTATCGCAGGCAAGCCAGCTCCCACATTTTGATTTGCGAACACTTTTAAATGTGGGAGCTGGCTTGCCTGCGAAAAGGCCATCAGCCCTAACGAAAACCCTACTGACCCGCTACCTTCTCCGACTTGCCGTCATAACGCTTGCGCCATTCGGTCAGGATGCTGTCACGGTTTTTCGAAGCCCAGGCGAAGTCGTTCTTGATCAAGCGCTGTTCGTAGTCAGCCGGCAATTCGGTCTGTGGCTTGGCGATACCCGGCTGAGCGAGGACGGCGAAGTTGTCCTTGTACAGCTCCATCGCAGCGGGGCTGGCGGAGAAGTCGGCAAGTTTTTTCGCCGCATCGGCGTGGCTGGTGCCCTTGATCACGGCAGTCGCTTCGATGTCCCAGCCCAGGCCCTCTTTGGGCAGGATGATGTCCAACGGCGCGCCTTGACGCTTGAGCTGCACGGCCGGGTATTCAAACGAAATACCAATCGGGAATTCCCCGGAAGCCGCCAGCTTGCACGGCTTGGAGCCGGAGTGAACGTACTGGCCGATGTTCTGGTGCAGGTCGTCCATGTACTGCCAGCCCTGCTTCTCGCCGAAGGTCTGCAGCCAGGCGCTCACATCCAGAAAGCCGGTGCCGGACGACGCCGGGTTGGGCATCACGATCTTGCCCTTGTACTCAGGCTTGGTCAGGTCTTGCCAGCTCACCGGCTTGGTCAGGCCTTGTTTCTCGGCTTCAACGGTGTTGAAGCAAATGGTCGCAGCCCACACGTCCATGCCGACCCAGGCCGGTGGGTTAGCGGCGTCGCGGTAGTTTTTGCCGATCTTGTCCAGATCCTTGGGCGCATAGTTATCCAGCATGCCCTGCTGATCGAGGATCGCCAGGCTGGACGCGGCCAACCCCCACACCACGTCAGCCTGCGGGCGGGCTTTTTCGGCCAGCAGTTTGGCGGTGATGATACCGGTGGAGTCACGCACCCACTTGATGTCGATATCCGGGTTGGCTTTTTCGAAGGCCTGTTTGTAGGTCTTCAACTGCTCGGCTTCGAGGGCCGTGTACACCGTCAATTCGGTTTTGGCGGCAAAGGCATTCAGGCTGAATGCGCTGAGCAGAGCAGCGGCCAGGGCCAAGGGCTTGAACATGGAGCACCTCCTTCAGGGATTTTTATTGGCCGGGCGCGGTTTGGCGCCAGGCTTGGGAGCGGCGTAAAGCGCCACGTGAGGCCCACGCCAGCAGCAGCGAGACGCCGGCCGAGGTGAACAGGATCAGAGTCGACATGGCCGCAGCGCCGCCCACATTGCCGGCGTCGTCCATGTTCAACACGGCGACGGCGGCGAGGATGGTGTCGGGGCTGTAGAGGAAGATCGCAGCGGACACGGTGGTCATCGCCGACACAAACAGGTAGCGCACAATGTCCAGCAACGCAGGCAGGCAGATCGGCACGGTGACGCGCAGATAGTGGCGGTACAGCGGCGCCTTGAGGGACAGCGCGGCGGCTTCGAACTCGGCATCCAACTGGCGCAGCGCGGTGGTTGCGGTCATTTGCGCGGTGGTCAGGTAGTGCGCAATGGTGCACACCACCAGCAACGTCATGGTGCCGTAGAACACATGCAGCGGGTTGCCGTTGAGGTTGAAGAAGAACACGTAACCCAGGCCCAGCACCAAGCCCGGCACGGCCATCGGCACAAAGCTTAGCATGCGCAGCGCCAGGTTCAGGCCTTTCTGGCCTTTGGTCTTTTCCATCAGGTAGGCGCCGGTGAAGATCAGCACGCTGCCGATCAGCGCGGTGCACAGGGCCATGGTCAGGCTGTTGCGATAGGCCAGCCAGCCGCCACCGGCCGTGTCTTCAAATTGGTAGTGATTGAGCGATAACGACAGGTTGTACGGCCAGAACTTCACCAGCGAGGAGTACACCGCCATGCCGAACACCAGCAGCAACACGGCGCAAATCAACAGCACAATCGCCAGGTAGCAGCCATCCCTTAAGCGCGACGGCGCGGGTTGGAACACCTGGGCGCGGCCGCTCATGGCGTCACCATGACGGCGGCGCAGCCAGGCATCCACAGCAAAGCTGAACAGCGCCGGCAGCAACAACACCATGCCGATCAAGGCGCCGCGACCGAACTGTTGCTGGCCGACCACCGCCTTGTAGGCTTCCAGCGCCAACACCTGATAATCGCCACCCACCACCACGGGCACGCCGAAGTCGGTGATCGTCAGGGTGAACACCAGGCAAAACGCCGCGAATACCGCCTGGCGCGTGGCCGGCCAGGTAATGCTGCGAAACGCCCTGGCGGAGCTTGCGCCCATACTGGAGGCGGCATCGAACAGGCGCGCATCCGCCAGGGACAGCGCCGACAGCAGAATCATCAGGGCGTGTGGGAATGTGTAGATCACTTCACCCAGCACAATGCCCCAGAAGCCGTAGATATTGTCCGAGAGCAAGCCGCGCAACATGCCTTGGTTACCGAACAGATAGACCAGCGCGATACCCGGCAACATCGACGGGGCCATCAATGGCAGCAGTGACAGGCCGCGCCAGATTGGCTTGCCGGGGATCAGCGTGCGTTGCAGTGCGTAGGCAAACAGGTAGGCCAGCGGTACGACGATGGCCGCCACGCTGAGGGACACTTTCAGGCTATTGCCCAACAGCCAATGGAAGTTTTCGCTGGTCACCAGTTCCCGCGCGGCGACCAGCCCGCCGCCCTGCCCGGCTTCGCTGCTGAAGCCGCGCCAGAAGATCGCCAGCAGGGGCAACAACACCGCCATGCCCAGCAGGAGTAACCAAAGCAACTTGCCGCCGACCACGAAGAGGCGGTCGCCAAGCTCAGCGCGGGAAACCTGACGAGCCACGTGGTCGGGTATCGGCAGACTCATATCAGCAGCCATCTCAGGCAAACACCTGCAGGCTGCGCGGCGGCAAGGCCACCCAGATATCCTGGGCGCCCAGGCGCGGCATGGCTTCGGGGGCCAGTTCGGCCAACAGCGGGTGGCCAGGCAATTGCTCCAGCTCAAAGCTCATGCGGCAGCGATTGCCGAGGAAGGTGATCTCGCGGACCTTGGCCGGGAACAGGTTTTCTTCATGCACCAACGGGTTGACGCTGATCGCTTCCGGGCGGCAGAACAAGCGGCCGGACCTGGCCTTGCTGGCGCTGTCATCCAGGCGCATGTGCAAGCCGCCGACCTGGGCATGGCTGTCACTGCTGCGACTGAACGGCAGCCAGTTACCCTGGCCGACAAACTCCGCCACAAACGGCGTGGCCGGGCGGTCGTAGATTTCCTGGGGCGTGGCGTACTGCTCGACCTTGCCGTTGTTCATCACGGCAATGCGGTCGGCCATCAGCATGGCCTCGTCCTGGTTGTGGGTGACCATCAGCGTGGTGATGCCCAGGCGCCGTTGCAATTGGCGCAGCTCGGTACACAGATGCTCACGCACACGGGCGTCGAGGGCCGACATGGGTTCATCCAGCAGCAGCAGCGATGGCGCCGGTGCCAGGGCGCGGGCCAGGGCGACGCGCTGTTGTTGGCCGCCGGAGAGTTGGCCGGGGTACTTTTTTTCGCTGCCGACCAGGCCGACCAGCTCAAGCATCTGCCCGACGCGCTTGCGCACTTCGTCGCGACCACTGCCGGTAAGGCCGTAGCCGATGTTCGCTTCGACGGTCAGGTTGGGAAACAGCGCGTAGGACTGGAACAGAATGCCGTAGTCCCGCGCCTGCGGCGGCAGCAGGGAAACATCGCGGTTGCCCAGGTAAAGTTCACCGCTGTCCTGGCGCTCCAGGCCGGCGATGCAGCGCAGCAAGGTGGTCTTGCCGCAGCCGGACGGGCCCAGCAGGCACACCAGCTCGCCGGCCGCGACTTCCAGGGACACGTTGTCCAGCGCGGTGAAGGCGCCGAAGCGTTTCTGGATACCGCGCACCTTCATTGGCGCGCCGGGTTGGGTCAGGGCTGTGTTCATGCAAGGCACCTCATCGAACTGATGAAGGCCATGCTAGGCGGGCAATGCGTCCCTCTTGTGGCAGAAAGGCAAAAGGCGGTGATAGTGGTATTGGTGGATTTGTGTAGGACTTCAGCGGTGTGGTGTCGGGGCGGGCCTCATCGCAGGCAAGCCAGCTCCCACATTTAGATATGTGAATACATTTAAAGGTGGGAGCTGGCTTGCCTGCGATGGCGATTCAAAGGCCAGCACAGCACTTCAGAGCGGCGACATTTCCTGCGCCAACCCCAGAAACGCCGCCGGCAACCGTGCACCTTTGCGCTCCTTGAGGCAGTACAAATACTCGGGAATCTGCGGTGCATTCTCGATAGTCAGCACGCGCAGTTGTGGATCATGGGGTACTTCCTGACGGGCGATAATACTGATGCCGATATTGCGCAACACCGCTTCGCGAATCGACTCGCGGCTGCCGATTTCCAGCAACGGCCCGTAACTCACGCCGGCGCCCTGCAACATCTCTTCAGTCAGCCGCCGCGTGGTGGAGCCGGCTTCGCGCATCAGCAAGGTATGCCCGGCGAGCGCGCTCAACGGCACATGTTCAAGCTTGGCCAGGGGATGATTACGATGCACCGCCAGCACCAGCGGGTCGGTGCCCAGCACGCGGCGGATCAGGCGTGGGTCTTCGAGCAGTTGCGAGGAGGCGGCAACATCGACGCGGTAATCGTCCAGTGCTTCGAGCACCTGTTGGGAATTGCCGATTTCCACCGAGACGTCGACATGGGGCAGGCGTTCGCGAAAGGCTTTGACCAGATCGAGGATGTAGTACGGCGCCGTGGCGGCAATCCTCAAGGCGCCTTGGACCTGGCCAGTATTGCGCAGGAAAAACTCGATATCGGCTTCCTGCTGCAACAGCACCTTGACCATCGGCAGCAAGCGCGCGCCGTCGTCGCTGACGGTGAGGCGGCGCCCGCCGCGGTAGAACAGCTCAACACCGTATTGGCTTTCGAGGTTGCGAATCTGGGTGGTGACGGTGGGCTGGCTCAAGCCGAGTTTTTTCGCCGCCTGGGTAATGCTGCCCAGGCGGGCGACCATAAAAAACGCCTTTAACTCAGCACTCAGCACACCGCCCTCTCATCCTCTATTTGCGCAACAGGCGCAGACCATTGAACACCACCAGCAGGCTCACGCCCATGTCCGCGAACACCGCCATCCACATGGTCGCCATGCCGAGGAAGGTGACTGCCAGGAAGATCGCCTTGATCACCAACGCCAGGGCGATGTTCTGCTTGAGGATACTCGACGTTTGCCGCGACAGACGAATGAATGCCGGAATCTTGCGTAGATCATCGTCCATCAACGCCACGTCGGCGGTCTCGATTGCCGTGTCGGTGCCGGCTGCGGCCATGGCGAAGCCGATTTCGGCGCGGGCCAGGGCCGGAGCGTCGTTGATGCCATCGCCGACCATGCCTACCCGGCGGCCTTGGCCGTAGAGGGTTTCGATGGCTTGCAGTTTGTCGGTGGGCAGCAGGTCGCCCTGGGCCTGATCGATACCAACCTGCGCCGCAATCGCCTGGGCAGTGTGGGTGTTGTCGCCGGTGAGCATCAGGGTCTTGATGCCCAGCTCATGCAATTGCTGGATAGCCTCGCGGCTGCTGTCTTTTACTGTGTCGGCCACGGCGAACAACGCCAGCGGGCCGGACTTGTCGAGCAGCAGCACCACGGACTTGCCTTGTTTTTCCAGGGCGAACAGCTTTTCTTCCAGTGCCGGCGAGCACAGGCCCAGGTCTTCCACCAGACGGTGGTTGCCCAGGTGGTAGGTTTCGCCGTTGATGTCGCCACGCACACCGCGACCTGGCAGCGCCTCGAAGTTATCCACAACGTGGCTTGGCAGATTTTTATCCACAGCTGCCTTGGCGATGGCCAGCGATACCGGGTGGTCGGAGCGCCCGGCCAGGCTGGCCGCCAGGGCGGGTGCGCTGTCTTCGACATTGGGGAACAGTGCCAGGTAATCGGTTTGCACCGGTTTGCCGTGGGTGATGGTGCCGGTCTTGTCGAGGGCCAGGTAGTCGAGCTTGTAACCGCCCTCCAGGTACACGCCGCCCTTGATCAGGATGCCCTTGCGCGCCGCAGCCGCCAGGCCGCTGACGATGGTCACCGGGGTGGAAATCACCAGGGCGCATGGGCACGCGACCACCAGCAATACGAGGGCGCGGTAGATCCAGTCGAACCACACGCCGGCCATGAACAGCGGCGGGATAATCGCCACGCCCAAGGCAAACAGGAAGACTGCCGGGGTGTAGATTTTCGAGAAGCTGTCGACAAAGCGCTGGGTCGGCGCCCGTGCGCCTTGGGCCTGCTCGACCGCATGAATGATGCGCGCCAGGGTGGAATTGTTAGCTGCAGCGGTGACCTTGTATTCAAGGGAACCGGCCTGGTTGATGGTGCCGGCGAAGACTTTATCGCCCACGGTCTTTTCAATCGGCAGGCTTTCGCCGGTGATCGGCGCCTGATCAATGGTGGATTGGCCGGCAGTGACTTCACCGTCCAAGCCAATGCGCTCGCCGGGTTTTACCCGCACGATCGCGCCTAATTCAATGCTTTTTACTTCCTGTTCAAGCCACGAACCGTCGGCCTGCTGCACCGTGGCCTGTTCCGGGGTCATTTGCATCAAGCCGCTGATGGCATTACGCGCACGGTCCAGTGACTTGGCTTCGATCAGCTCGGCCACCGTGAACAGGAACATCACCATGGCCGCTTCCGGCCACTGGCCGATCAGGATCGCGCCGGTCACCGCGATGCTCATCAGCGCGTTGATGTTCAGGTTGAGGTTTTTCAGGGCGATCCAGCCCTTTTTATAGGTGGTGAGGCCGCCACTGAGGATCGACACCAGCGCCACCAGGGCGATCACCCAAGTCGGTGCTACACCGGTGAAATGCAGCACTTCGGCGCCCAATGCGCCTACGCCGGACACTGCCAACGGCCACCAATGTTTCTTGGCAGGCGGCGCGGCAGCAGGCGTACCTTCTTCAATGGGGTCGGCCTGCATGCCGATGGATTTGATGGCCGCGATGATCGGCGCAGTGCTCGGCAGGTCATGGGTGACGCCAAGGATGCGGTTGATCAGGTTGAATTCCAGCTGCTGCACACCGGCGAGCTTGCCCAGTTTGTTCTGGATCAGCGTCTGCTCGGTGGGGCAGTCCATGGCTTCGATGCGGAAAGTGCTCAGGCGCGAGCCGGCTGTCGGCGCTTCGCTCAGCGTGACCACGGCAGGCGCTGCCTTGCTGGAACAGCAGGAATCGCCGTGGCTGCCATGATCATGCTTTTTGACCGGCGTCAGCTTGGCGCCATGCTCGTGGCTATGTTCGGAGCTATGGTCATGATCATGATCGTGCGGATGGTCATGTTTTTTCGGGGTGTGGATGGAATCGCTCATTCTGTCGCGTCCGTAAAGGTGCCTGTTGCCAAGTAAAGACCCTGTAGCCACTATAGGGTCAAGCACCCATTTGGAGATTGCTGCGATGAAGATCGGCGAATTGGCCAAACTGACCGATTGTCAGGTGGAAACCATCCGTTATTACGAGAAAGAAGGCCTGCTGCCGCCCCCGGCACGCACCGATGCCAACTATCGCATGTACACCCAGGCGCACACCGAACGGCTGATCTTTATCCGCAACTGTCGCAGCCTGGACATGACACTTGAAGAAATCCGCAGCCTGCTGGGGCTACGCGACAGCCCGCAGGACCAGTGCGAGAGCGTGAATGCGTTGATCGACGAGCATATCCACCATGTGAAAGCGCGGATCGATGGGCTGTTGGCGTTGCAGGTGCAATTGCTCGACCTGCGCCAACGCTGTGGCGGCGGGCCGGATCTGGACCAGTGCGGGATTTTGCAGCGGCTGGAAGTCAGCGGCAGTGTGGCGGCCAGCGAGGCGGAGCCTTCGCACGTGGGCAGAAGCCACGGGCATTAAGGCACACACAAAACAACTGTGGGAGCTGGCTTGCCTGCGATAGCGGTGGATCAGAGGCATTTGTATCGCCTGATACTCCGCTATCGCAGGCAAGCCAGCTCCCACATTTTTAACCGAGACAGGCTTTAGATGGCGACGTCAGCCTTGATGCTCGGATCGGCGTCGTAGCCCACAATCTCGAAGTCTTCGAACTTGTAGTCATAAATCGACGCCGGCTTACGCTTGATCACCAGCTCCGGCAGCTTCTTCGGCGTGCGCGCCAGCTGGGTGCGGATCTGTTCCATATGGTTGCTATAGGCGTGGGTGTCACCGGTGGTGACGATGATCTCGTGCGGGATCAGGTCGCATTGCTGGGCCAGCATGTGGGTCAGCAACGCCAGTGCGGCGGTGTTGTACGGCAGGCCGAGGAATACGTCGGAGCTGCGGATGTACAACTGCATCGACAGATGGCCGTCATGCACAAACGCCTGGTACAGCAGGTGGCACGGCGGCAGGGCTTGCTTGCCGTTGCGCGCGTTTTCCTGCGGGCTCTTGGTTTCGTCCGGCAGGTATTCGACGTTCCAGCCGTGGAACAGGATGCGACGGCTGTTGGGGTTGTTCTTCAACGTGTCGACCATGTAGTCGATCTGGTTGATGGTGCCGCCGTCCTTGGTGGGCCAGGCGGTCCACTGCTCGCCGTACACCGGGCCGAGGTCGCCGTCTTCGGTGGCCCATTCGTCCCAGATTTTCACGCCGTTTTCGTTCAGCCACTTGATGTTGGTATTGCCACTCAACATCCAGATCAATTCGTTGGCGATGCTTTTGAAATGAAGCTTCTTGGTGGTCAGCAGCGGGAAGCCGTCGGCCAAGTTATGCCGATACTGACGGGCAAACACGGCCTTGGTGCCGGTGCCGGTGCGATCGCCCTTGGTCAATCCATTGGTCACGACGTCGTTCAGTAGTTCGAGATATTGCTTCATGTTTTTACCCGTATCAAAGAAGCCGAGGCTCGCAAAAGCCTCGGCATTCGAATTTAAAGCGCGGCGTTCTTGATGCCTTGCGGGCGATTGTACGCCCACCACAGCAGGCCCAGGCCCGCCAGGATCATCGGCATGCTGAGGATCTGACCCATGGTCAACCAGCCCCACGCCAGGTAGCCCAGCTGCGCATCCGGCACGCGGACGAACTCGACGATGAAGCGGAAGATCCCGTAGAACAACGCAAACATGCCGGAAACCGCCATGGTTGGGCGTGGCTTGCGCGAGAAGATATAAAGAATCAGGAACAGTGCCACACCTTCCAGGGCGAACTGGTAGAGCTGCGACGGGTGGCGCGGCAGTTGCGCCGGGTCGCTGAAGGGTGGGAACACCATGGCCCACGGCACGTCGCTCGGCTTGCCCCACAACTCGGCGTTGATGAAGTTACCGATACGCCCGGCGCCCAGGCCAATCGGCACGAACGGTGCGACGAAGTCCATCAGTTGGAAGAACGACTTGCCGTTGCGGCGGCCGAACCACCACGCGGCGATCATCACACCCACAAAGCCACCGTGGAACGCCATGCCGCCCTTCCACACTTCGAATATCAGGGTCGGGTTGGCGATATATGCCGGAAGATCGTAGAACAGCACATACCCGAGGCGTCCGCCGACGATCACGCCCATCGACATCCAGAAGACCATGTCGGAGAGCTTCTCCTTGGTCCAGGTCGGGTCGAAACGGTTCAAGCGCCGGGAAGCCAGCAGCCAGGCACCGCCGATGCCGATCAGGTACATCAACCCGTACCAGTGGATTTGCAGCGGACCGATGGCCACGGCCACCGGGTTGATCTGCGGGTAAGGCAGCATTGCGACTCCTCGTTAAATCATTAGTCATGGCGCACCGGACCATGCCGGTGTGGGATTAAGCCTGCGTTACAGCCGCAATTTCAAATTAAGAAGTTCAGAAGCGCCCAGTAGCCCGGCATGTTAACGGATGGAAGGCGCTCGGCCCAACTTCGATACGATGGATAGCCATCCGTTGTATGGGTAGAGTGAGCAAAACACAAAGGGAACGCCTATGTGCCTGATTGTTTTCGCCTGGCGGCCGGGCCACGCCCAGCCGCTGATCGTCGCGGCCAACCGTGATGAGTTCTACGCCCGCCCCAGCCTGCCGCTGGCTCAGTGGCCGGATGCGCCGCATGTCTACGCCGGTCGCGACCAGGAAGCCGGTGGCACCTGGCTTGGAGTGAACGCCGACGGTCGTTTTGCTGCGCTGACTAATATTCGCGACCCGCACCAGCCACCGGCGCGCAAGTCCCGCGGGGAATTGGTAGCGCGTTTTCTCAGTGGATCGCTGCCAATTGACGACTATCTAGCGGATGTTAACGGCCGTTCGATTGAATATTCCGGCTTTAACCTGCTGGTGGGTACGCGGGATGAGCTATGGCATTACAACGCCAATGAGACTGAGCCTACGCGGTTGGAGGCTGGGGTTTATGGGCTGTCGAATGCCGGGCTGAATACGCCCTGGCCCAAATTGCTCAAAGCCAGGGCGGCGCTGAGTGAATTGCTGGAGCGCCCACAGCCACAGGCCTTGCTGGATATTTTGAGCGACCCGCAGACCGCACCATTCGCCGACTTGCCGGACACCGGCGTGGGCTTGGCGACCGAAAGCCTGCTGTCCAGCGTGTTTATTGCCAGCCCCAGTTATGGGACGCGGGCGAGTACGGCGCTGATTGTGAATGCCGATGGATCGAGACAGATGGTGGAGCGTAGTTTTGGGCCACTGGGTGGGCGGCTGGGAGAGGTCGAGCTGAGCATTTAGCCATACCGCAAAACTAATGTGGGAGCGGGCTTGCTCGTGAATGCGGAGTGTCAGGCACTGAATTTGTGTCTGATATACCGCATTCGCGGGCAAGCCCGCTCCCACATTTTGATCGGCGCCAGGCCCTACAGGGTTTTTGCAGATGCCGGGTTGATCATCCGCGTCAGCCCCAGGTTCTTCAGCGCCAGTTGCAGCGAGCTGTGGATAACTTGCGGGTTGTCGATGGTCATCAACTCGGCCAGCAGGTCCTTGGCCATGCTCAGTTCAACCTGGCGCAACATCCACTTCACCTTCGGCAAGTTGGTGGCGTTCATCGACAAGCTGTCAAAGCCCATCGCCATCAACAGCACCGCTGCCGCCGGGTCGCCGGCCATTTCGCCGCAGATGCTCACCGGCTTGCCTTCGGCATGGGCGTCGCGCACCACATGTTGCAAGGCTTGCAGCACCGCCGGGTGCAGGTAGTCGTAGAGATCGGCCACCCGAGGGTTGTTGCGGTCCACGGCCAGCAGGTATTGGGTCAGGTCGTTGGAGCCGACCGACAGGAAGTCCACCTGCCGCGCCAGTTCTTTGGCCTGGTACACCGCCGCCGGGATTTCGATCATCACACCAATCGGTGGCATGGGCACGTCGGCGCCTTCGTCGCGCACTTCGCCCCAGGCGCGGTGGATAAGATGCAGCGCTTCTTCCAGCTCGTGCGTGCCGGAGATCATCGGCAGCAGGATGCGCAGGTTGTTCAGGCCTTCGCTGGCCTTGAGCATGGCGCGGGTCTGGACGAGGAAAATTTCAGGGTGGTCGAGGGTTACACGGATGCCGCGCCAGCCAAGGAAGGGGTTGTCTTCCTTGATCGGGAAATACGACAGTGACTTGTCGCCGCCGATGTCCAGGCTGCGCATCGTCACCGGTAACGGGTGGAAGGCGGACAGTTGCTCGCGATAAATCGCCAGCTGCTCCTTCTCGCTCGGGAAACGCTGGTTGATCATGAACGGCACTTCGGTGCGGTACAGCCCCACACCTTCGGCGCCGCGCTGTTGCGCACGGGCCACATCGGCCAGCAAGCCGGTGTTGACCAGCAGCGGCACACGGTGGCCATCGAGGGTTACGCAGGGCAGCTCGCGCAACGAATCGAGGCCCAGCGCCAGTTGTTTCTCTTCTTCCACCACCTCGGCGTATTGCTTGCGCAACAGCTCGCTGGGGTTGGTAAAGACTTCGCCACGATGGCCGTCGACGATCATGTCGATGCCGTCGACCTTGGAATACGGCAGGTCCACCAGGCCCATTACCGTCGGAATACCCATGGCCCGAGCCAGGATCGCGACGTGGGAGTTACCCGAACCCAATACCGAGACCAAACCCACCAGTTTGCCCTCTGGCACTTCGCCGAGCATGGTGGCGGTCAGTTCTTCACTGATCAGGATGGTGTTGTCGGGGTAAACCAGGTTGGTGGTGCGGTCTTCCTGCAGGTAGGCCAGCAGACGGCGGCCGAGGTCGCGCACATCCGAGGCACGCTCACGCAGGTAGGCGTCGTCCATCAATTCGAAACGGTTGACGTGATCGGTGACCACCTGGCGCAACGCGCCCTGGGCCCACTGGCCGGTCTTGATCACGGTTTTGACTTCGTTGCCCAGGGACGCGTCGTCGAGCATCATCTGGTACACGTCGAACAGCGCGCGCTCTTCGGGGCGCAGTTGCGTGGCCAGCTTGGTCGACAGGTTGCGCATGTCGGCGCGCACGCCTTCCAGGGCGGTCTTGAACAGTTTGATTTCAGCGTCGATGTCATCGACGGTCTTGTCCGGCACCACATCGAGGTCGGCCGGCGGCAGCATGACCACCGCCGTACCGACCGCAGCGCCCGGTGAACCTGGCACGCCGACGAACTTGGCTTCCTGGATGCCCTTGCCCTGACGGCCCAGGCCACGGATCGAGCCGGTCGCCTCAGCGTGGGCAATAACCCCGGCAAGCTGCGCGCTCATGGTCACGAGGAAGGCTTCTTCACCTTCGTCGAACTGGCGACGCTCTTTTTGCTGAATGACCAACACGCCGACGACGCGGCGGTGGTGAATGATCGGTGCGCCGAGGAACGAGGCATAGCGCTCTTCACCGGTTTCGGCAAAGTAGCGATAACGCGGGTGATCGGCCGCGTTTTCAAGGTTCAGGGGTTCTTCACGCGTCCCCACCAGGCCCACCAGACCTTCATTGGGCGCCATGCTGACCTTGCCGATGGAGCGCTTGTTCAAGCCCTCGGTGGCCATCAGCACAAAACGGTTGGTCTCTGGGTCCAGCAGGTAAACCGAGCAGACCTGGCTGCCCATGGCTTCCTTGACGCGCAACACAATAATCCCCAACGCCGCCTTGAGATCCTTGGCGGAGTTAACTTCCTGGACGATCTTGCGCAGCGTATTGAGCATGGCTCGGGGTCGAACTCCGTCGTCAGTCGCGCGCTAAAAGGCGCGGGGCAAGCTCTTTGAGAGCGCGACGATAAACCTCGCGCTTGAATGTCACCACCTGGCCCAACGGGTACCAATAGCTGACCCAGCGCCAGCCATCGAACTCCGGTTTACCGGTCAAATCCATCCGCACCCGCTG
The DNA here is from genome assembly GCF_005938045.2 of Pseudomonas sp. KBS0710. GTDB lineage: Bacteria > Pseudomonadota > Gammaproteobacteria > Pseudomonadales > Pseudomonadaceae > Aquipseudomonas. Next base: position 6,228,440 of record NZ_VCCF02000001.1, on the reverse strand, counting down.
CTCGTTGGAGATCAGGCGCAAAAGAAACCATTTCTGCTTCTGGCCGATGCACAGCGGTTGGCTGTGGGTACGCACCAGGCGTTGCGGCAAACGATAGCGCAACCAGCCACGGGTACAGGCCAGAATTTGCACATCTTCGCGCTCAAGGCCGACTTCTTCATTCAACTCACGGTACAAGGCGTCTTCAGGGGTTTCGTCGGGGTTGATTCCGCCTTGAGGAAACTGCCAGGCATCTTGGTTGATTCGGCGAGCCCATAGCACCTGTCCGGCATCATTCGTAAGAATAATCCCGACATTAGGACGGAAACCATCGGGGTCGATCACGGCAACAACCTCGCAAACGCATGTCGTCGCATTGTTCCACAAAGGTTGTTCCAGCGGCAACGAGGCTTCTTACCTTATGTGCACTCTTGTGAAAAGACCGTATTCTGGACGCCTTTTTACAGACTTTTCAGCGAGTAACTGCAATGCGCCTGGCTTTATTCGACTTGGACAACACCCTTCTCGGCGGTGACAGCGATCACGCGTGGGGCGATTACCTGTGTGAGCGTGGGATTCTTGACCCGGTGGCCTACAAAGCCCGCAACGACGAGTTCTACCAGGATTACCTGGCCGGCAAGCTCGACAACGCCGCCTACCTGAACTTCAGCCTGGAAATCCTTGGCCGCACCGAGATGGCCCAGCTCGACGAATGGCACCGCGACTTCATGCGCGACTGCATCAATCCGCTGATGCTGCCGCTCGCCGTGGAACTGCTGGCCAAGCACCGCGCCGCTGGCGACAAACTGGTGATCATCACCGCCACCAACCGCTTCGTGACTGCGCCGATTGCCGAACTGCTCGGGGTTGAAACCCTGATCGCCACTGAATGCGAGATGGAAAACGGCCGGTATACCGGGCGCAGCACCGATATCCCGTGCTTCCGTGAAGGCAAAGTGACGCGCCTGAACCGTTGGCTGGAAGAAACCGGGTACAGCCTGGAAGACAGCTACTTCTATAGCGATTCGATGAATGACTTGCCGTTGCTGGAGCAGGTGGCGCATGCGGTGGCGGTGGATCCGGACCCGAATTTGCGCGCTGAAGCCGAGAAGCGTGGCTGGCCGGTGATTACCCTGCGCGGCTGATGACGCCATCGCAGGCAAGCCAGCTCCCACATGTTGACCACATTCTCATGTTGGAACTCGGTCAAATGTGGGAGCTGGCTTGCCTGCGATGAAATCACCTCGATCCCAAGCCCTACATCGGCTTGGCCACCATCAAATAGAAAATCACCAGAAACGCCAGAAACGCCGGCCAGCCCAGGCCAAACCACCAGCGCATATAAGTCGCGGCCTTGATCGGCATCGCCGTGCCATCGCGCAACGCCTGCTCCGCCATCTTGTGCACACGAATCTGCAGCCACACCACCGGCAGCCAGCAGACACCCGCCAGCACGTACAACGCGAACGTCCACTGCAACCAGCTCTGCTGCATCGACCAGCCCGCCAGATACATCAGGCCGATGCCACTCAACGGCTGAAAAACCGCCGTGGTCGTGGTAAACGCCCAATCCGCGAACACCAGGTGTTTGAAGGTAACCGCGATCACTTCCACCTTGCCGCTGCGCCAGGCGCGTAAGGCGTAATACGCCGAGCCCGCCCCCAGGCCGAACAGGATGGTCGAGGACAGGATATGCAGGGTTTTCAACAACAGGTAAGTGTTCATCGGCGGGGCTCAGTCGAAAAAGGCTCAATCCAGAGGAGCCAAAGGGTCGCCACCATGAGTACCAGATTTTTGGCGACTGCCGCGTAGGGATCAAACCAGTAATGGGGCAGGACTATGCTGATAATCACGGTATAACTGCCCATCAACAGCAATTGCAGGATCAACGCCAGCCTGCGCCAGCGCGCAACCAGCAACCCCAGGCCCAACAGGCCATCACACACCGCACCGGCGATGACGGCCAGTGTCGCCCAAATGCCCTGCACACCGGCCTCGGCCATGATGCGCAAGCCCCAGGCGTAACCCGGCCCCACGCAGACCGCCGCCGTGCCCAGCCAAATCAGCACCAATACCGACAGCATCAGCGGGCGGAGGGTGCGCTGGCTGCTTTGGGCCGCCGTGGGCCAGCCGTGCAGGCGTGAGGCAAGCGGCGCGGCGGTGTAGCCGCAAACCGACGCCAGCACCTCGGGGTCGGCGACATTATCCCGCTGGGCCAGGGCGATGCTTTGTGAGTTCAAGGCGCGCCAGCCCAGGCGATCACCCAGCCAGCCGCCCAACCCCAGCAATGGCGCTTGCAGGTAGCGGCCTGGGCGCCAGCCTTGAGCGACGCGCAGGTGGTCAATGACTTGAGCAAGCCGCATCGGCTCCGGCCCCACCAACGGCAGTACCATGGATTCGGCCGGCCACTGGCGCAACAAGGCCAGCACCGCGCCGACCAGGTCGTCGATATGCACCGGCTGCAGTTGAGCGTTGAGGTCCAGCAAGGGAATCAACGGCCAGGGCGACAGCCCCGCCAACCAGGCACTGCTGGCGCCACCCTCACCCACCACCAGCGAAGGCCGCAGCACCACCGAGGGTACGCCCAGGCTCAGCAGATAGTCGTCTGCAGCACCTTTGCTGGCCAGAAATGGCACATCCGATTGCGCTGAGGCGCCGAGGGCAGAGATTTGCAGTACTCGCACACCGTGACGGGCAGCCAGATCAAACAGCGCGCGGGCGCCCTGATCCTGGACACGGCTCAACTCGGCCGCATCCACACTCAGCAATCCCGCCGCATTGATGACTAAATCGACCGATTCAGGAAATACCCAGCAACCTGGGTCGGCAGCCAACCGGCCCAAATCCAGCGCCTGCCATTGCACCCCTGGCCAGCCCTGACTTACCGGCTTGCGACACGTCGCGATCACCCTGTGCCCAGCCTGCTGCAGAGCGCGCAGCAAGTGGCCACCGACAAAGCCGGTGGCGCCGACGAGCAGGATATTCATGCCGTTAAACCGGCTTGGCGCCCATCAACCCGGCAATCGCCACAAACCCCGCCAGGCTGACCACCGCCAGTACCAAGGTGAAATTCAGGTTGCCACCACCGCCCAATCGCAGGCGGTTAAGCCGCGCCACCAGCCAGAACCACGCCAGTGCCGCCACGGTGTAGAGAATGCTGGAGCCCAAAATCCAGGTTTGCCCCAGCGGCCAGCCCAGCAGATGCACCAGCCACCAGCCGGTGAACGGCATGCTCACCACGCACACCCCCATCAGCAGCCACACGAACGCCCAGGGGCGTTGCACGGTAACCGTCGGGCCGGCGCTGCGTTTGCGCCAGGCCAGTACCGCCAGCCCGAGGCCGCTGAGCAACAGCAACACGGTGGCGGTAATGTGGATAACCTTGAGGGTGGTCAGCGTTTCCATGGTCTTGATTCCTTAAAGGCCGCTCAGTCAGCGTAGTCGCTCAACCGAGGAACAGCTGGTAAGCCGGGTTTTCGCTCTCATCCCAATATGGGTAGCCGATTTCTGCCAATGCGGCCGGCACCAGGTGGCGCTCCTCCGCCGGCACTTGCAGGCCCGCGACCACACGGCCGTCGGCGGCGCCGTGGTTGCGATAGTGGAACATCGAGATGTTCCAGCGCCCGCCTAATTTGTTAAGAAAGTTGAACAGCGCGCCCGGACGCTCGGGGAATTCGAAGCGAAACACCAGCTCGTCGCTGACTTTGGCCGCATGCCCGCCCACCATATGGCGAATATGCAACTTGGCCAGCTCGTTTTCGGTCAGGTCCAGCACCGGGAAGCCCTGGCTGGTGAGGCTGGCGATCAAGGCGCTGCGCGGGTCGTTTTCCGGGTGAGTCTGCACGCCCACGAAGATGTGCGCCTCGCGGCCGGAGTGGTAGCGGTAATTGAACTCGGTGATCTGACGCTTGCCCACGGCCTCGCAGAACGCCTTGAAGCTGCCCGGCTGCTCGGGGATGGTCACGGCGATGATGGCTTCGCGGCCTTCACCCAACTCGGCGCGCTCGGCCACATGGCGCAGGCGGTCGAAGTTGACGTTGGCGCCGGAGTCGATGGCCACCAGGGTCTGGCCGGTCACGCCACGGGTTTCCACGTATTTCTTGATACCCGCCACGCCCAGCGCACCCGCAGGCTCGGTGATGGAGCGAGTATCGTCGTAGATGTCCTTGATGGCCGCGCAGATCTCGTCGGTGCTGACGGTGATCACTTCATCCACATAGTCTTTGCAGATATCAAAGGTGTGCTGGCCGATCTGCGCCACCGCCACGCCATCAGCGAAAATACCAACCGTCGGCAATACCACGCGCTCGCCTGCGGCCATGGCGGCTTGCAGGCAGTTGGAGTCGTCCGGCTCGACGCCGATGATTTTGATTTCCGGGCGCAGGTATTTCACATACGCCGCAATCCCGGCGATCAGCCCGCCGCCGCCCACGGGTACGAAAATCGCGTCCAGAGGCCCAGGGTGCTGGCGCAGAATCTCCATCGCCACGGTGCCCTGCCCGGCAATGGTGTGCGGATCATCGTAGGGGTGAATGTAGACGTAGCCTTTTTCGTCGACCAGTTTGAGCGAGTAGGCCAGGGCTTCCGGGAAGGAATCACCGTGCAGCACCACTTTTCCGCCCCGCGAGCGCACGCCTTCAACCTTGATTTCCGGGGTGGTCTTGGGCATCACGATGGTGGCTTTCACCCCCAGCACCTTGGCCGCCAGGGCCAGGCCCTGGGCGTGGTTGCCCGCCGAAGCGGTGACCACACCGCGCGCGCGTTCTTCAGCGCTCAGTTGGGTGAGCTTGTTGTAGGCACCGCGAATCTTGAACGAGAACACCGGCTGCAAGTCTTCACGCTTGAGCCAGACCTTGTTACCTAGCCGCTCGGAGAGCTGGCGAGCGGTCTGCAATGGGGTTTCTACGGCAACGTCGTAAACGCGCGAGGTAAGGATCTTTTTGACGTACTGTTCAAGCATCGGCGGGAATCACTGGGCGAGTTGGGCAGGGCCAAGGAGTCTAACCCGGCTTTTGGCCGGGCGACCACACGAATCCCGAGGTTTTGTTGGGTTATACTCGCCGCCCTCGATAACTCCCCGCCCGTTCCGGAGCCCGCATGACCCAGGATCAACTCAAACAGGCAGTGGCCCAAGCCGCCGTCGATTTAATCCTTCCTAAACTCGACGATAAAAGCATCGTCGGTGTCGGCACCGGTTCCACCGCCAACTGCTTTATCGACGCGCTGGCCCAGCACAAGGGCGCATTCGACGGCGCCGTGGCCAGCTCCGAAGCCACCGCCGCACGCCTCAAAGGCCATGGCATTCCGGTGTACGAGCTCAATACCGTGAGCGACCTGGAGTTCTATGTCGACGGCGCCGATGAAAGCGACGAACACCTGAACCTGATCAAAGGCGGCGGCGCAGCCCTGACCCGCGAGAAGATCGTTGCAGCCGTGGCCAAGACCTTTATCTGCATCGCCGACGCCAGCAAGCTGGTGCCGGTGCTCGGCGCCTTCCCGCTGCCGGTGGAAGTGATCCCGATGGCCCGCAGCCACGTGGCCCGCGAGCTGGTGAAACTGGGCGGCGACCCGGTGTACCGCGAAGGCGTGCTGACCGACAACGGCAACATCATCATTGATGTATTCAACATGCAGATCACCAACCCGGTGCAGCTGGAGACGCAGATCAATGCGATCGTTGGCGTGGTGACCAATGGCCTGTTCGCGGCGCGCCCGGCGGATGTGTTGCTGTTGGGCACTTCTGAAGGCGTGAAAACCCTAAAGGCCTAAAAAGCAGCACTACTTTCCTGTGGAGACAGGGCTTGTGTGGGAGCGGGCTTGCTCGCGAATGCGGTATATCAGTCAACTGATCTGGTACTGATACACCGCATTCGCGAGCAAGCCCGCTCCCACATTCAATTTGTGCTGACCTATATACCTGTGTAACAAAACCGCTACTTTTCGCAGCACCCCTCGCCAAAACCGTGCGCCATATCACGGCATCCCACGCCTCTTTTAGTATCAAATCCGTTACAAATTACAGCCAGGCGACCCACGCGTTTAACAATGCGCCACTTCGCGCTCGCCGATGGAATGAGGCGCGCATTGTGCAAAGGGTCTGGGCTGGAACACTTCAATCACCTCAAGGAAGACCTTGTGATAAAGCCCCTCGCCCTCGCGATCAGCGTGGTCGGCAGCCTGCTGTCGGCGCAAACCCAGGCCTATGATTACGGCCAGCACGCCAATACCACCCTGGAAAAGCTGATCAACGATTACCCCGGCCGGTATCGCGGCACGGCCAATTTCGCCGGCGCGGCGGATTGGATGCAAAGCCAGATGGGTTCGGCCTACAGCCTCAGTCGCCAGAACTTCACCTGGAACAACGGCACCCGCGCCGCGCAAAACGTGGTGGCCTATGCTGCGGGCACTAAACCGCAATACGTGGTGATTGGCGCGCACTTCGATACCTACTTCGGCCGCCCGACCTTGCAAGGCCTGGACGACAACGGCTCCGGCGCCAGCGTGCTGACCGAAGTGGCTAAGAACCTTGGCGGCTTGCAGCTGGAAAACGGCTTGCAAGTGGTCGCCTTCGGCGCTGAAGAAGAAGGCCTGCGCGGCTCCAAGGCCTTTGTCGATTCACTCAGTGCCAGCCAACGCGCGAATATGCTGGCGATGATCAACCTCGACAGCCTGATCACCGGCGACATGATGTACGCCCACGCCGGCCAGAACAGCACCGCCAACCCCGCGCTGGCATCGCTGCGCGAACACACCTTCCAGATCGCCAAGGAATTGAACATCCCGTTGTTCACCAACCCCGGCCTGGACGCGCAATACCCCAAAGGCACGGGCTGCTGCAGTGATGGCGAGCCGTTCGAACCGCTGAAGATCCCGATTCTGTACATCGAAGCCACCAACTGGGAGCTGGGCGACCTGGACGGTTACACCCAGACCAACAACCCGAAGATTCCTGGCGGTTCCACCTGGCATGACCCGGCGGAAGACAACAAGGCCGTGCTGACCAATGCCTTCGGCCAGGAACGCATCGACCAGCGGCTGCGCGACTATTCGCGCCTGCTTAGCCGCCTGGTGCTGGAGCTGACCAACGCCGACCTGCTGGCCTCAACCGCCTCGGGCGGCGCCGTTGCGCGCAACATGCAGGACAACCTGCAACGCCAGCACCAGGCCATGGTGCGCCTGCATGATCGCCGTTGGTTGACCTTGCAAGCGGCCAGCCGCGAGGTCGGAAGCTTTGATGGCGAAATCGGCATGGACGGCGAATACACCCCGGACAGCGGCTTCGACAGCCCGCTCAACCGTGACGCCCGGCGCCTGGGCGTGCACGCCTTGGGCGACTATCAGCTCACCTCCAGCCTGAATATCGGCGCCAGCCTCAGCTACCTCAATGGTCGTGACAAGCTGGAGCAACGCGGCAAACTCGACAGCGACACCTGGCAGGCTGCGGTTTACGCCTTGCTCAACGATGGCGGGCCAAGCTGGCTGGCGGGTGACGTGAGCGCCGGCCATACGCGCTTTGAGACCAAGCGCAACCTGCTGATCCAAGCCAATGGCGGCCCGGTACTGCTCAATCAGCAACTGAGCGGTAACACCGACGCACTGACCTTGGGCGCGCGCGTACTCGGCGGTTATGACTTCGACTTCGGCGCAATCAAGAGCGGCCCGTTTGCCGGTCTGGACTACAGCCACTCGCGCATCGATAAATTCCACGAGAAACAGAACCTGCGCACCGCGCTGGAGTACGAAGAACAGTCTTTCGATTCCCTGGAAGCCAGCCTCGGCTGGCGCGTGCGCGGTGCTGTCGCCCTGCCCTATGGCCTGAGCCTGCTGCCTTACGCCGACATCGCCTGGGTCAAGGAACTGGCTGATGGCCGTCTCGATGACCTGCAATTAACCGCCCGCGCCGATGGCCAGGCGCGCACCGCCAAGCTGGGTTCCGTGGACAAGAGCTTTGGCCGCGCACAAATCGGCAGCCAGCTGGCGATCACCCCGCAGCTGGGTGTGTACGCCGAGGTCAACAGCCGCCTTGGGCATGCCGAGGGCAGCCAGACCGGCTACTCCCTGGGCGTGCAATGGACGTTCTGATCAGGGCTTCTTGAACACGTAAAACAGGTTCGGCTCGCTGACCAGGTACAGCGAGCCCTCGTCATCCATAGCGATCCCCTCGGCCTGAGGCACACGTTTTTTCAGGCCATGGCGCCCGTTGAGCAGGGAAAGACTGCTCAACGGGCGACCGTCGATGTCCAGTTCCAACACCAGGAACGACTCATCCGACAGCGCCAGCAAATGCCCGCTGCGCTCGTCGTATTGCAGGCTCGACAGGTCGCGCACAAACAGCCCGGCATCGCGCTTGGGGTTGTTGATCACATGCACCGAGTAGGTTTTTTCCGGCTTGAAATGGGGAAACCCGTGCACCTCGTAAATCAGCATCGGGTCGCGCTCCTTGGCCACGAACAGGCGCTTGCCCACCGAATCGTAGGCCAGCCCCTCGAAACCTTTGTTGCCCCCGATATGCACGCCCAAGGTCATTTGCTCCGCATCGGCAGCATCGAGAAATTGGGTGTCGTCATTCACGTGCACCTTGATCAGCCGCTGCTGGGCTTCATCGCTGATTACATAAATGTTGTCGCTGATGAACTCCACCGCCTCGGCATCACCGAAGCCCACCAACGGGATACGCCGCAAAATTCTGCCGTCCAGCGACAATTCAATCAGCTCGGCGTTTTTGTTAGTCACCGTAAACAGGCTTTTGCGTATCGGGTCGTAAGTGAGGGCCGAGACATCATCGTCGAGCCCTTCGATAACCTTGGCTTCCAGGCTTACCCGGTAATCATTCAGGCCAATGGAGCGCTCATCGGCAGGATGGCGCCAGTTTTGAAGGTTGAACCAGGCCCGCTCGAACAAGCGAAAGTTCTGTGCGACCGCCCCGGCAATCACCAGGGCGAGCAGCAACAGGATAAAAAATGCGGGTTTGGGGCGGGCGAGTCGACGCATCGGGCAAGCTCAAAGTCAAAAAGTGGCGAATAAGTATCACGCCCGTCTGAATTTAAACTTAAACGCAGTCGACTGCTTGGCGAATGCCGCTGATAGCGAAGTATCCGACGTAATAGTCAGCTATTTCTGCTTCTCGAAGCGATAAAACAGGTTGGGTTCGCTGACCATGTACAAGGTGCCGGCTTCGTCCATGGTCACACCTTCCGCACGCGGGATGGTGTGCTTGAGGCCGTTGAAGCCGCCGAGCAGGGTCATGAAGCTGACTTGCTCGCCCTGCTCGTCCAGCTCCAGCAGCAGGTGGGAATCGGCCGACAACACCAGCAGATGCCCGGTGCGCGGGTCGACGGCCAGGGCCGAGAGGTTGCGCATGTCCAACTCGGTGCTGGCGATCTTCTGCTTGTCGCCGGTCAGCGTGGCGCCATCGCTTTTCCAAGTGAACAACGCCGGTGGGCGCTCTTCGCCAAGCACGATTTGCTGGTTGCGCTTGTCCCAGGTCACACCTTCAAACGCCTTGTTCTGGTCCTTGGACGGGCCCAGGTCATAGTGCTTGAAGTCGGCATAGTTCAGTTGCTGGGTGCTGGCGTCGACGTTCACCACGCTCAGGGTGTGCATGCGCTCATCGACAATGGCCAACAGGCCGTTTTCCATCACGGTGACGCCTTCCGGATTGTTCCAGCCGTTGAGCGGCATCTTGCGCAGCACGTCGCCTTGCAGGTTCAGCTCAACCAGGAAGGGGTTTTTGCCCATCACGGAAAACAGGGTTTTGGTCTGTGGGTTGTAGGACAGGTCCGAAGCCTCGTCCTTTTCCATGCCCGGCAGCAATTTGCCATCGATCACCGCCTGGTAATCCGGCAGCCAGACGCTGGCCTGGCGTTCGGCCGGGGTTTCGAACCGCTCAGCGATCCACAGCACACCACGGTCGTCCCAATGCATCGCCCAGGCAACGCCATACACAATGGTCCCGACCAGCAACAGCCAGGAATACCAGCGCAGGG